>CAMAWU010000012.1 GCA_945862025.1 Ferrithrix thermotolerans DSM 19514 | reverse complement strand
AATGAGCAAATCTTCACGTCCGTAAGCGGCAACAATTTGAATGCCAACGGGAATACCTTCAGGTGTCCATTGCAATGGAACGTTGATTGCTGGTTGACCAGTCGTATTAAATGGCGGTGTCGACGGAATCCATTCGCCAGCAATTCGTAGCGAGTTCATTTGATTTTCTGGCTCGTTTTTGATCGTGCCAAGGGGCATCGGTAGTCGCGCCATTGTTGACGTAACCAAAAGATCCCAACCATCTGCCCACCACTGTTGAACCAGCCTGCGATAGTTCACCGCGGCAACAACTGATCTGGCGTAATCAGTTGCGGTTTTTGTGCCGGCGAATTCTGCCATTGCCCAGTTCATGAATTCGATGTCGTCTTTGACAACTTCGCGCCCGAGCATTTGACCGAGAAGATCACGAGCAATTGACATGTTTGTAGACCACATCGCAGTGAACTTTCCGGAGAAGTCTGCTTGCTCAAGTGCTTTCGGCCATGAACTCTCAACATGATGCCCAAGAGACTCAAGTAGTTTGCAAGTGTCTTGGACTGCTTTAGAACATTCGCTATCCATTTGTCCACCAACTGGATGATGATCAAGAAAACCGATGCGAAGTTTGCCCGGGTCTGCGCCAACTTCTTGCATGTAAGGTCTTGTCGGCGCTGCGGCGATAACACGGTCACCGATGCCTGGGCCATGCGTGGCGTCGAGTAGCGCAGCCGTGTCACGAACAGTCCTGGTCACGGCAAAGTGCACACTGAAGTTTGCTTCATCACCAAATGGTGCGAGAGAGATTCGTCCTTGCGAAGTTTTTAAACCAACAAGGCCACAACACGAAGCCGGCACGCGGATACTGCCGCCACCATCGCTGGCGTGGGCCATCGGAATAATTCCGGCTGCGACTGCTGCAGCGCTGCCACCACTTGAACCACCTGGTGATTTCGAAAGATCATACGGATTTCGAGTCGGCCCCCACGCAAGCGGCTCGGTGACTGGCACGCTGCCGAATTCTGGAGTATTAGAGCGACCAAAAGTAATTAAACCCGTGTCAATAAATCGTTGAACAAGAACCGAGTTTGTCGGCGCAATATATTTTGCATTCTTAAGTGCGATGTTTCCGTTTGACATATGTTGCCCCGCATACGGGCTGCCGAGATCTTTCAAAATAAATGGCACGCCGCCAAACTTGTGCTTCGAGTTCGCTTTGAAATTTTTTGCCAACTCGCGAGCATGTTCAAACCATGTGATGTTGATTGCGTTAATCGGCGTATTAAATGCGGCGGTTCGTTCAATTGCTGCTTCAAGAAGTTCAAGTGCTGAAACTTTGCCCGAACTAACAAGTTCTGCTTGACCGAGGCCATCAATAAATCGGGTTTGTTGTGCAAGTGGTGAAAGCGCCATGAACTCACACTATATATATGTATCTAAACGCGCAAAAGCAAGTATCGTTATGGCGCAGTGAATACGCCAGAACCAAACCGTGAAGTCAAACTTTCGGCTCGCCAGGTGTTTCAAACTCCAGCAGTTAAATCTTTTATAATTGCGAACTCGGCTTTATATATCGGCCTAATGTTGCAAGCCGCGACGCTTGGCAAACATATTTATGACATCACTGGTCGCGAACTTGATATCGGCTGGTTGGGCTTAGCTGAGTTTTTACCAATTGCATTATTGGTTTTTGTTACGGGCAGTGTCGCCGATAGATATAACCGTCGTCGCGTTGCAGTGACGGCAATGCTTGGCGAACTTGCATGTTCGTTGGCACTCGTGGCTTATTCACTGACTAATCCAAAAAGTGTGTTTCCGATTTTTATTATTGCGGTTTTTTATGGCACCTCGCGAGCATTTGTAACACCAGCAATGCGTTCTATCGGCCCAATGATTGCACCAGAAAACGGATTGCCGCAAATGGTGGCGATGTATTCAACAGTTTGGACAGGCGCAATGATTATTGGTCCGGCGATGTCTGGGTTTCTATATGCGGCGGCACCATGGATTGCATATGCAACGGCTGCAGGTTTGATTGCGCTCGGAATAATACTGGTCTCGCGGATCAAACTGAAAATAATTTCAGATCAACCTGCAAAGACCGAGAAGCCGACATTGCATTCGGCGATGGAAGGTTTGCGATTTATTAAACGCACGCCAATTTTGCTGGCGGCGATCTCGCTTGATTTGTTTGCAGTTTTATTTGGTGGCGCAATTGCATTGTTGCCCGTGATTGCTAAAGATCAACTACTCGTTGGCGACGTTGCATACGGATGGTTACGTGCCGCAGCAGGTATTGGTGCGGCAAGCACTGCAGTACTGCTGGCATTTAAACCAATTCGGCGTCACGTTGGCCGGGCGATGCTGATTGCTGTTGGTGTGTTCGGCGCTGGCACGATCGTGCTTGGGCTAACGCACAACTACTGGGTGGCATTTTTCGCAGTGATGATTCTCAGTGCGGGCGACATGATCAGCGTTTTTGTGCGAGGAGCAATCGTGCCACTGGTAACACCAGACGACAAACGAGGTCGAGTTGCGGCTGTTGAAAATGTTTTCATTGGTGCAACAAATGAACTCGGCGCTTTTGAGTCGGGTGCAATGTCTCAAGCAGTTGGTGTGCCAGCAACCGTTGTCGGCGGCGGCATTGCGACGCTCGGAATAGTTGGCATTTTTTGGTACAAATTTAAGCAACTTCGTAACATCGACACTTTCGACGAACTTTCAACAGAAAATTCAACTAGCCAATAACTAATTCGTGCGACCTGAAGTCGTGCAATAATGGACAGATGGTGCGAACCGCTTGTCCACTTGATTGTCCGGATGCATGCTCACTTGAAGTGACCCTGACACTTGGTCGAATTACAAAAATTGATGCCGCGCCGGTTGATGAGCTATCGAACCCACTAACTGACGGTTGGATTTGCAAAAAAGTTAAGCACCACGCCGATCGCGTTTATTCGCCAGAAAGAATTTTGACACCACTGATTCGGGTTGGCAAAAAAGGTGCTGGAGAGTTTCGCCAAGCAACATGGGACGAGGCTCTTAATTTAGTCGCGGCAAAAATTAGCGATGCAATTCGCGATTACGGCGTTGAATCGGTGTTGCCATATTTGTATAACTCATCATCGTCAAAACTTGAAGCAAAATATTTAACACCCCATTTGTTTGCACGACTTGGTGCACCAGAAATTCTGCGCACTATTTGTGCGGCGACTTATGGCGCAGCTTGGGATCAAGTCTTTGGCGAGATGCTGAGTATCGACACGCTTGATGTCGTTGAAGCCAAACTTGTTGTTGTGTGGGGGGCAAACCCAGCTGTTAGCGGCACACATCTATTGCCACTGCTGGCTAAAGTTCAAAAAGCCGGGGGAAAACTAGTCGTTATTGATCCTCGCGTGACAGGCACTGCATCTCGTGCTGATTTGCACCTCGCGATACAGCCTGGTACTGATGTTGTTTTGGCATACGCGCTGGCAAATGAACTTGTTCGAACTAGCAGTGTTAATCGCAAATTTTTAGATGCGCACACAACTGGCAGCGAAGAGTTTTTAGAAGCGGCAAGTAAATATTCGCTCGAAGATGCGAGTCGTATTTGCGGTGTGTCGCTTGATCTAATTCGAGAACTTGCGGAGTTGATCGCAAATACGAAGCCTGCAGTTTTGCGGATGGGTTATGGCCCCGAGCGCAACCGCAACGGCGGTAGCGGTGTATTGGCTGTGTTGAGTTTGTGGGTCGTGGCTGGAAACTTCGGAACGCATGGTTCAGGTGTGTTGGCTTCGACAAGTGATGGGTTTTCTGTAAATGTGGAAGCGACTTGGCCAGAAAACATTGAGCGACCAGTTCGTCGCGAACTCAACATGAATCACGTCGCACGTGTGCTGCGCGGTGATGTCGGTGCGTGGCCAGCGCCGGCGAAAGTTTTAGTGATTCAGGGTGCTAACCCAGCAGTCACAGCCGTTGATCAAGTTGGGATGCTCGCCGGTTTGGCGCGTGAAGATATTTTCACTGTGTTACACGAACAAGTGATGACGGACACGGCGATGTATGCGGATGTTGTGTTACCAGCGACTACACATTTTGAAGTGCACGATGTCGTTGGTTCGTATGGTTCGTATTCGGCGCAGGTGATTGAGCCTGTTATTGATCGAGTCGGTGAGTCGCGAACAAATAATGAATTCGCGGCGGCGCTAGCACTTCGACTTGGTTTTAGCGTCGATGAGTTTAATGCTGATCCTAAAATCATTGCCGATCGTGTTGCGATGCAAAAAAATCTGCCAGTGCAATTTCGCAAACCTGGAACAACAGTTCAGTTTCACGACACTTGGCCAAGTTTTGATGGCAAGCGTGCGCAATTGTTCACTGCTCAAAGTGAGTTGCCGTTGCCGAAATTTATTGAAAGCGATTCAGCAAAAGGTTATTCGCTGGTTCTGCTCAGCCCGGCTACTTCGCATACGATCAATTCGATGTTCGCCGATACTGATCCACCGCGAGTAGCGATTTATATGAATCAGCAAGATGTGATTGCTCGCAAACTTAGCGATTCAACACGAGTTAAAGTTTTTAACGACAAGGCAACACTTGAAATTGATTTGGTGGTTGATCAAACGATGCGACCAGGTGTGTGTTCAATCCCTAAAGGTTTATGGTTGCGCGCCACAGGGCAAGGCGTGACGGCAAATGCTTTCGCGCCCGATGAACTCAATGACCTTGTTGGAGGCGCGTGTTTTAATGACGCCCGAGTTGAGGTGACGTCAGTTTGAAGCAAGCCAAAAAACAAGTCAAGAAACAAATTTCAGTTGTAATCGCACTTTTGCTTATCGTTAGTTGCGCGTCGTTGACCGGCGATGACGGTTCGGGAGTGATGTCTGGAGTCGGTCGAATTCCTGGATATGACTTCGGTACGGCGATCACACTTCCTGAAGGTTTCGACTTTGAGTTGCCGAGCATCGAGGGTGGACTAATCGGAACAAAAGCCGGTGGCAATCGGTTGTTGATGATCGGTGATTCGATAATGGCCGCAACTGCAAAGCGATACGGCAATGAGATGTGCAATGCACTCGTGCCTCTTGGTTGGCAAGTTGCAGTTGAAGCCGAGGCCAGTCGATTCGCCGAGTTCGGTGTGCGAGTTTTAGATAAGCGGATGAACGCCGAATCTGGGTGGGACGCTGCCGTAGTTTTTTTGGGTTCAAATTATGAAGGTAATGAAGAGTCGTATGGCAAACAGATGCGCAAAATTGTCGAGAAACTGACGCCACGCCCAATTCTGTTGGTGAATACGTCATTGTTTAGAAATGCCCAGCGTGATGTCAACAAAGTGCTTGATGATTTAGCAGTTGAGTTTAAAAATGTCTCGATTTTGGATTGGGCAACAATCTCTAAATCAGATGGTGTTTTGGCGCCAGATGGTGTTCATCTTTCTAAAAATGGGCGAAGTATTTTCGCAGTAGCAGTTGCTCGTGCGCTTGACATTGCGCCGTTTCGTGAGGGTGAATGTCTAGATTCAAAATTTAGAGATGACTCGGCTGCTGGCAAAGGTGTGATGCCAGCCACGGTAGACACAGTTGAAGGATCGCCGACTCAAACAACGATCGCTGGTGTTCAAGTCGCATCGACAGTACCGACTCAAACTACGACGCCGTAAATTTTTAACACGCGTTGTATGATTTTGCCTGACAATAGTTTGAATCAACAAATAATCCGGATCAACAAATAATCCGGATCAACAAATAATAAGGGCGCACAATGAAAATCGGAATCTTCGGTGGAACAGTTAACTCAGGAACAATTGACGATGTCGTTAGTGAGGCAAAGCAAGCTGAACGCGATGGCTTTGCAAGTTACTGGGCGCCAAATATTTTCGGCCATGATGCGTTGACCGCACTGGCAATAGTTGGTCGTGAAGTACCTCGAATCGAAATCGGCACGAGTGTCGTGCCGACTTACCCGCGTCATCCAATGGCGATTGCGCAACAAAGTCACACAGTTAATGCCGTGTCAAACGGCCGACTCTGTCTGGGTATCGGACTAAGCCACAAAGTAGTCGTTGAAGGAATGTTGGGTCTGTCGTACGACAAGCCAGTTCGCCACTTGCGCGAATATCTTTCGATACTCATGCCATTGGCGCGTTGCGAGGCGGCAAAATTCGCTGGTGAAACGCTGACGACACGCGGTTCGCTGTCTGGTGTTGGCTCGTCGCCATTTTCGGTTGTGGTTGCTGCACTTGGGCCCCAGTTGTTGCGGGTGACAGGCGCACTTGCTGACGGAACTTACACATGGTGCACGGGTCCAAATACTTTGAAGACGTTGACTGTGCCAACAATTAACGAAGCCGCAAAAATTGCTGGTCGAAAAGCCCCGAGAGTTATTGCGGCGCTACCAGTGTGTGTAACAAATGATGTCGCTAAGGCAAAAGAGTTTGCGGCGAAGGCATTTGTTATTTATGGCCAACTACCGAGTTACCGAGCAATGCTTGATCACGAAGGTGCTGCCGGACCTGAAGACATTGTTATTGCGGGCACTGCCGAACAGGTTAAGCAGCGCATTGCAGATCTTGGTGGTGTTGGTGTAACAGATTTTGCAGCGGTTGAATTTAGTAGTGACCCTGACGAAGTTGCCGCAACTCGCAGTGCGTTAAAGTCGCTTCTTTAATTTTTTAACAGGTTTTAATTTTTTCGTTTTCGTTTTCGCTTCAGTAGCTTTTAGTTTTGCGCGTGCGGCGGCGCGTGCCTTGGCTTGAGCGGCAGTCACTTCCGCGTGATGCGCTCGGCACAAAACTTCTAATCCACCGACACCGTTTTTGTCTGGGTTCAAATGATGATGACAGCCCGGCCCGTACCCGCCACCGTTGCGTGCTGAGATGTGATTGACTTCGCAATCGCGACGTTCGGCTGTGCAACCTTGTTGTTGGCAGCGATATTTCGCACGACGTTTGGCGGCCGACCTAGCGAACCTCCAGATGTGGTTGCGTTGCCATTCGCGTGCACATTTATTTGAGCACCAAGTTCGACGACGAGTTGATTCAATTAACTGATTGCATAACTGACATCTGCCGGGTTCGCCATCCCAACTGCCGAGTGGGCACGAGATTCGTTCTTCGACAAGTGTCACTATCGACGAATTTGTACAACGGTGCCGAGCGCCGCAGCGTTAACGATCTCAAAAAAATCATTGCCTTTGTCATCAACAACAATGAATGCAGGAAAATCTTTTACTTCAATCTTCCAGATGGCTTCCATGCCGAGTTCTTCATATTCAAGAACTTCAACTTTGGTAATGCAGTCTTGTGCGAGTCGTGCGGCAGGTCCACCTATTGATCCGAGATAAAAGCCACCGTGTGTTTTGCAGGCTTGGGTAACTTGTGTCGAGCGATTGCCTTTGGCGAGCATGATAAAACTGCCACCTGCGCGTTGAAACTCTTCAACATAACTATCCATTCGGCCCGCAGTTGTCGGGCCAAAAGACCCGGATGCGAAACCTTCAGGAGTCTTAGCCGGACCGGCATAATAAACGCAATAGTTTTTTAAATAATCGGGCAGACCATTACCGGCGTCGAGTCGTTGTTTAAGTTTTGCATGTGCAATGTCGCGCGCGACAACCATTGGGCCAGTCAGCATGATTCGCGTCTTCACCGGATATTTGGAAAGCGTCGCGCGAATTTCACTCATCGGGCGATTCAAATCAATTTTGATGACATCGTGAGATAGTTCTTCTCGTTTTACTTCTGGCAAAAACCGTGCAGGATCTTGTTCAAGTTGTTCGAGAAACACACCATCTTTGGTGATCTTGCCAAGCGCTTGACGATCGGCGCTGCATGAAACAGCAATTGCCACAGGACAACTTGCGCCGTGTCGTGGCAAGCGAATGACGCGAACATCGTGACAGAAATATTTGCCGCCGAATTGTGCGCCGATACCTGTTTGCTGGGCGAGTTTAAGAACTTTTGCTTCAAGATCGGTATCGCGAAATGCATGGCCAGTCGGCGAGCCTGCTGTCGGAAGCGAGTCTAAATATTTTGTGCTCGCAAGTTTCGCTGTCTCGACTGCATACTCTGCTGAGGTTCCACCAATTACAACAGCAAGGTGATACGGCGGGCACGCCGATGTGCCCAGCGTTTGCATCTTGTCGAAAAGCCAGGGTAGCAATACTTTTTCGTTAAGCAATGCTTTAGTTTCTTGAAACAGGTAGCTCTTGTTTGCTGAGCCACCACCTTTGGCAATAAATAAAAATTTAAACTCATCGCCATTAGTCGCTGAAATCTTTATTTCTGCTGGCAAGTTTGTATTTGTGTTCACTTCTTCATACATCGTGATCGGGGCAAGTTGGCTGTAGCGCAAATTAGAAGTTTGAAAGGTGTTGTAGATTCCGCGACTGATTGATTCTTCGTCGCCACCGCCGGTGAATATCATTTGTCCCTTGGCGGCTTTAACAATTGCGGTTCCTGTGTCTTGGCACATTGGCAACACTCCGCCAGCAGAGATGCTGGCATTCTTTAAAAGATCGAGTGCAACAAAGCGGTCGTTGGCGCTTGATTCTGGATCTTTTAGAATGTCGGCGAGTTGTTGTAAATGTTCAGTGCGCAATAAATGTGCGATGTCACGCATCGCTGTTTGCGTAAGCAAAGTAATTGCCGACGAATCAACACGAACGAACGTTCCGAGTTCTGTTTTAACAGTTGAGACACCATCTCCAGAAATTTTGCGATAGATAGTTTTATCAGGGCCAAGTGGCAACAATGTTGAATTTACAAACGGCTCCGGTTGCTTAGTTGCCACAACTACAGGTTATTCTCCAAACACGCTTAGACGAGTGCGGGTGAACCTTTGAAACTGGCTGGGTCTCCAGCGATTGGGATGCTTGGCTTGCTCCACGAAACTACGGTTGCAATGTGATCGGCAACCGTTCGCCACGCCTTGGCGTTCCATCCTTGAGCGCTAACTGGGACACTGCCATCAATTTGAATATAAACAAACGCAGGAAGTTCACTGAGACCAAGTTGTTTTACAAATGTGCGTGCAGGATCACAGAATACTAAAAACTCTTGCGCGTGTGGTCCGAGAAATTCTCGGGCCGCATCTGGCGTTGCAGTGATAACAAAATTCGTCCGGACTGACGCACCTGCGAACTGTCGCAAAATTCGAACTGCAGTCGGCAAGATCCACGCGCTTTCATTTGTGAATGGGTCAAGCACAATCGTTGCGAGATGGAAAGTTGTCAACCATTGTTCAAGCGGCCGAGCGTTGCCTGTGAGCGGTTGAAGTTGTGTGTCGAGGGAAGGCTGGATAATCATCTCCCACGACCGTAGCAAGTCGGCAGTAGCGTTTTGGAAATGCATCCGATTGAGCATTTGCGATATGTGGCTAGGGCTCGCGGGGCAGACCCAGTTTCACTTGTGCGCGAAACCGCGGCCGCCCTAGGTGGCCTAAGTCACGAACCAGCAGGCATTGTTTTGGCGGTGCGGAGAATCGTGCAGAGGCATCCAACGACCGGGCCATTGTGGTGGCTGTGCAGCCATGTGCTTGGCGCCAATGACCCGTTTGAGGCGATTCGTCGATGCGAAGAGCAAATCGAGACTGACAACACAGTCAAAACTTTGCGCGACGCTTTGCCACAAGATGCAGTTGTGTGCATTGTCGGCTGGCCGACAGCAACACTGAATGCAATTTCGCGGCGTGCGGACTTAAAACTTTTCGTTGTCGAGAGCAACGGCGATGGTGATGCTTTGGTTGATCGACTACAAAATATTGATATTGATGCGACTTTGGTGCAACACGAATTTCTTTCGCGAATAATTTCTCAATGTGATGCTGTGATTATCGAAGCACTTGCGACTGGTGTGCGCGATGTGTTGTGCAGTGGTGGTAGCCATAGCGTTGCGGCACTTGCATATTGTGAACAAAAACCAGTGTGGCTAGTTACACCGTGTGGCACGCGGTTGCCTGAACCATTGTGGGTCGGCATGCTCGCCGATATGAGTGCCGATATTGAAAATCCGTTTGATGTCGTTCCTGTATCGCTGGTCACGCAAATTATTTCACCAAATGGCGTGTCGCAGGATATTACGACGCCGTTCATCGCCGAGTGTCCACCAACAACCGAACTCTTGCGCCGCAGCGCAATGTAATCGCGTTTGAGTCTCGGGCGATGTATTCGCGATAAAGATAGTATTTAAATATGTCACCACGCTCACGAGATCTACCACGCCGCAGTTGTTTATCAATCCCAGGTTCATCAGAAAAAATGATGGGCAAAGGACCAGGCATTCCTGCCGACATGGTGTTCTTAGATCTTGAAGACGCCGTCGCACCAAAAGAAAAAGAAGCATCGCGCGCCAAGATTGCGACTGCGATTCGCACCCAAGATTGGGGCGACAAAGTTGTGTGTGTTCGAGTTAATGACTGGAGCACAAAGTGGACGGCGTTTGACATCATTGAAGTCGTCGCTGGTGCTGGTGAGCGCCTTGACGAAATCATGTTGCCAAAAGTCGAGACCGCGGCGCAGATTGTGGCGACAGATTTGTTGTTACGTCAAGTTGAAATTGCAAATGGCTTGCCAATCGGACACATCGGAATCGAAGCACAAATCGAAACTGCTCGTGGACTAATCAATGTTGAAGAAATTTGCGCGGCGAGTTCTCGAATTGAAACAATTATTTTTGGACCAGCAGATTTTGCGGCAAGCATGGAAATGCCAGTGCTGACTGGTGGAGTGCAAATCGCAGAATATCCTGGCGATCACTTTCATTATGTATTCTCAAAGATATTGATGGCAGGTCGCGCTAACGGTTTACAGGTCATTGATGGCCCGTATTTATATATTCGTGACTCAGACGGGTTTAGAAATTATTGCCAACGCACTCGAACTCTCGGATACGACGGCAAATGGGCATTACACCCAGACCAGGTTTCAATTTTGAATGAAGTGTTTTCTCCGACTCAAGAGCAATTTGACAAAGCGTGGGCAATTTTGGATGCCTACACAACAGCGACCGAAGGCGAAGGCAAAGGTGCAGTTATGTTCGGGGATGAAATGATTGATGAAGCGAGCCGCAAGATGGCGTTGAAATTTATTTCGCGCGGTGGTCGTGCTGGTTTAAAGCGCACTAAATAACTGATCACACAAATTTTTTGAGCGCAAGATTATGACTAAGCGTTTTGATGCGCTGCTATTTGATGCAGGTGGAATTTTTGTAGTTCCTGATCCGCTGACAACTGGCATGGTGCTTGAACCTTTTGGCGGCACAACAAATCTCGCAGTGCTTGTGCGATGTCACTATGCGGGCATGGCGGCAATTGACGCGGCGACTGCATTGCAGGCTGCAAATTCAATAGAACGGATCTCATGGAGTTCATATCGTGAGGCATATGCTCGCGAGGCTGGCGTGCCAGAAGAAAAAGTCACAGATGCCGCAGTTGCACTACTGAAAGTTTTCTCGGCGTTTTTGTGGCGGTTTCCACTGCACGAATCAGTTGCTGGCTTGTGGCGATTGCATTTGCTCGGCACTCGCATTGGCATTGTCTCAAACGCCAGCGGGCAAATTGAGCGAACTCTGGCTAACGAAAATGTTTGTCAAGTAGGCGAGGGTTCGGGCGTTCCCGTTTTAATCGTTACTGATTCGCATGTTGTCGGGGTAGCCAAGCCTGAACCAGAAATTTTTGACGAAGCAATTGGTGTGATGAATGTGCCGCGCGAACGAATTGCATATATCGGTGACTCGTATATCAATGATGTAGGCGGCGCGCGCAACGCTGGCTTGTCACCGATTTTGCTCGACCCATACGGGTTTCATGATGGCGCAGACTGTGAACGCATTAAAAGTCTGCACGACTTAATTGATTTCGTTAGCTAATAATTGCGCCAGTTAGCTAGTTAACTAGCTTTTGCAGTCTCAACCATTCGTCGAGCAATAACTTTTAGACACAAAGTTTCGTCCGCGCCTTCAAAAATACTGAGCACTCGAGCATCAACAAATAATCTGCTCACCGAATATTCTTCGGCGTAGCCGTATCCGCCATGTATCTGCATTGCTTCACGCGTCACCCATTCGGCGGCTTTGCAAACGTAAGCCTTGACCATGCTGGCTTCCATCGCGCCTTCACCTTTGCCCATCATTTTGGCAACTGCATAACTGAATTGGCGAGCGCCCTGAATCACGACAGCCATTCGTCCAAGTTTGACTTGGATCAATTGGTACTCGGCGATGTTGCTGCCAAAAGTTTTTCGGTTCTGCGAATATTCAACCGCGGCTTCGTATGCGGCTTGCATCACGCCAACCGCGCGTGCAGCAGTTTGCAGACGACCGTTTTCGAATCCTTCCATCTGATAATAGAAACCCTTGCCGAGTCCGGCAGTTTCGCCAATTAGATGATCTGCCGGCACCCACCAGTTTTCGAGTGCAATTTCATATGAGTGCATTCCGCGGTAGCCGATCGTGTCAATTGGACGACCTTCCATTCGACCACCTGAAGGTTGATTGAAAACAAAACCGTGCGCATCGCCACGAGGCTTGGGCACAATCAGCACACTTAATCCTTTATGAGATTTTGAGCGGTCTGGGTCGGTGCGGGCGAGCAACATTAAAACGTTTGCACGAGCCGCAAATGTGCACCAAGTTTTTACTCCATTGATTAGATAGCCATCTTTGCCGTCTTGTTGTGCAGCCACTGCGGTCGTCTTAATGGATGCGACATCACTGCCGTAGTCAGGTTCGGTAACAGCAACAGCGACCATAACTTCTGCAGTTGCAAGTTTTGGCAACCACTCATGTTTCTGTGCTTCGGTGCCGCCTTTGACGAGCGCGCGAGTGAGAATTTCTGGACGAGTTATCAGCGAACCGCCAATGCCAAGTGATGCGCGAGAAAGTTCTTCGGTGGCGATGCAACTTGCCATATATTCGCCGTCGCCACCTTCGCTGAAGCCGCCATATTCAACTGGTATCGACAAACCAAATGCACCGATCTCTGCCAGGCCAGAAATAATTTCTTCGGGCACATCAAGGTTTTCGCGGTGCACATGTTCGGCGTGGGGTGCAACTACTTTGGTGGCGAAACTTCTAAAAGTATCTTGCACCATTTCGTTGTCATCGTCTAAAAATTTCTTGCCAGGTTTGTTAGCAAGTGATGCAAGCAAATTTGGGTCAAGATATTTTTCGACAAAGTCATGTGACTCTGCAAGTGTTGATGGATCAACACCCCAAAGTTTTTCGCGACCGATTAATCGTGAAACTAAATCGTGTACCATGTCTGCAACAAATGCGCAAGTAAGTGTTGCTTCAATTTCGCCCTTCGCGCCGTAGTCGAGCATTGATCGCGCAGTTTCAACTGCTGCTCCTGCGTGCGCGAGATCGTATGCAAGAACTTGTTGCGTGTCCGGTCCACCCGTTGCGGTAAGAGTGCGAACACCTTTGCCGACGATCGCAGATGCAAGTTCAACTGCGCGCGCCGCAATAACCAAATCTGTTGTATTTGAAGTATTAGTCATCTGAACAACGCTACTTATAAGTACTGAAATTGTCTTCATTCAGCCGTAATATAGGCAGATGAGTTTCGTCCCGCAACGACTCAGGTTCACCGCGTTACGAGCTTCGTTGCGTTGGGTGCGTTGGGCAATTTTCGCCTTGATTTTGTGGATTTTTGTCATACCGATTGTGCCTGGATTCGGCGATGCACTGAAGAAACTTAGCGAAGTTAAAACAGAGTGGCTCGTGTTAGGTATTTTTCTTGAATTTGCTGCGCTGTTTTTCTATTCAATGCTTACCCATGTTGCGCTTGGTGAAGATGCAAGCAAAGTAAGCGTTTGGACATTATTTAGAATTCAACTTTCTACTAGGTCGCTCGGCAGTCTTGTGCCTGGTGGTTCGGCAGCGAGTAACGCCCTAGGTTTTCGAATGATCACACTCGCCGGTGCCGAAGGTCGCGACGCTGGTTTTGCGCTTGCGACTGCGGGTATCGGTTCGGCGGTTGTGCTGAATGTCATATTGTGGGTCGGGTTAATTATTTCGATTCCGGGTCGCGGGGTAAATGCTTTTTACGGAACGGCTGCGATTTTTGGAGTGATAATCATGGTTATTGCTGCTGGTGTCGTAGTCGGTTTAGTTGATCGCCAAGGTCGTGCTGAGCGAGTGATGCGATGGATCGCCCGTCGACTGCACTTCGACCAAGATAAAGCTGGCGAAGTCGCAGTCCATCTTGGCGAAAGATTACGTGGATTAAAAGCTGAGCCTGGTTTACTTGTTCGCGTTTTGTCATGGGCGCTGCTCAACTGGGGTCTTGACATTCTGGCGCTTTATGTATTTGTTCATGCTTTCGGTGGGTCTGTCAGCATTGTCGGCCTTGTGATCTCATTTGGTCTCGCAAATATTTTCGCTTCAATTCCGATCACACCTGGTGGTCTTGGTCTCGTTGAAAGTATTTATATTCCGTCTCTTGTCGGTTTCGGACTTTCGACGACGACAGCCACTGTCAGCGTTTTGAGTTATCGCCTTGTGCAGTTCTGGCTACCCATTTTGGTTGGAGGTGCGTGCTATGTAAGTTTGCGATTTGGAAGATTTGCGTTGCAACAAGCCAGCGAATTGAAATCACTCAAGCGATATGCAGATGTCGGAAACGCAAGTCGTACAAGCCGTATTGAATGGGTTGAACGCAATGCCACAACTGACCGCACGAGAGATGTCACCTTGCCAAAATATGATCCTCGATATGGCCTTTCTGAAACCGAGGAGATACCTGTGTCGCGTGAAATTCGTGATGAACGACGTCGTAGCAATTAGCGTGTAACTTGTGACGATTTACGAACGACCGTTTGGAAGATATCTAGAAGATTTTGTAGTTGGCGATGTTTATCGACATTGGCCGGGCAAAACAATTACAGAAGCCGATGATCATTTGTTCTGCATGATCACGATGAACCATCACCCGTTGCATACAAACGATTGGTTCGCGCAACAAAGTGTGCAGGGTCGCAATGTTGTGGTTGGAAATTTGGTTTATTCGCTCGTTCTTGGAATGAGCGTGCCCGATGTCAGTGGTGCGGCAATAGCCAATCTCGAAGTTGAAACGCTGCAACACAAGCATCCAACTTTTCATGGCGACACGATTCATGCCGAGACTCGTGTGCTTGAAGTTAAACCTTCGTCGTCAAAACCTGATCGCGGTGTCGTGACAGTTGAGAGCAAAGGTTTCAATCAGGCAGGAAAAGAAGTCTGTTACTTTCGTCGGCGTGTTTTAGTTTGGAAGCGCGACAGCGCACCAACTCGCGCGCGACCATACAACCAAGAAGACGCCTGGGACTAATTAACCGGTAGTTCTAGTTTTTTGTGATTGCTGCGACGATTGAGTCGTAAGCCGAATCGGCGAGCGCACGCATTTCGTCGTCGGTGCGATCTTGAATTGGGTGTGGCACGAAGACGCGTTGCACAGTTGGAAAGCCGAGTGCATTCGCTTGAGATTCGGCAGCCTGCACAAAAACATCTGAGGCGATGAACATCGATGGCACACCGCGAGTTTCAAGATCGACTATGTCGTGCACACTGCACGACGTACAACTGCCTCAATCGGCGAGGGCTTCGATTACCAGTGTGCACTTGGTGGCGATTTCGTGGCGCAAATCAACAGGCGCGGGCTTGGTAAATGTTGGCTTGCGAAAACGTAATACCTTGGCGCCGGCTGCTGTGAGTCGCGATTCGAGTTGATTCAAAAACACGTCGCCACGGGCTTTAGAAATGTCAAGCAAGCCGATTGTTTGCCCCGAGATGCTCGCAGGTCGCGCAAGCAGTTCTCGCGAAGCCATCTTTTTTTCGCTCGTCGGGTCAAGGATCACTCTGCTCGTCATCACCCTCTAACTTAGTCACGGAATCACCGCCACTGGCTATTGCGTCACCCCCGACTGAAGCACTAACAGGGGCTTGCCTCGCAAAGATTAAGTAAGAGTCACCCATTCCGATGCAAACAAATTTTAGAACCTCTATCTGCAGGCTTTGCTCTTTAGTAACATCTCGGAGCACGCTACAAATGGTAGATTTAAATTTCGATCATCATTCGTTTTAAATTACTACATGCGAGGTACTTTAGTGACTAATAATCTCAAAAATAATATTAGTAATTCGAACATGGAAAATGTCGTTGTCTTCGGCACAGGTAATTTTGGCAAGATAGTTGTTCGAGCCATTGTTGACTGTGGTATTAAAATAACAAAAATATGTGATAGCAACACTTCCAACTGGGGCACCTTTTTTTGTGGTTACCCAGTTGTTGGTCCAGATGAATTGACCGAAAACGATGTCGTGTATTTGGCTACGAATATCTCAAATCGTAAATTTCTGCGAAAAATCTGCAGGGATAAAAATATCCAGTCCGTATTTGATGTTGATAATATTTTACGTGAGTCAAGTTGGCCCTCTTATCATGGCGAGTTGGATTTAGAGTGGTCGTTAGATCGGGCACAAGAAGTTATAGATCTCTATCTTTTTGATATAGCCTCAGAAACTGAACTACCTTTGTTGAAAGTTAAAAGCTTAGATGTGGTTTTAACCGAGAGATGTTCATTAAAGTGTGTGGATTGTTCCAACCTTATGCAGTACTACCAAAAACCAATAGGTGCTGAAGTAGAGGTTTTGGTGGAGTCTCTTGAACATTTCTTTGTAACAGTAGATTACGTCTCAGAAATAAGACTAATCGGAGGCGAACCTTTAGTTTCAAAAAATGTCGAGAGGGTTTTGGACACAATTTTTGCGTACTCAAATTTTGATAAAATTGTTCTTTACACAAATGGAACAGTGATTCCTAAAGAATCAATTCTTAAGAAGTTTCAGGACCCAAGAGTGTGGGTAAAGATCTCAGATTACGGACCCGTTTCAAGGAAAGCTCAACTTTTAGCTGACGCTTGTAAGTCACTAAATATAAATTGTATTCATGAGCAAGTAACAGAGTGGGAAGATGTAGGAAGAATTTTAAATAGAGATCGAACTTTGGATCAGAACAAAGTTGTTTTTGGAAACTGTTGCGTAAACGACACGCTAACTTTACTTCACGGTCATCTTTACGCTTGCCCATTTTCGGCACATACAGACAATCTCGGAGTTCTAAAAAATGCAGAGGCGGATAAAGTTAACCTGTTAGATCTAGAAAGTTTGAAAGAGCGCATTCAAAGCATCTATAGAGATAAAGATGTCCTAGTTGCATGTAACTTGTGCAACGGAAGAGACCATATTGTCGCAAAAGTTATCGCCGGTGTACAAACCAAGCTTCCGTTGAGGCTTGAAGTTAGTTCGGCCTGACAAGTCATATTGATAAAAAGTTATTTAGATCTAGGAGTTAGTAGATAGTGGGGATAAAAGTTTCAATTATAATACCAGTGTTTAATGGAGCTGAGAATTTGCGAAGTTGCCTTGCAAAACTGAAAGAAGTGATTACTAGGGAAGTCCAAATTGTGATTGTTGACGATGGATCCATCGATGCAAGTTTTATAGTTGCATCCGAGTTCGCGAGAAATTTTGAAAATGTTACGCTTCACAGAATTGTTGGAAACAAGGGTGCAGGCAATGCTCGCAACGTCGGACTTGAATTGTCGGTCGGCACTTACATATATTTTCTTGACTGCGATGATACGGTCTGTGGAGATTTTTTAAGTGGTTTAGAGAGTGTGTCGCTAAATAAAGCAGACTTAATTTTGGCGCCGATTCAAAAGTCATCCTCAGAGATTATTAATGAATCATTTTTGAATTTTTTAGGACAACTAGTAAAAACAGAGCGCGAAGATCTCCTGGCAGCTATTGTGCAATTTGAAGCCTGGCCAATTCAATGTTGGGGACTTTTTATTCGACGTGAATTTCTTATTTTTAATCAAATTAGATTTGAACCAATTCGTATAGGTGAAGATCTGGTTTTCATGACATTTGTCTTTTTGAAGTTTCAAACATTTGCTACAGTCAGCGATCCTGTTTATGTCCACACTAGACGCCCCGGAAGTCTGGGAAAATCATTTTCTACACAAGATATTGACTCATGGTTTTTGGGGTTTGTCAGCCTTGCAAGACTCGCAGAACATTATTCAATAAACTCACCCGAGGGTGATTTACTTGCTAACCGGTTAACTTTGTCGTTTTCGTATTTTCTTATTGCCTTTATTTTAAGTGGCTCAACCTCAAAAAAAGAATTTCTACAACGAATGGTTGATAATAGAGACATTTTCTTCCTGTCCAAACTTGCATATATTGATCTCACGAAGAACTTAGACCCAGATGCGATCATGGCAGTTCTATTGAATGGTTCCTTGCTCGCTATAAAAAAATCAGTTGGTGATATCGGACAAGGTCAAAATTATTTGTATTGTTACGATCGGCTGAGTCTCGGCATTTATTTATCTTTGAAATCACTTAACTTTAAGATTGATGGGATCATAGACGACAATCTCGATCTATTGACTCCGAACCAAGAACTTGATATTTTGACAGTATCACCGGAGACTCTTAAGGGTCAGGTTCTGTCCGACTCTACGATAATAGTTTGCCATGATTTGCAAAAAGTTTTCTTGGCAAAGGAAAAATATTTTAAGGAATATATAGATTGTGGCTTAAGGTTTATTAAGTTAACTTCAAAAGATTTTGCTGGTGAAATACCTATTCAAAGTTTTTTTAGTTAAATTAACTTCTAACTAGTCCAGTTAATAGATAGGGCGAGGTGCAGTAATTCGATAAAATTCTGTATTCAGATTTGGTTAGCTTGAGTATCAAGTGGCTACTCATCACAGCGCCAACTTACTCACTGGATCGCCACCACTCGCTATTGCGTCACCCCCGACCGAAGCACTAACAGGGGCTTGCCTCGCAAAAATTCAGTAAGATTTACTCACTCCGATGCAAACAAATTATAGAACCGTCTCTGTTTGTCGGCTTTGCTCTTCTACCGACCTCGAGAATGTTTTGACCCTTAGCCCGAGCCCACTCGGAGATCAATATTTGCCAAAAGGTGGATCTGCAAAGTCAGCGAATCTGATTCCTTTTGGCATAAGCCGATGTAACGCTTGCAACAACTTTCAGACTGAAACTGTTGTTGATCGCGAACACTATCGGCATTGTTTAACTCGACCCGCAGCAGTAAATAGAATTTTAGCGAAGTCATATCGCGATTCTGTGCCGAGATTAATTGAGATGGTAAATCTGGTGCCTGAAGATCTGGTCGTTGAAATCGGCAGTAACGATGGGAACCTTGCATCAGCATTTGTAGAGATGGGATTTCGCTGTCTGGGAGTTGATCCAGCTTTAAATTTGGTCGAGTCTGCAGAAAAACGTGGCGTGCCAACGTTAGTCGAATTTTTTGACTCGAAACTTGGTGAAGAGATTGTAAGTAAGCACGGTAAAGCAAAAGTTGTCGTGGCAAATTTTGTCGTTGCAAATGTTGACGATCTTGATGATTTTATGGCTGGTGTTGTTAAGGTTTTGGCTTCTGACGGTATTTTTGCGATGGAGACAAATTATGTGGCCGATATTGTTTCCTATCTTCTAGTCGAAACTCTTGTTCACGAACATTTAAGTTATTTTTCGGTATTCTCGTTGACCGCATATTTGAATCGACACGGACTCGAACTTCTGGAAGTTCAGCGAATGTCTTCAAAAGGTGGGTCGATTCGATGTCTGATTCAACACAAAGGCGCAAAGCTCAAAGTTGGCCAATCTGTGGCAGATGCAAAAGCCTTTGAGGTTTCAAGTGGTCTCTTCTTGTCGTCGTCTTGGGGTAAGTTGTCGAGCGCGTTTACTCATGCCAGGGTGTCGGCAATTAAATTTTGCGAGCAAAGACGCACTGATGGAATCGTTGGCTACGGCACCTCTGATGGCGCCACTATTTTCATCTACCAACTTGGTATAGGCGAATACCTAAAGGCTTTGATTGATGATGATCCGTACCGTCAAAATCTTGAAAGCCCAGGTTTTGGAATTCCGACTGTCTCTAGCGAAGAAATATTTGTAAATCCACTTTTGGCTAGGACTTGTCTAATTTTCGCCCCACAGTACGTAAAACAGATCATTAATAACAACTCAGTAGCCCGAGAATCAGGAGTACTCTTCGCCAAAGTTTGGCCGCTAATTGAAGTATTTTCGGAAAGCGGTTGGCTCGGAAATAAATATTAATTTGGTTTAGATAGAGATGCGGGGTCAAGAGTTGACAACCCCCCATCCACTTCTAAAATTTGACCATTCAAATAGCTACTTTGTTTGCTAAGCAAAAAGTGTGCAACGCTTGCGATTTCGCCGACAGTTCCCATTCGAGACAATGGAATCAATTTGTTAGCGCGATCAACAATTTGTGGATTTTTTGCATAAAAGTCCGCCGCCCGTTGTTTAAAAATAAACGAACCTGGGCTTAGCCCGTTCACGCGTATATTGCGCGAAGCGAAACGTACAGAACCAAAACGTACTAGTTGTGAAAGCGCAGCTTTAGACGCGTGATATTGAAAGTCCTGGTCACCGACAACGCTCCGGGCTGCCGGTGAAGTCATAAGAACGACTGCGCAATTTTGAATTCGTTCACGTGTGGCCATTGCTTTTAAAATTTCGTAAGGTGTATAAACTTCAACTGAGTATTGCTTTAATGGTGCCACAACTTCGCTTCGGTAGCGATGAGCAAATACGATTGCGTCAAGCCCACCAACCTGAGAGTCTATTTTAAGAGCGAGCTCAATTGATTTGGCAGAATCTTCTAAATTGCATTCGTGAACCTCGCTGCAGCCATTTTCCTTTGCAAGTGTGACAATTGCTTCATCACAAACTCTGGTAACCAAATGAACTTCATGGCCCGCACCCGCAAGTTGTTTGCAAATCTCAAGGGCAATTGGTGATCGCCCACCATAAACGAGAGCACCCATGTCAATGGCTCAAGTTAACTAATTCAGCGGCTGGGAGCGGCTGAATGACTGAACCTGGGTAATCGAGTTTGCTGAGGCGATTTTTTATCAAGCGATCATGTTGCCAAGCCATAATTATGACAGTATCAAATTTATCGTCCACGACTTTTTGCGGGCTTATTACCGTTAATCCACTTCCTGGCGCAAACTTTCCTTGACGACGTGGATTGTCGTCAGTTAGAACTTTAATTCGGTCAACTAAATCAAATTGATAAATCAATGTCGTAACACTATGGCTGACTCCATAACCAACGATTTTGTCGGCTTTTATTTGATCCAAAAACTTGTGCGTAAGATTTTGTGCTTGCTTTATTCGGTCGTTGATGGATTCAAACCATCTCAAAGTTCGGATACCGACCCATTCTTCGTATTGAGCGAGTCTGCCAACATCTCCACTCATGGAAGCACGAGAACTTTTTGTACGAAAAATTGCTTGGATTGAGCCACCTTTAAGCCCGACTCTTTGGATATCAACAAGGTCAAGTCCAAACTTTTCACCAAGATTAATAAAATCTTGGCACGAGAAATAAGAAACGTGTTCGTGATAAATGAAATCGATCATGTTGACTCTGAATTGGTCTGGGTGGTAGCCCGAAAGAATTGCAATAGTCGTGTTGTCATCAGATAAGTCCTTGAGACCTTGAAAAAAATTGGCGAGGTCTGGAACATTGGCCGTTACAAAATTTGCTGTTATTAAACTCGGAGCGCCGAACTTTTTGCAAATTTCGCTTGCAGATTGAATCGAGAAGTACCCGTTAATAGTTTCAACTCCGCGAGCAGTGGCTTCTTGTGCGTGTCGAGGTGAAGGCTCAATTCCTAAAACATTGGCTCCTAAGTTTTTGAAATGCTGCAACCAAGTGCCGTCGTTTGATCCAATGTCTAATACGTAATTATTTCTTGATTTCGAACAGTCTCGCCAAAGTTTCTCGGCAATCCTCTGCATTGAGTCAGAAAGTCCAGGGCTGTCAGATGTTTCAAAGAAGTAGTCACCATAACTTTCCTCAGGGGCAACTACTAGGGGCAAAAATGTATGTCCGCAATCGTTGCAAAGTGCCAACTCAAGTGCATATTTCGGCAACGATGTTGCATTTTGAAATGAATCAGAAAGGCGGTCACCGAGTGGTGTGGCTGCTAGAGGTAAAACAACTTCCCATGAGTTGCTTGAGCAAATTGGGCATTGTCGATTGTAGGAAGATTCAGTGATCATGAAGTTCTAACAACGCTCATATATTGCGTTCCGCGCCCCCACCAAGTTCGGAATTGTTGAAGATCTTTGGGTTCGCCAGATTTCCAGAATTTTAAAAACGACTGCAGGGACTCGGAAGTGCCAGAACAATCATTGGAGATCAAAGAAAGAATTTGCTCACCATAAGTGAACACGGCCTCTTCTGATTTCTTTTTCCACTGAGTTTCTTGAATCACTGAATATAAGAAGTTTGAGGCAGCAAAAAGTTTTCTATTCACTGAAGAGTCGCGAGCCTTGTACGCGAATCGATAATCAACAAAATTGTGGCACTTGTTCCAGTAATTTTGAATAGCGACTTCATTTAGGCTTTCAACTGTTGAGTCTGGGCTCTTGTACCACCTGTAATCTTCCAAAAATCTTGGCGAGCTTCCATGGAATTTAACTTGACTGTCAAACATTTTTAGCGACTCGGGAATGCTCAGCTGCGGTCCAACTGTAGGTTTTATCATTTGGTCAATAGCCCAGTCAGATCTTATTCGGTTCATTCCTTTTAGCGAGTCAAGATCATGCTCAAAAAATTTAACAATATCCTCAGCGGACTTATCTATGTCATTGGTGACCATGCCTAATTTATTGACAATCGCTCGCCGTAAGGTTTCTGATAGTAGCGCTAATGAATCAGAACAGGTGTAGATCAGAATTCCTCCGGGTTGAAGATAGTTGATCAGTTTTCTCAGAAATAATTGAGGATCATTTTGTGTCGGTACTACTAACTCGGCGAGTATCAAATCGTACCGATCTGTATCTTCGTAATCTAGAAAATCCGAGGTCTTGATACTCGCCGATCCTCGAAATCCTGACTTGTTAATAATATTTTGAGTCGAATTAATGCTCGTCGCATTGTTATCTACCCCAACATATACGGCAGGCCTAAGAGAAAGCAGATGCTCTACTTTTTGACCAGTACCCGGCCCCAGTTCCAGAATCTTTATTCCGCGAAGAAAATGCGTTGGGATTCCGATACTTTCAAATAAGAAATTCCTCTGAGAAAAGAAATTCTCCTGGTCGACGAAGGTCAAAGTTGTTGGAATTAGCGAATGCTTCTCATAGAAGTCTAAGAATGGTCGTTCTGGCGTAGTCATGTGGAAACTAATTTAGTCACTGGATCGCTGCCAGCTACACCATTGACCCAGCCGCCGATAATTGCGCTGAATAATCCAGCGGGTCCGCCTGCGTGCACAAGTAATAATCCACCAGGTCGGAACTTCGGCAGGGTCGCATCTTTAAACGCTTCTTGAACACCTTCGGCCATACCGCCGGCGCCACGCACAATTTCGCTACCTGGCATCTGTAAACGGTCATGAATTTCTTGCACCACTCGCTCGCGATGCCATTTGGCTTGGGCAAAAACGCGAGCATGTTCGGGACCGAGAACCAGCACAGCGTCAAAAGCAAACGGCAACTTTGGGTGATGCACAGTGCGCAAACACGCAGCCAAAGTTTGCGCGAGTTGATCCGGCTCGCGCACAAGTTGATCCACAACGCAGCGTGGCCCTTCGCCAGTAAAAACAGTTACGGTGTTTTGCGTCGCGTCAAAACCACGCGAAACTGCAAGCGAAGTAAACGGCGAGCCGATTTCGTCTTCGGAGAAACAGAAACTTAATTTGCCAGGGTGCCCATGTGCTGCGCGGTCAACCTCACCTGGCCGTCCGCCCCCGACATTGCGGATAATCAATTGCACCGCACGACCAATTGTGAGATTGGCACGATTGCCTTGACCGAGAACATTGACGCCAGAGTTCATGCCGATTGCGCGAGTTCCAGGTCCGTTACAAATAATCACAGGCCCAACTGGCATTGTTGTGGCGAGAACCCCGTGCATGTTGTATTCGTCGGTGCATACTGCTTCGACCGCAGCGATCACCCAAGGTAAATATTCGGGTAGGCAACCCGCCATCACTGCATTAATTGCAATCTTTTCAATAGTTAGTTCAACTAGATCTGGAGGTGCAAGTACAACGACTTCTTGTGGGTCACGAGTAGTGCCACTGAGCATTCTCATTACTCGCTCTGGCGTTGGCGGCACGACCGGCAAACCGTCGGTGTACCCACGACTAAACATTGCTTCAAACTCATCTTCAGCCGATGCAATTTCGATCTGCCGCGCATGCAAGATTTCGCCACCATAAAGCACGCGAAGTTTGTCAACGATGTCTGGATCAACACTCATTGAACCGCAACCAGGTCGAAATTCGGGTAGTTCGCTACCAAGATCGGCAATTCTGGTTAGTTCACGCCAATCCTTTCGTAGCCAACCGATCGTGCGCTTTGTCTCAACGCCATTCTCGCGGAAAATCAAAGTTGGCACCGTGTCGATGTCGGCATGCCAACTTGCAGCAAGATCAAGATCGCTGACGGAAACGACACCTTCAGGAAATGTCGGATCATCTTGTGTGTAAACCGTGAGCGACGGTAATTCGCGCATGAGGCGCGCAATAACTGGCACGACCATGACACATGTTGCGCATTCGCGCTTGACAATTATTGTCCAGCCGTCACGCAATGGATTTTTCGTAACTGTCATTAGTTAACTCACTAAGAAATCACAAATTAGTTTGTTAACTTTTTCTGGTTGTTCAAGTTGCAAGAAGTGACCAGCACCTTCAACAATCGCAAAACTGACATTTGCAGGAGCCATTGATTTTGCAGACTGAACAACTTCGGCACCGATACAACCATCATTTGCACCGTGCAGATAAAGCAGTGGCTGACTGGGTACTCCTGATCCCATTAGCGTTTGCAATTCGCTCAGTGCGGGGTCGCGAAAGCCGTCGCCTAGGGTCGCGCGGTAGTAGCCGAGTGCAGCCTGCAGATTTTTTGGATCTGTCAAAGATTTTTTCACGTATTCAAGGTCGACAGTTGCGTCGTATCCTGGCGACCAATCTCGCCACAACATGTCAATGAAAGCGTGATTATTTGCACCAACAACTAGGTCGGCTAGACGATGCTGAAAGAAAAACATATACCAACTGCGTTTAACTTGTTCAAGATTTTGCACGAATGCCAAACCGAGAGCAGCAGTCGGTGGCACAGCGATGCCGACAATTTTTTGCCAGCGTGATGGCGCGTCGAGTGCAGCGCCGTAAACAGAAGGTGCGCCCCAGTCGTGGCCGATAATCACAGACTCACTGTCGCCGCCAAGTTTTTCGTGTAACACATTCGCATCACGCGCCAGCATTGCCGTTTGATAGCAACCATCCGCGGGCACCGAACTCGGTGCATATCCGCGTGTAAATGGAGCAACGGCTCGGTAGCCGGCTGCCGCGAGTTCGGGCATCAAGTGACGCCAAGTTTGTGCCGTGTCTGGGAATCCGTGTAGTAGTAACGCCAACTTTCCGGTTCCGCATTCAAGATATGAAAACTCAGTGCCGTTAGCAGCAACACATTCCATCTTTAATTTCAAATCAGCCATGTCTAAAAGATACTTGCCTGCGACGAAGGTCACCCCATCAGGTCTTTACAAATGTGTTGACTTGCGCATACCGTTTCAGAGTGGGGGAAAACGAAGTAACAGTGATGTTTCATGGCGTGCGTGGTTCAACTGCATGTCACGGCCAATCGACTCAGCGTTACGGTGGCAATACATCATGCGTCTCAGTAGATATTGGCGCTGCGTCACCAATAATTTTTGATCTTGGCACAGGTTTGCGTTATTTAAACTGTGATGATCTTGATGCACAACCAAAACCATTCGTTGGTGCGTGCTTGCTTACTCATTTACATTGGGACCACACACAGGGTTTGCCATTCTTCAAGTCGCTTCTGCATCGTGACACGGTGCTAGATATCTATGCTCCGCGACAACCAGATGGAGTCTCACTGCACGACACATTTATAAAAAAAATTTCTCCACCGTTGTTTCCGATTTGTTTAGATGAATTTGCGGCAACGATTAATTTTCACGAAATTGGTGATGACGACTTTGAAATCGGTACGACAAAAGTGATGAGTCGATTTGTGCCACACACGGGCCCGACGATCGGGTTTCGAGTTACTGCAAATAAAACGACAGTGACATATCTGTCTGATCACCAACAACCGCTCGGCAACTTTGCGCTAACTGCTGGTGCTCGCGAACTCTGCCAAAATTCAGATTTATTAATCCACGATTCGCAGTACACGCCTGCAGAGTTTGCAGCGAAATCTAATTGGGGGCACTCGACACTTGAGTTTGCAATGTGGGTCGCCGAAACAACATCTGTAAAGCGATTGGCATTATTTCATCATGATCCATCTCGAACTGATGATGCACTAGACGTGATTGCTGGTCGTCTTGGCCAAATCGCAAAAAATCGTGGTTTTGAAGTGTTTGTCGCAGCCGATGAAATGTCGGTGAAGGTTTCTGCCGTAGTCTCGTAAGCGATGAACGCTTCATTTGATAGCAACGAATTTCGCCAAGTGTTGGGTAATTTGCCAACTGGAGTAGTTATTGTTTCTGGAGTTGACTTGGCTGGTCAACCTCAAGGAGTAACGATTGGATCATTCGTTTCAATTTCGCTTGATCCACCGTTGGTCGGGTTCTTTCAGGGGCTAACTTCAAAAACTTGGCCAGCAATTGCAGCGTCGGGTTCTTTTTGTGCGAATGTTTTGGCAGAAAGTCAGGGCGAGTTGTGTTGGAGGTTTGCAAAAGAAGCAGATGCTCGCTTTGAAGGTGTGCAATGGGCTCCAGCCAAAAGTGGTGCGCCAAAAATTGCTGGCGCACTCGCACATATCGACTGCACAATTGAGTCGAGTTCGCAAGTTGGTGATCATCTTTTCATAGTCGGTCGTGTGCAAACCCTTGAAGCAGGGCAAAGCGCCGAAAGTGCGATGGTGTTTTTTAGAGGAGCAGTCGCGGGAACTTCACCGCTGACGTGAGTTTTATTTTCGCTGTCGTAGTTGCGGCAGTGTTTGTCTATGCGGGTGTGGCAAAGTTTGCAACTTTCAACAACTGGACATTTCAAGCACGTGCACTTGGTGCGCCAGACCCCGCAGTTGTGCTCGTGCCACTCGCCGAGATCACGCTTGGAGTGATGTTGGTTGGCGGTTGGTGGTTGATGCAAACAATTGTTGCTGGCTTGCTGTTGCTTGTTTCGTTTACTGTTCTGTTGCTCGTGCGATTGCGAGACCCAGATCGTCTACCGTGTTCGTGTTTTGGTGCAACATCACAGCGCCCGATGAGTTGGCTCGATGTTTTACGAAATGTGATTTTAATCGCGTTGCTCATTGCTGCCGGTTTGACTCAGTAACCTGAACCAGATGCGAGTTTGGATAGATCAAGATTTATGTACGGGCGATGGTTTGTGCGAAGACCATTGCTCCGATGCATTTAAGTTGCTTGAAGATGGCATCGCATATGTCGCCGAACTCGGCAAGCCTTTGAATGATCCAGGTGGAGCAGGAAGTCTTGCCCGTGTTGCCCCCCGTGATCGGCTGAGTGTTTTGCGGGCTGCTGAAGTTTGCCCTGGTGAATGTATTTTTATTGACATCTCAGACGAGATGAACGAACCGACTAGCGGTAAATAGAGCCGAGAATCTGTGCCCAGCGCGTAGCGATACGCTGATTTAAGTGAAGTGGCGAATTGCAACAAATGGTGTTGCGTTAGTCATCGCAATCTCATCAACGAGCATTGTTAGCGCTGCGACTTTTGATTCGAAGTCTGCAGAAGTTTCCCAGAGCAAACTTGTTAACGCAGATGCAAGATCTATTTTGTCGAGCATTAAAGTTGAAAACGAATATCAAACTGGCTACAAGCGCAAGTTGTTTATCCACTGGGCAGATCTTGACGGCAACGGATGCGATACCCGTGAAGAAGTTTTAAAGCGCGACAGCATTTCAAAACCACAAGTTGACCCATATCGCTGTTATGTCGTTGCAGGCGATTGGGTTTCGCCGTATGACGGCAAAAATTTGAGTGACCGTGGCGATGTTGATATTGACCACGTCGTTGCCTTGAAAGAAGCGTGGGATTCTGGGGCCTGGGCGTGGAGCGAATCGCAGCGTAAGGCGTATGCCAACGACATGTCGGATCGTCGCACGCTGATTGCAGTGACCGATCGGGTGAATGTTTCGAAGAGCGATAAAGATCCTTCTAATTGGATGCCACCGCTGCGCAGTTATTGGTGCACTTATTTAGGTGATTGGATTTCAGTGAAGGCAAGATGGGGCTTGTCAATGGATCAAAGTGAATTTGGACGGATTAGCAATCTGTTAGTTAGCGATTGCTCTTCGCTGACGATTGCGAGTTGGAGTGCTGCACCAGTTGTAATTGCTGTGCCGGTTACAACAGCAGTGCTAGCAACAACAACTTCGGTTGCGACAACGGTGCCAGCAACGACAACTTCGGTCAGTTCAGCCACTAGCACGACTGCGAGCACGACTGCGAGCACGACGACTAGCACGACTGCAGCGACTAGCACGACTATTTCTACGAACACTTCGTCGTCAGGATCAAGTCAAGCCAAAGACATCAGCCCTGGTTCATATTGCGCGCCAGTTGATGGGCTCGGTTCATATAAGTCTTTGGTTTATGTTTGCTCAAAAACAAGCGCCGACGGCACCCCGTATTCTGGTAATCGAGCCCGATGGCGCAAATTCGC
>CAMAWU010000011.1 GCA_945862025.1 Ferrithrix thermotolerans DSM 19514 | reverse complement strand
CAAAAACTTTTGCAAGAAGCGGGTGTTCAAGGTCTTGCGTCAACACAGATGTGTTTTGATGTTGCGCAAATTCGTCAGTGGATAAAAACCGAACGCGATAATGGCTTCTCGGTACCAATTCAACTTGGTGTGCCGGGAGTAGTAGATCGCACTCGACTGATGAGTCTCGGTGTTCGAGTTGGCGTTGGTGCCTCAATGCGTTATCTCAGCAAAAACAAAGCCTCAATCATGAAGATGATTTCCCCTGGTTGTTATGACCCGACGGAATTAGTTGCCGGTCTGGCAAAAGATGCACAGTCTCTAAATATCGTTGGCTTGCATACGTTTACATTCAACAGTGTTGCCGACACCGCGGCATGGCAGCGAGAAATTCTCGCAACGAAATGAAAACCGACGTCGTCGTAATCGGCGCTGGCGTAATCGGTGGTGCAGTTGCTTTAGAACTCGCTAAGGCTGGTCGATCTGTAGTAATTGTAGACAAAGGTTCGGCAGCCGGTGCTGGTTCAACTTCGGCTTCGTCGGCGATCATTCGTTTTAGTTATTCAACTCATGACGCAGTGTTGATGGCCTGGGAGTCAGCATCAATTTGGGAAAACTGGGCGGATTATCTTGGCGCTATTGATCCTGATGGTATGGCGAAATTCATTCGAACCGGCTATTTGGTTTATCGCACTGCAGGCTACGACGGTGAATCGGTTCGCTTGATTTGGGATGACTTGAAAATTCCATATGAAATTCTCAGTGCCGATCAATTACGCAAAAAGTTTCCGGCGCTTGATGCCAACAGTTATTGGCCACCAAAACGAATCGACGACCCTGCGTTTGGTGATGACGCAGTTGGCGAATTATCCGGTCTTTATGATCCACTAAGTGGTTTCATGGATGACCCGATGTTGGCTGCGCATAATTTAATTAACGCCGCAAAAGTTCTTGGTGCGCAGACTCGTTTCAAAGAAGAAGTAGTTTCAATAGATAAACAAGGTTCGCAAGTAACTGGAGTAACCCTCGCATCAGGCGAGCGCATTGAAGCGGAGATTGTTGTCAATGCCGCTGGGCCCCATGCCAGCAAAATTAATAAGATCGCTGGAGTTCTCGACGAAATGAATATTCGTCATCGACCACTACGACAAGAGGTCTATGTCGCACCAGCGCCCAATGGTTTCAAACTTGAAGACAATGTCCCGGTTGTTGCAGATCTAGACACAGGTATTTACTTTCGACCTCATCTCGGCGGCACAATAAATCTTGGCGGCACTGAGCCAGCATGTGATGAGTTGCATTGGATAGATGACGCCGATGACTGGCGCCAAGAGACCACCGTAGAAATCTGGGAGACGATGATGTTGCGTCTTGCTCGACGCATGCCTGATTTCGGTGTTCCAGTTTCGCCGTCAGGTATCGGTGCTCTTTACGATGCCACTGATGACTGGGTGCCGATTTATGATCGTTCAAGTATTGACGGATATTTCATGGCGTGTGGCACAAGTGGCAACCAATTTAAGAATGCCCCAATGGCGGCCACGTTTATTCGTCTTTTAATTGAGGCTGCAGAAGCTGGGCGCAATCACGATAAAGATCCGATTTCGTATATTGGGCCCCGATCTGGACGTGCCATTAATGTCGGTGCTTTCTCGCGACTACGAGAAGTGCAAAACACATCTGGCACGGTGATGGGTTAGTCAAAAGAGTCTCTCGGATACTGCCATAATTGGTTATGCGCACAACTCTGTCAGAACTTTTAGCAACTGGTAAAACAATCCTCGCCGATGGAGCCACCGGCACTAACTATTTCGCCCTCGGTTTAACTTCAGGTGAGCCGCCAGAGTTCTGGTTAGATTCGCACCCAGAGCGCGTAATTGGTTTGCATCAGCAATTCGTTGATGCTGGTGCCGACATTATTTTGACAAATACATTTGGCGCAAATCGCCATCGTTTGAAACTACACAATGCACAGGCTCGAACTTATGAACTTGCTAAACGAGCGGCCGAACTTGCACGCCAAGTCGCCGATTCTTGCTCGCGACCGGTAGTCGTGGCTGGCTCGGTTGGTCCGACGGGCGAACTTTTTGATCCACTTGGTGCGTTGACGCCCGAAGAAGCGATTGACACTTTCGAAGAACAAATTCGTGGGCTCAAAGACGGTGGTGCTGACGTTGCATGGATAGAAACCATGTCGGCAATTGAAGAAGTTCAGGCCGCGGCGCAAGCAGCAATCAATGTTGGCATGCCATATGTTGCAACTTGTAGTTTCGATACTGCTGGACGGACGATGATGGGATTGAAACCCGATGGTTTGGCCGCAGTTTTTGCTGGTCTCTCCGTTCAGCCAGTCGCGATGGGAGCGAATTGCGGCGTCGGTGCTTCAGATATTTTAGTTACAGCAATCGAGATGGCGGCAACTGCTGCAACTGTCGGTATCCCGATCGTTGCCAAAGGTAATTGTGGTATTCCCCGATTTGAGGGCATTGAAATTAAATATTCAGGCACTCCTGAACTGATGTCACGTTATGCCGATCTGGCGATTAACGCTGGCGTGCGGATTGTCGGTGGATGTTGCGGTACCTCACATGAACATTTGGCTGCGATGCGTTTAGCGATTGATAATCACAAAGCAGGACCAATACCAACTATTGAATCAATTATTCAAGACATCGGTCCGCTTACAAATAAACCGCCTACCGATAACGACCCAAATCACCGCAAATCCCGCCGCAGATAATCGGTAGCGATTAGCGGTTTTTGATAATTTGTTTCAAACGGTTATCAGGAGTTGGGCGAGCGCCGAGATGTTCAATTACCCAGGCTGCAACTTTGGTAGCAAAGATCGCGGCATCAACCGCAGAGTTTGATTTCAGATAGTGCGCAAGAAATGCGCCAGCGAACGAGTCACCAGCACCAGTCGCATCGACAAGATTGTTTGTTGCTGGAGGGATTTGCGTTGAAGCCTGACCATCAAAAACAAGTGCGCCGTCGGCGTCAAGTTTAAGAATAATTAATGCCTCGCTATAAATATTCGCGAGCGATCTGACAATATCGTCCGGTTCATCACAGCCGGTAAGAACTCGACCTTCTTCATAATTTGGAAAGAGAATACTTATATCAAGATCTTTTGTCCAAGACAAAAACTGCTCAACGCCCATTTCTTGAATCATCTGAAACGATGCTGGATCAAACGAAATCGTTAACCCTTGTTGCTTTGCAATTTGCGCTGCTGTGCGTGATGCTGATCTCGGAGGATCAGTGAAAAAACTCCACGCCGTTAGATGTAAATGATTTGCAGACAAGATAACTTGCTTTGGCAACTCAGAAGGAATCAAATAAAAGTCTGCACCATGCCCAGAAACCATGCTCCGTTCTCCGCTTTGGTCAACGAAAACAGCAACGCTTCCCGTCTTGTGTGCTTCGGTCTCAACAAGATGGTGGACGACTGATTCGCTTTCAAGATCTTCCCGAGCAAGTTGTCCAAAGCGGTCTCTGCCTATCTTGCCGATGAAATGAGTCTCAAGACCGCATCGCTGAGCCCACACCGCCAAGTTCGCAGCACTGCCGCCTGGGGTTAGCATCACTTCGCCAAATGAGTCGCCACCCTTAAGCAGATTGTTGTTTGTGCGGATCAGAACATCCCAGGCAAAGTCGCCAATCACACAAAGAGAATTTGGCATCGCTTTAACGGTATCGCCACTGGCTTCTAGTGAGCTATTGACGATCCATTGCGAGATTCTGACGCCGCAAGTAAAGCAACGGCGCCAATTACAAATACAGCACCAATGACACGCGGCATAGTTAAGGGTTCACCGAGAAACACGACGCCCGCAATGATTGACGACACCGGTTCAAATGTTTGAAGGACCGCTGTTTTGCCAGTGCCGATTAGTTTCATGCCTGCATATAAACATGCTGTCGGGATAACAGTCGCGACAGCAGCCAGCATGAAAACACTAATCCAGCCATTTATTGTTTTAGGAAAGTCCATCGGAACTGACGACGGGGCCACAAAGAAATAAACTATAAACGAACTCGCTGCGCCGAACATCACGATCGTGACGCCAGTTAGGAGATCAACCTGTGGCAATACTTGAGAACTAAAAACTACATAAAACGAATATTCAACTGCGACAATTAAAACAAGAACGATGCTAAAGGTGTCACCGCTACCAACTTGCCCAGCGGCAATTACAACTCCGATAAATGTTGAAACTAGGCACACAACAATGATTCGACTGGGTTTGGTGCCGAGTAGCCACCATGACAACAACACAACAATCACTGGTCCACATGAGACGATGATGATTGCCAGTCCGCTATCAATGTTTTTTAGAGCAGTGAAATATAAGAGTGTGGCAATGAAATATCCAAAAGCACCCAACAAGAACAGTTTGGCAAAGATCATTGGCTTTGGCCAGGTTGCATCACGCGAAAACAGTTTTCTGACAGCGAGCATCAGCACAGTCGCAACTACAAAGCGCGCCATTAGGGTGCCGACAACGCTTGCACCATTGTTGTACGCGAAATTCGCGAAAGTAGGTGAAAGTCCGAACCCAATACTGCTGACTAATATCAGCGCTAAACCCAGCAGGTTCGGATTCTTACGCACCAGGTACATCCACTAACCCATCGGTTGACAAGTCATAGAGAATGTCAAAGTGGTTGCGTTTTGAAATTTCTCGGGTGATCGCAGGCGAGTGTGTTTTTTCATTGTCCCATGCTGATGCGAATTCGCGTGACTGTCGCTTGAACTCATCAGTCTCATTTTCGCCCCAGATAATAGTTAATGGTGTGTCTAAGGCTTGAGAAACGAAATTTATTGGCGAGAGACTTTTGGCAGATTCTGAATTAAGTTGTACTGCCTCGTTGACCGATGTTCTCGTGATCGGTTCGAGATCAAAAACCCCTGAGACAAGCACCACTCGTGCAAATTTTGAAGCGATGCTGCTTAACGCCATTGCGATCAAATGAGCTCCTGCAGAGTGGCCGATCAATGTGATGTCTGCGGCATCGTAGTTTTTCTGCAGAAATTGAATTGCTCTTTGAGTTTGTTCGACGAGTGTTTGGAGCGATTCCTTGGGGCATAGCGAATAATTGATTGATGCATAGTCAAAACTGAGTCGTTGCCAGTCAGGTGTTAAAAAAGTCCCGTCGTCGGCGCTGAGGCGACGCCAAAATCCACCGTGAACGAAGGCGACTAAATTAGGTGTGCCTGTAGTTTTGGTTTCAGGTTTAGTGTGTGGTGCGAGCCACATCCACTCATCGGCGTGCGGACCGTATTGCAGCTTTTCATGTCGGATATTTTGACGCGAGTGGACGCCAGCGTTGGCGTAATTATCTAAATACTTTTGTATATTTTCGACGCGCGAAGCGGGAGTATATTCGCGTTCAAGTTCGACAGGGCTGTAGTCGCGCCAACTCATAAAATTTTGATACACCCGCACACAAGTCAAATCTATTGCATCGTTGTGCTACTAAGGTTATTGCGTGTTAACCACTTGGTTGTCCCACCGAATTGTATCTAGAAGTTTTAATTTGCATCATCGATTGGTGCTGTGGTTGGTGGGCTTACTGTTGCTCACAAGATTCTCACCAATTCCTGCGTTGCTAACAGTTTTAGTTGTGTCGTTGCAGGTTGCCCTTGGTGAGTCGTTGCTCGGACGGTTTACTGGTTTTAATCAAATATCAAGTTTGGCCAAAGTTGGGCTCGGATTTTGTATTGGTGCGACCGTCTCTACTTTTTTTTACGTCTTTATAGTGACTTTCACTAGTGCGATGGTGGCGATTATTTGTCAGATTATTTTGTTTGTATTGGCATCTCTATTGCGTTGGACGCAAATCAGTTCAACCAATGTGCAGGCGACGAGCGAAGAACTCGGTGCAGTTAAATGGCTAGCAGTAGTTGCCCTGTTGGGTTTATCGCCAAATTGGTTTTGGCCGGTGCCTGTTGCAATTTGGATGACAATTCTATTTCTAGCCTGGCCTAGATTTAAAAAAGGTTTCTCGTCGCTGAAACTGATACTTGCTTTAATCTTCGCTGCATCAGGTGGTCTGATCTGGGTACAAATCATTGGCACCAGACCAGATCGTCCTTGGTTCGCCGACGATAGATTTGCAGAAATCTTCAGTTTTAGTCTCGGCAAATGGGGTATCTCGCACAATCCGATGTTGATCTCGGAAAATATTTCTTATCATTGGTTTTCTTTTGCGTGGATTGGAGGTCTATCAAATTTATCTGGCACGAAAATTGATGTTTTGTTTGCGCTTTTTGGCAACGCAATAATCGCTTTTGTATGTGCGATTTTAGGTTTTGGAATTATTAAGTCAATCACTTCAAATACGACGATAGCTATCTGTTCGCTTGCCTTGGCTGTTGCAGTTGACACGGAACGTCTGTTTGAAGGCTATGGATTTAACGCATTTCAACTCAGCTCGTTTAGCCAGTTTTTTTCATTAGCGTTGGGTCTCGCTCTCTTATTGATAGTTGTAAATCTCAGCGATTCGCAATTAGATTCCGCCGCTGTGGTCATCGGCATTATTCTTTTTGGTCTAATCGGTGCCAAAATTTCATCCGGTTTGGTTGCGGGTTTTGGTCTTGGCGGAATTTGGCTTGTTAGAGTAATTCGGCACCGAACGGTACGCGGAAATATCAGGTTTCTGGTTGTGGGTCTAATGGCTCCCGCGATTTTCGCACTAATTATGTTTTACGGCGATCCAAGAAATGGCTCTACCAGTGTTGTGCGGCGGCCAGGTTGGCCAGTTGGTGTCATTGGCGATCTTTGGGTTCTTTATCACGGCAGTTTTGTGCGCTATCTGCCAGTTTTCTTTTTTTTGCTGCTGGCATTTGGTGGTCTTGGTTTCATGGGTCTGGTTTTGATACTTAATTCAAAATTTCCAGTTGCTGGTTTTCGCAATGCTCAGATGTTTTTAGGATTTGGTTTAGTTGCTTCATTAGCGCAAATGTGTATATGGGGCGCGTCAGGAGAAGAAAAAGCCCTTGAGGGCAATGTCAACACGCTTTATGCGTTTCATTTTTGGATTTCGCTAACACGTTCCATTGCTATTGTGCTTGTTATTCAACAGTTTGCTCTTTTATGGCAATATCAAAAGTTGAGAAAGATAATAGTTTTTGTCGGCATATTGTTTCTGGCATCAATCCCTGTTATTCGCTCATGGCAAATCGAATATGAGCCTTCTTATCTCATCCCATTGCTGACCACTTTTAAACCCGTAGTCCCTATGATCTTGGGCTTGTTAATCGCATCTGCGATGTGGGTCTTTGTTCGCGTTAAGTGGCAATCGCTTGGCTTTCACAACTCTCCGAAGATATTTTTAACGGTTTCCAATATGGCGCTGATTATTGTCGGCATGTTTCTTTTTGCCTCAAATTATGTGAATGTGTCCGAACGGCAACAACAAGAATGGCGATCTTTTGACGAGGTTAATTCCGTAAGTTTGGATTTTGAGGCAGCCACAAACTGGTTGAAGGTCAATATGCGCAACGATGATGTTGTAGCTACACGAGTAATTCGCAATTCTCCAAAAGTTACTGAATTGAGTGATCATAAAGAGTTCGCTGGAACGGAAGTGTCATACCGTATTTTCGGGTATCACTCTGCAGATTACAAAACTAATTTTCAACTTATTTATCAATTCAGTGCTAATGGTTCTTGTGAATCGGCTGATCAGTTGCGTGACGCCGGTGTAAATTTTTTCCTTATAGATCTTTCTAATTCAGAGACCCCAGATACTTCACGGTGTGCAGACGAAGTGTTTCGAAACAAAAGCATTGTCGTGTACTTATTCAACTGAATATTCTAAATAATAGTTATGGTGAATTAACTTTATGGAGCGGGTGACGGGGATCGAACCCGCATAACGAGTTTGGAAAACTCGGACTCTAGCCATTGAGCTACACCCGCAAAATTTGCGATAACTGATTTTAACATCCAAATCTTAACTACGGAATCTCACAAAGAGATAGATCGGCTAATATTTCGATGATGATTCCAGCATTTATTCGCAATAAATTTATTGGAGTACAACAACCTCTAGGTCGCTGGATCGTGCGTCACATCCTCGAACTCATAGTGCTCGCACCCTTGTTGATTTTCGTAGTTCCTTGGCTGAAATTTTGTAAGAAGGAAGTGCTACTGATCGGTGAATCTCCGGTTATATCGCGTTTCATAGCTCCTCTGGAACCCGAGATTCGAAGGCGCATTGTTCAAGGCTCATTGTCGCGCGCGATTGTGTTGAATCTCTCTGTAGATGCAAACTCGCAAGTTCGGAAAATGTACGGCGAAATTGTAAAAATTTACGGCCGCGAACGAAGAATTCGAAGAAGACTTATCTGGTGGGCGTCACGACTTGGAGTTGGGTACCGGCTATTAACAGAAGATAAGAGTGATCTACTTTGGCAAGGCACTCCTGCTCTACACGGCTTTTCAACACCGGATAACATTCAGGGGCAAAAGTTCTTGTCTGATGTTGGTATCCAAAGTGGCGATCCATTTATTTGTTATGCAATTCGAACAGAATCTTATTACCTTCGACTTGTCGAGCAAGGAGTAACTGTTAAACCGCGTAGTGTTCGTAACCCGAACGAAGATATGTATTTAACGGCTTTATCTCGGCTGATTCAAAATGGTTTGCCAGTCGTTCGAATGGGCAAAGATGTCGAAGATGCAGTTGACGCTAAAAGATATCCAGATGTCATTGATTATGCGAGAAATTATAGGACAGATTATTTAGATGTTTTTTTGTTGTCGCATTGCAAATTCTTACTAGTAGGTAACACTGGTCTGTTCTGGGTTCGTGCAATGTTCAATAAAGTGACACTGCATTGCGACTTGTACGACATTCGGCATCAAGTATTGACACATGATGTAATGATATTTCAAAAGGTTTTGTTCACTAGTGAGAATCGTTTGGCAACAGTATCTGAGATGTTAAGAATGCGTTCTGAATATTCAGATGAGCGTCACCAAGCCCGTCTAGGAGTTGAACTAGTCAAAAATACTGCGGACGAGATCTTTGCGGCGTGTGAAGAGATGAATGCTCGAATTGATGGCACTTGGGAAACCACGGCAGAAGACGAAGAGCTTCAGAAACGATATTTAGATCTCGTGATCAAGTATTCCGATCAGCCGACTTGGCGTGGCGGTGGGCGAGTAGGTACGCAGTTTTTGCGTGATAACCAAGATTTACTTAAATAACGCGACCTCTACAACACCTAAAACACACGACACTGAAAACAACAAAGTCTGCCAATAGCGTGTTGATGTGAGCCACGACATTCTTGACGTTGATCTACTTGGATTCGAAAAGGGTCTAACTCAGTCCCGTAAAGCAGTCGTTGATGGTGTAATGAAAAGTCTCGCAACAGGCTTCGTATATACCAGTCACGATCTCTCGGAAGATTTGCTTGATACCGCATATGGAATGCTTCGCGAATTCTTCTCCAAGACAGTAGAAGAAAAACAACAATTTGTAGCCCACGGCACTAACGGGCAGACCGGCTACACCGGAGTTTTGCTTGAGACTGCGGCGTCTAGTGACAAACCTGACTGGAAAGAAATGCTCAACTGGGCAACGCCTATTCCGCACGGTCATCCACTTCGTCGCCGTTACCCGCAGTCGTACCCAGACCCAGTTTTACCTGAGTCCGTGATTCCAGGTATTACTGAGGTGTTGTTTAAATTTCATGACGCAATGATTGACCTACAAAAAAGGTTCTTGCGCATTATTGCGGTCGGCGTTGGCTGTCATGAAACTTTCTTTGATGAAATGGTTGGATATGGATCAGCATTAACGCGCGCGATTCGATATCCGCCAATGAAGCAGTTACCCGAACAGGGTCATGTTTGGGCTGCTGAGCACGGCGATATCAATCTGATTACTGCGTTGCCACGCGCGACCGCACCTGGACTGCAAGTCAAATATAAAGGTGAGTGGATTGATGCATTGCCTCCAAAAGGCCGTGTGATCATTAACTCAGGCATCATGCTTGAGCGAATCACAAATGGTGTTTTACCAATTGGCTGGCATCGTGTGGTTGCATCACCTGATTTCACTGGCGAAAGATACAGCGTTGTGCAATTTTGTCATCCTCAACCGAGCACGATGCTCGCACCTGTGCCGAGTTGTGTCACGTCAGAAAACCCATTGCGCTTTTCAACAGTTTCAGCAATTGACGCGCTCGATGAAGTGATCTATCAAATCAATTTGGTTGAAGACGCTCGTCGCGTTGGCGACTAAAATTTAGGAAAATCCTGAAATGAAGATCGGCGTCCTGACAGGCGGAGGAGATTGCCCAGGTCTTAACGCAGTAATTCGTGCAATCACTCGCAAAGCGGTCGATGTAAACGGCGACACCGTCATTGGTTTTTATGATGCTTGGGACGGGGTACTCGAACAGCGTTACATCAACTTAGACACCGCTACCGTCCGTGGAATTTTGCCAAGAGGCGGAACGATTCTGGGGACTCGTCGCGGCAGTCCTTTTGATAGGCCAGACGGAGTAGATCGTGTTAAGAAAACTTTTGCTGATCTCAAACTTGATGCACTAATCGTGATCGGGGGCAATGGCTCGCTAACAGTCGCTTCAATGTTGCACACTCAGCATGGACTACCGATGATTGGTGTACCAAAAACTATTGACAACGATGTAGTTGGGACCGATGCAACATTCGGTTTTCAGACCGCAGTGCAAATTGCGACAGACGCTATTGATCGTCTCCACACAACTGCAGAAAGTCATGACCGTGTAATGGTTGTTGAGGTGATGGGTCGAGACGCCGGATGGATCGCTTTGCAGGCCGGAATCGCTGGCGGGGCAACCGCTATTTTAGTTCCAGAAGTGCCGTTCGATATTGACGAGGTTTCGAAGATTGTGCAGCGACGCCACGATCGTGGTCGCTATGCATCAGTGGTAGTCGTTGCTGAAGGTGCGCGACCAAAATCTGGCACGTTCGAGATGCCTGAAAGAAAACTTGACCGATATGGACGGGAGCAACTTGGTGATATCGCTCATGTCATCGCTCCCGAAATTTCTGCGCGCACAGGCTTTGAATCACGAGTTGTTCAACTAGGGCATATTCAAAGGGGCGGTACACCAACTAGCTATGACCGCGTTTTATCAACACGCTTTGGATTAGCCGCAGTCGATGCAGTGCATAAGAAGTTGTTTGGCCAAATGGTTGTCTTGAAGTGTGGTGAAATCACTTGCGCCGATATGTCTTTAACCGCAAATCAAACTCGAACTATTGATCTCGCATTATTCGCTGATGTCGCAGCAACCTTTTTCGGATAATGTCCTGCGTCGCTAATCTGCGACAACTATTGGGGTGGCCCAAATTGCCGATCGCCAGCATCGCCTAAGCCAGGCACGATAAAAGCATGTTCGTTTAGATGGCTGTCAACTGAAGCGGTGACAATGTGCAGATTCAAACCGGTTGATCGCAAGAATTCAATTCCTTCTGGGGCGGCAAGAACGCAAGCGATTGTCAATGGTTGTGGTGCGCCACGGTCTGCGAGAATTTTGCAAGCGTGTGCAAGTGATCCGCCAGTAGCAAGCATCGGGTCAAGCACAAGACATGTGCGACCATCTAGTCGTGCCGGCAGTTTTGCAACGTACTCGCTTGGCAAATGAGTTTTTTCATCTCGTTGAACTCCAACGACAGCGATGTCGGCATCTGGTAATAGCTCCATTGCTGCTGGCAACATTCCGAGACCTGCGCGCAAAATCGGAACTAAAACTGGTCGACTCGCGAGCGCTGTTCCGTCGGTTTGCGCTAGTGGTGTCTGCACTCGTGTCGCAATAGTCGGTAGGTTCCGAGTTGCTTCGGCGACCACAACCAACGAAAGTCTGCGTAACTCTGCGCGGAAAAATTGGTTAGAAGTATTTTCATCCCTGAGATGAGTAAGAGACTCGGCTGCAACAGGATGGCTAACGATTGTGACTTCAACTGGCATGGCTTCAATCATTGCCGAATAGGTAGTGTTAATTCAAATGGTGCAAGTAGAGATTGTTGATCGCCCAGAACGAGCCAGAGATCTCGCACAGGTGTTGATGGCTGTTTGGGGAGGGGCTGAGCCAATTCCACCAGATGTGATTATTGCGATTATCCATGCTGGCGGTTACGCGAGTCTGGCTTCGCGCGTTATCAACGGTGCACAGCAAATAGTAGGCGGGTCGCTGGGTATCGTCGGCAATGGCGATCGAAAGCTTCACTCACATGTAACTGGTGTGATCAACAAAGCAACTAATTCTGGCGTAGGTCGTGCTCTGAAAGAGCATCAATGGCAATGGGCGAAGGAGAACGAACTTGCCGCGATTTCGTGGACATTTGATCCGCTCGTGCGAAGAAACGCGCACTTTAATTTGGTCGTACTTGGTGCCACAGTAACTAGGTACAACAGAAATTATTATGGTGACATTGATGATGCAATAAATTCTGGAGATTTGACGGATCGATTAGTAGTTGAGCGTCAGGTTGCTGGTTTGAGTTCTGCTCCATGCGGCAAGATTTGTGTTGCGTCCAGTGACGACTTGACCATCAATACCCCCGATGACATTGTCGAGTTGCGCAGATGTGACCGCGAATCTTCAGATCGTTGGCGCCAAGAACAGCGCGCGAGTTTTGAAGCAGCCTTTAGTGACTCACGCAAAGTTCGCGGTTTCACGAGCGACGGCTCGTATATTCTCTCCACTCTCGGAAAGCATGTTTTATGAGTTTGCGAGCGGTTGAGTTGTGGCGAGGTGAGATTGACCTAGTTTCACCGTTTCGAACTTCTTTTGGTACTGAATCTTCGCGCGAGTTGCTGTACGTGCGTACCGTCGGCGACAGTCACTCGGGTTGGGGAGAATGTGTCGCCATGGCCGAACCCTATTATTCATCCGAATATCTCGAGAACTGTGTTCAGGTAATTTCTCGTTTTCTCGTGCCACTTTTAAACGGAGACTCGTCTGCTGATGACTTTATTCTAAGGGCTGCGCCCATCAGAGGAAATTACATGTCAAAGGCGTGTGTTGAAGCAGCATTGCTTGATCTAACATTACGCGAACAAAAATTATCATTAGCAAAGTTTCTTGGAGCAACCAGATCTCGTGTGGCCTCAGGTGTCTCGGTAGGCATTCAGAACAACCTCGACGATTTGGTAGAAGTAATTGGGGAGTACATTGCGTTGGGTTATCTGCGTGTGAAATTAAAGATTGAACCAGGTTCAGACATCGAACTCGTAAAAATAATTCGTAAAGAGTTTGGTGACGACCTGATGTTGCAGGTTGATGCAAATGCGGCGTACACGATTTCTGACACTAATCATTTGAAGAAACTTGATGCATTTAATTTGCTGTTAATTGAACAGCCACTGCCAGAAGATGATTTGGCGGGGCACATTGAACTCAGTCGAGCAATTAACACGCCAGTTTGTCTTGACGAGTCTGTGACATCATTTGACACTGCGTGCGGGGCACTAGATCTAAAAGCTTGTTCGGTGATCAATATCAAACCAGGTCGCGTTGGTGGTTACCTTGAGGCGAAAAAGATTCATGACTTGTGTTTCTCGCGGGGGGTTCCAGTGTGGTGCGGCGGAATGCTTGAAACAGGAGTTGGTCGCGCAGCTAATTTGGCACTCGCGGCATTGCCTGGCTTTACTCTGCCTGGAGATATTTCTGCTTCATCGCGTTACTTCGCCAAAGACATTACGAAACCTTTTATTCTCGAAGATGGACACATCTCGGTGCCGAACACAGTCGGTATCGGCGTTGAACCATTGCCAGAGATGCTCGAGAAATTTAGAAGAGTGGCAGTTTTCGAAATCGCAAGTAGTTAAAAATCCAGGGTGATGACGATGTTGGTTTCGGGAAGCTTGTTTCTTCGTTTAATCGCAGAGCCGACGGAGTTATAAATAGAAAATAATCGGTAAGTGATTCCGTATTGCTTGGCGATTGCCTTACGAACCGCAACGGCTTCGCGCCCAACGACAAGGCGTGCAATACCAGAGTATTTAGTCGCGCCAGATTCAATGTTCCCCTTAATGTCGCAAACTTGTACCTCAATATTTTGGTTTTGACGAATTCGTTTAACTTTTCCGGCGTTAGTTTCGGTGATAATGCCGAAAGTATTGGTATTTTCACCAAACTTCGCAAACCACACGGCGGTATGAACAGGTGCGCCTGATTTGCGAAACGTGATCAGCGAAATATATTTGCTCTGACTTAAATCGTTATGCATGGCACACCTAACTAAAAAATCTGTCGCATTTTTATGGTACTGGTGGAAACTTTGTCGTATTCGAAGTGATTATTCCAACTAAAAACGCTCGTGAGAAGTCATTCTGTGAGATATCTGCTCCGATCAAATTAGCACCAGTTAAATTTGTGCTTGTCAGATTAACAAGAACTAAGACAGCACCACGCATATTTGTATCTTCAAGATTGGCGCTTGTCAGATTTGTATTTATCAAGTCAGCGTTAGCCAAGTCAGCTCGACCTAAATTCGAGCCAGTCAGATTTGCATTCGTCAATACTGATGCCGAAAGCCATGCCCGAGAGAGTTTCGCACCAGTCAGATTCGCACCTGTCAGGTTCGCGTTTCGCAGATTGGCAAGTGTCAGATTCGCGCCTGATAAGTTTGCGTTAGTCAAATTAGCAAATGACAAATCTGCACGAACGAGATTTGCGCCAGTGAGATTTGCACCAACTAAATTTGACCAAGACAATGGTGAGTTAGTCAATTTTGCATTCGAAAGATCTGCTTTCGCCAAATCGGCACCCGGTTTAATTTTGTATCCCTTGACAACTTTTGAGGCATCACTTGGGGCGCAGCCAGTTAATGAAAGCAAACAAGTGAAACAAGCCAACGCAGCCAGAGCCGACAAACCAAAACTGCTGATCGTTCGTCTAATTTTCATAAATTCCTAAATCGAATATTGACCGAGCGAAAAACTTCGTTAACAATTGTCGGGGAGGGGGGACTTGAACCCCCGGCCTCCTGGTCCCAAACCAGGCACGCTACCAACTGCGCCACTCCCCGGACTAAGTAATGCTACCGACTTACAAGCCCGCGAACTGTCGTCAACAAATGTTTCACGTCTTCACTATCCACATATCTCGCAATGCCTGCCCGCACGACTCCGCCACTATTTGTAAGACCCAGTCGCTGAACTATCTCCATTGCATACGAATCTCCTGACCAAACTGCAATTTTTTTCGCCGCAAGTTCCTGGGCAACACGATCTGTTGTCATCGAATCAACAGTGAACGAGACAGTTGGGGCGCGAGAAGCTAAATCATGCGGACCCCACACTGTGATTCCAGGTGTGTCTAGCAATCCTTCTAGTAGCGGCGCGAACAAGTCGCCTTCGATCTTGGCGAGTTGTTGCATATCTTCTTCAATTAAAAATCGTGCGGCAGCCTGAACCGCAGCGATACTTTCGAAATTCGGTGTACCTGTTTCGAATTTGCGCGGCCCAGTTTCACTTGCAGCACGAACCTTGGCGATCGGCAACGAATTCAGTAACTGTGGTTCGATATACATCACTCCTGCATGAGGTCCGTACCATTTATAAGGGGATGTAGCCAGGACATCGCATCCAAGTTCGCGAATATTTATCTGTTTGTGTGGGGCGAGCGCGACAGCATCTACAAAAACTCTTGCCCCGTGTTTGTGAGCGATAGCAATCACAGTCTCTAAGTCAGGCATCGTGCCGATTAAATTTGACGCACCCGTTACAGCAACCCACTTAGTGCGATCATCAACTAATTTTTCAAAAGCGTCCATGTCGAGTCGACCAGTTTTAACGTCAAACGGTGTCAAAACATGCTCAGCGCCTGACAGTTCGCAAGCAATTCTCCATGGCGAAACGTTTGCTTCGTGGTCTAGTTGTGTTCCAACTACGCGATCGTCACTTGTTAAAGTTCTTGCAACCGCGCGCGTAAAAGCCATCGTCATTGTTGTCATATTTGCGCCTAGACAAATTCCAGAAGCGTCTGCGCCGAGAAATTCTCCAACGACAGTTCGAGTCGAATCGAGCAACGCATCACAAGCATCGGCAGCAGGAAAGAAACCGCCAGTGTTGGCATTAGATCCGTTCGCGGCCCAGTCGGACATTGCGTTTATCGCAACATCCACCATCTGCGTTCCTGCAGGTCCGTCAAAACGAGACCACCCGTCTCTGACGCCAGGAAAGTGATGGCGCAGCGAATTACTTTGCGCGTTTGGCAATTTTGGCCAATCGCTTTGCCGTTTTACCAACGGGCTCAATACTTCTTTGGTCCAGGTCACCAACTTCAATACCATTAGAAAAACGCACGCGATATCGCAACCAGTTGAATCCGTTTGCCAAAATTACTTTGCCCTCGGTGCCAACAGTTACGCCCGTAAGGTCAACAGTCGAGCGCACAGTGTCGCCCATACTCAGGTCAAGTTGATTGGCATGCGGATTTGCTAGAGCATGAGGTTTCCAGCTTTGTGGGGCAGAGGTAGGTGGATTAGAAGACATAGTCACAGTTTGCCACAGATACACTGCTCGGCACTGTGAAAACGACAATCGAAGCCCTAGATGGCAATAAAATTAAACTTTCAATTGAAGTCGACGAGATCGAATTTGAGCGCTATTTAGATGGCGCTTTTAGAAAAATCTCGACTCAAATCCGAATCCCTGGGTTCCGTCAGGGCAAAGCGCCGCGGAAACTTATTGAAGCCCAAATTGGCGTCGAAGCCGCAAGGTCACAAGCAATTGAAGATGCGATTCCAGCATCACTTGCACTCGCAGTTCGTGAACATGATCTAGACATCATCGCCACACCAGAAGTAAATCTCACTAGCGGACAAGAAAATGGCAATGTTTCATTTGACGCAACATGTGAAGTTCGCCCAGTTGTTAAAGTTGCTGGCTACAAAGGTTTGCGCGTTGAACTGCCAGCATTAATTGCAAGCGATGCCGATATCGAAGAAGTTGTAACTTACGAGCGCAAACGCCACGCAACACTTGTGGATGTTGATCGGCCAGCAAAAATTGACGATCAAGTCACGCTCGACCTCGTTGGCTCGCGCAACGGCGAACCGTTACCAGGGTTGAACGTTGATGACTGGCTTTATGAGGTTGGTAAAAATTGGGTTGCAGAAGATTTTGACAAAAATATTATTGGATCAACAACTGGTCAGAAACTTGAGTTCACTTCGCTGCCCTCAGGTATGACCGAGACCGCAGACTTCGTTGTCAATGTTAAAAAAATTCAAGAGCAGGTGCTTCCAGAACTCAACAACGAATGGGTTGCAGAGCATCTCGCAGAGCATGATTCGATTGAAGTATGGAAGTCGGCAGTTCGAACTCGGATTGAAGAATCTCGTCTGAATCAAGTTCGCAACACGGTTGTCGAAAAGACCACATCTTCACTTGCCGAATTAGTTGATATCGAAGCTCCGGAGGCAATGGTTTCAAGTGACCTGCGTGGTCGCGTGCAAAACACACTCAAACAATTTGAACAACAGGGCATTTCAATGGAGCAGTGGTTGTCGATTACTCAACAAACGGCTGAGCAATTTGTTGATGCACTTAAAGAGCAGTCAAACCTCGCCGTGAAGGTTGACATTGCATTGCGCGCGGTTGCACTCGCAGAAAATCTTGAAGCCAGTGAAGACGATCTTGAAAATCAGTTTGAACGAATTGCCACACAAGTTAAGAAAAAGCCAGCAGCGATTCGAAAGGCCTACGACAGTAACGACGCAATCGCAGACTTGCGTGCACAAATTTCAAAGTCGAAAGCAATTGACTGGTTGTTGCACAATTCGAAATTTGTTGACGACCAAGGCAATGAAATTGCAACGGACATGGTGTTAGGTGATCACAACCACGACGAAATTGCCGTATCTGGTCCAGAGTCCGAATCAGATCACGATCACACAGATCACGATCATTCAGATCAAGAATAGTTGACTACTTGAGGGTCAGCACCAACGCAGTTACTGCGGTGTTTCAGACCAAATTCTCATTTCTAATAGCGCTTTAGTGAAAATCTCCCATAATTTGCTACTCGTAAAGCCGTCATACCTAGGCCTGCACGAACTAGCGTTATTGCTCAGAGAATAGACAGTGTCGAGGCAATTTAATCCAAAGTATTAGAGGTATTTTTCGTGGATTTTGGTCAAAACTATTACGTGCCAAGCGTTACCGAAACGACAAGCCGTGGTGAGCGCACGTACGACCTTTACAGTCGTCTACTCAAAGAAAACATCATCATTCTTGGAACGCCAATTGACGACACGATCGCAAATTTGGTCTGCGCTCAGTTGATTCACCTCGAAAGCGAAAACCCGGACAAAGACATCAATATCTATATCAATAGTCCCGGCGGTGACATCTCGGCGCTGTTCGCAATCTACGACACGATGCAGTTCATCAAGAACGACATTGCCACAATCTGTTTAGGACAGGCAGCTTCAGCCGCGGCAGTACTTCTTGCAGCTGGCACAAAAGGCAAGCGGCTTGCATTGCCTCATTCTCGAGTTCTATTGCATCAGCCATATGCACAAGTTGGCTACGCACAGGTGACAGACCTTGAACTTGCGGCTCGTGAAATTTTGCGGATGCGTGAAATTCTTGAAGAGATCCTCTCGCAACACACTGGTCAACCAATTGATCGTGTGCACAAAGATACCGATCGTGATTTCGTGATGGAGGCTCAAGCCGCAAAGGACTACGGAATTATCGATGAAGTTATTTCAACTAGAGCATTTGCGGATCGTTCAGGACCAATTCGTTGAAAATTAAAGTGAGGCGCTAATGGCAAAGTTTGGAGACTCCGCAGAACTCGTTAAATGTTCTTTTTGCGGCAAGTCGCAAAAGCAGGTCAAAAAGCTAATTGCTGGTCCTGGCGTCTATGTTTGCAATGAGTGCATTGATCTTTGTAACGAGATAATCGATGAAGAGTTAAAAGATCAAACAGAAATAAGTCTCGAAAAACTTCCTAATCCTCGTGAGATTCGTGCGTTTCTGGATGAATATGTAGTTGGTCAAGAGACTGCAAAGAAAGTTCTTGCGGTGGCGGTTTTCAATCACTACCGACGAATTCAATATAAGCAAAGTGCGTCTACACGCCGCGACGACATCGAGCTTTCGAAGAGCAACATTATGTTGCTTGGTCCAACTGGTTGTGGAAAAACACACATGGCGCAGACACTTGCTCGACTGCTTAATGTGCCATTTGCGATTGCTGACGCCACTGCACTAACTGAGGCGGGCTATGTCGGAGAAGATGTTGAAAATATTTTATTGAAACTTCTTCAGGCAGCCGACTTTGATGTCAAGAAAGCAGAATCCGGAATTGTGTACATCGATGAAATTGACAAAGTCGCCCGCAAAAGCGAAAACCCTTCAATCACTCGAGATGTTTCGGGAGAGGGAGTTCAGCAAGCCCTACTTAAAATTTTAGAAGGAACAGTCGCATCCGTTCCACCTCAAGGTGGGCGCAAACATCCTCACCAAGAATTCATTCAGATTGATACGACGAATGTGTTATTTATCTGTGGTGGTGCATTTGCAGGCCTGGACCAAATTATTGCATCAAGAATTGGTCAAAAAGGTGTTGGGTTTCACGCACAGGTTAAATCAAAATCAGAAAAAGACCCAGGTGAATTATTCGCACAAGTGTTGCCAGAAGATCTGCTGAAATTCGGCATGATTCCAGAATTCATTGGGCGGTTACCGATGATTGGTGCCGTAAACAGTTTGGATCGCTCGGCGCTTATCAAGATTTTGACCGAGCCAAAAAATGCACTGCTGAAGCAATATCAAAAGTTTCTTGAATTCGAAGACGTCAAGCTTGAATTTACAGCAGAAGCACTTGAGTCTGTCGCCGATCAAGCATTGATTCGAGGAACGGGTGCTCGTGGGCTTCGTGCGATTCTCGAGGATGTACTTCTTGAAACGATGTATGAGTTGCCTGGACAAGGAAATATCGCAAAAGTGATAGTTGATTTGGACGCTGCTAAGAAGATCTCATCGCCAACCTTGGTTCCGAGAACTTCGCAAGCCACTCGCCAGCGTCGCGCAGCTTCATAAACTAATAAAGATCCGATCGTGCAATATTCTGAAGCACTGCAATATCTTGACGAGCGCTCTAACTATGAGCGCACCGGTCGGGTTGATTCTCCGTCTACTGAAAACATAGAGCGTTTGATGGATGCCATCGGTAATCCACAAGAGGCATATCGTTCGATCCATATAACGGGAACCAATGGCAAAGGTTCAACTGCACAAATTATCACCAAAATTTTAATGGCGCATGGGCTGAGGGTCGGCACATATTCAAGTCCGCATCTCCATCGAATTAATGATCGAATGTGTATTGACGGAGTGCCGATAAGTGACGGCGAATTTGGATCTCAGATCGGTGCGATTTCTGATCTCGAAATGATCGCCGGTGTTCGTCCAAGTTTTTTTGAGATTATGACCGCGGCGATGTTTCGTTGGTATGCCGATCAAGCAATTGACGTCGCCGTCGTCGAAGTCGGGATGCTCGGTAGATGGGATGCGACGAATGTGATTAATTCTGATGTCGCTGTAATCACGAATATTGCGCTTGACCACACAGAATATGCAGGTCCAACTGTCAAACATATTGCTACAGAGAAAGCCGGAATCATTAAGCCTTCTAGCGTCGTGGTGCTAGGCGAAACAGATATATCGCTTCGTGAGATTTTTCTGTTACCTCCCGCTCGCTCTCAAATTGTGCGTGGCCAAGATTTTGAGTGTGAAAATAATCGACTAGCCATCGGCGGGCGGTTAATTTCGGTGCGCACACCTCGCACAAGGTACGAAGATGTGCTGGTGCCGCTACACGGACAACACCAAGGTGACAATGCTTCTATTGCTGTTTGCGCTGTCGAAGAATTTTTCAATGCAATAATTGACTCTGAGATTTTAGAAGACGCAATGCGAAATGTGGTCATGCCAGGCAGGTTTGAAGTGCTTGCACATCAACCCCTCGTAATTATTGATGGAGCGCATAACCCTGCCGGAGCAAAAGTTTGTGCAGAAGTTTTTTTTAACGATTTCAATTTAGATGGGCGCAAAATTCTCGTGACCGGGGCGCTTCGCAGTCGAGACCCACAAGAGCTTTTAACAACTTTTCGGGCGAAAGAATTTGACTTGGTCATAACATGCACGCCACCGTCTCCTCGTGGTTTGCCCGCGAATGAAATGGCAGATGTTGCAAGACAAGTTGGCTGTGAAAATGTTGTCGTTGCTGAGTCGGTTGAAGGCGCCTGCGAGTACGCAATGGAAATTGCTCAGCCCGATGATGCGGTTCTAGTTGCAGGGTCTTTGTACATCGTTAGCGAGGCTCGACCATTTCTGGTGTCCAAAGTCATTAAATAGCCCAGGCGTGCGAGCCTTAACATAAGCCTTTAGCCTGAAGGCATGTCAAATTGCACACTTGTTTTATTGAAGCCCGATGCTGTTGAGCGGGGGCTAGTTGGCGAAATTCTGAGTCGATTCGAAGATAAAGGATTAAAGATCGTCGCGATGCAGATGCGCACGCTCGACGCAGAAATTCTTGCACGCCACTACCAAGAGCATCAAGGCAAGGGTTTCTATGCAGAATTAGTTTCTTTCATGTCGCGAGGTCCAATTGTTGCCTTATCAATTGAAGGTCCACAAGACACTTGGGAGATCGTTCGAACGATGATGGGTGCTACTAATCCTCGCGCTGCTGCCCCAGGCACCATCCGTGGAGACCTAGGCACATTATTCACAGAAAATCTTGTACATGGCAGTGACTCTGCAGAGTCAGCAGCACGAGAACTTGAGATATTTTTTCCGACGACATCCGCGCGTAAGTAAAAGAAAAACTTCAAAATGGTTGGAGGAAACCCTCTATCAATAGGTCGAGAAATTGCAGTTGATCTAGGAACTGCAAATACTCTTATCTATGTTAAAGGTCAAGGCCTAGTACTGAACGAACCTTCCATCGTCGCAGTTGATACTCAAAGCGGACAAGTTGTCTTTGTTGGCCATGAAGCCAAACGAATGCGTGGTCGTGTGCCAAAGAGTATTCGACTGGTTAGACCACTAAAGGATGGGGTGATTACAGACTTCCCACTTTGCGAAGAGATGTTCAAGCGTTTTCTCCAGCGTGTTTCGACGAGTAGATGGACAAAGCCAACCGTGGTTGTTGCAGTACCATCTGAGGTAACAGGTGTTGAACGACGTGCGGTACAAGATGCCGCAGAGTACGCAGGAGCAAAACGGCCGGTTCATATCATCGAAGAGGCGATGGCTGCAGCGATCGGCGCTGGATTACCGATTTATGAGCCAACTGCAAATATGATCGTGGACATTGGAGGAGGAACGACGGAAGTTGCAGTTATCTCACTCGGCGGAATTGTTACTGCTAGCTCAGTGCGCATCGGGGGTGACGAATTAGGTAATCAAATCATTTCATGTTTCAGGCGAGATTTCGGTCTTGATATTGGTGAGAACACTGCCGAAGAGGTCAAGATTCAACTTGGCTCTGCTTGGCCCCTTGAACATGAATTAGCTGGCGACGTGGGCGGTCGTGATAGTAAGACTGGCTTGCCACGAACTACTGGAGTTACTTCACAGCAAGTAAGAGTGATGATTGATAGTTCGGTGGTTCAAATAATTGACGCGATAAAGGCGACATTAGAGCGAACTCCGCCCGAACTTGCCGCTGATGTAATTAGCCGCGGCCTCGTTTTAGCTGGTGGTGGAGCCTTGCTAGCCGGCATGGCCGAGCGAGTCACTCACGAAATCGGAATTCAAGCAGTCGTTGCAGATGAGCCTTTATTTTGTGTAGTAAATGGGGCCGGAATGACACTCGACAACATCGATTTGCTTAAGGGCATAGCAATTCAAGGCGACAATTAGACTGAGTGAAACCTAGCGAGAAAGGCTTCTATTCTTAGTGGCTACCGCCAGCACAAATCGTCGTCGTGCGATCATCCTTTTGACTATTTCGTCATTATTTTTGATCACTCTTGATTTACAAAATTCGACTGCGGCCTCCGGACTGCGTTCTGTGTTTGGTATATTTTTCCGTCCAGTCGAAGGATTAACGCGTGTTTTTACCCGTCCTATCGGCAATGCTTGGTTCGGGATCACGAACTACAACGATGTTCTAGATGAGAACTCGTTTCTTCGCCAACAAATAGCACAGCAAGAAGGTGCGACAGTTGCCGCGGCTGCATCAGTGAGACTTTCGCAAGAATTGCTTGCATTAAATGGTTTGCCGACTTTGGCGGGAATCAATGCAGTTACAGCACAAGTCATCGGAGAATCGCCAACCAATTTTTCTCAAACAATTGAAATCAACCAAGGCAGCGAGAGTGGAATCAGAGTCGGAATGCCTGTATTGAATGCGGCTGGCCTCATCGGAAAAATTACAAAAGTGTTTGAGAATCGCTCATCAATCATGTTGATAACAGATCCAGATTTTTCAATATCAATTAAAGTTGTCAGTGCAGGTCGTCCTGCAACAGCAACTACGATTTCAAAAGGCACGAGTGCGACAACTTCTACTGCTGTACCGCAAGAGGTAAGTCCGTTGTTGCCAGATTCAGAAACGACCACCACGACCACCACGACAATTCCAATCGCAGGATTTACTGCGACGGTGACAACCTTGCCGTCAACTCCCCAAGGCGTAAGTTCGATTACCGTGCCCAAAGCAAGTGATCTTGCTGTACGAGAAACTGGAGCACTTGAAGGGCAAGGTCCGTCACGGCAACCCACCGTGAGGTTCGTTGACAACTCGGTGCGTTTTGGTGATATTGAAGTTGGGGTACCAATCGTGACGGCTGGTGGTTCACGCAGCCTCGCTCCGCCCGACATCATGATTGGTAATGTTTCGCGGGTTATTGAGCGACTTGGTTCGGCTGGTCCGCTTCTTGAAATTCAACTTGTCGCCGATTTAAGTAACTTGTCATTTTTAAGAATTCTTCTCTATCAACCAATTACGGAGAAGAAATAATTTTGGATACTTTTTTAAAAATATTAGCCAGCCGTTGGATGCGACTAGTTCTCGTTTTGTTTTTTGTGCTGGCATTTCAGACCACCTTGTTTGCACAACTTCGTCCGTTTGGTGTCGCGGGGCAGATGTTGTTGCTGTTCACTGCCTGTGCTGGCGTCACATATGGTGTCACTGTCGGAACAATCACAGGTTTAATTGCCGGTTTGATGTACGACTTTACACTGGCCACGCCAATCGGTATTGGTTCGCTTGCGTTAGGTGTCGTAGGTGCAACCGCCGGTGTGTATCTTTATTTATTTCCTAATCCAATTTGGTGGTTGCGAATCGTTGCTATTGCTGTCACATCGGCACTGGGAGAAATTTATTACCCGATAGCACTAGCAATGGTTGGGCTTGATGGGTGGATTCAATTTCGGCTTCTTAAAATAATTGCAATTGTTGTGGTAATTAATATTTTATTTGCACCAGTTATGTTGATCGTCAGCCGTTGGACGCTAAGTGAGCGTAAGAGGGCTACATAGTGTCGACTCCAATTAGTGGCCGCACACCCAAGCGATTGATGATTTTTGGAGTTGTAGCAATTGTTGCGTTCGTGGCAATGGGTTCTCGGATGTGGTTTCTTCAAGCAGTTGCGTCTCGCGATGTTGAAGTAATTATCGCCAAAGTTCGATCAAGAACAATAAAATTGCTCCCAGAGCGCGGTCGGATCTTTGATTCGGCAGGACGGGTCATCGCCGATAATCGTCGCACACTTGTGGTGACAATTGATCACTCTGTCGTGCGCAAACCTGAAGAGCGACTTGAATTAGCGACAAGACTTTCTGGGCCACTCAATGTTCCAGTTGAGGTGTTAATTGCACGGATGCTTGACGAGCGCTATGGCCCATTTGAGGATGTTCCGCTTCGTGAGGGTGTTTCTGAGGAATTGGGTTTGTACTTGATGGAGCGGGTGGAAGACTATCCAGGCATCTATGTTCGCGAAGAGTGGCGACGCAATTACCCGTATGGAGCTCTGGCAAGTCATGTAATCGGTTACATGGGAGCCGTGTTGAAGGGCGACCTCAAATATTACAAATCAATCGGTTACGACCCTAATGAACGTGTAGGGCAATATGGAGTAGAGAAGAGTTATGACGGGCTTCTGCGTGGCAAACCAGGTTATGTTCGCTACGAAGTAGACGCAGTCGGAAACATTTTAAATCTTGTTGAGCGGGTTGAGCCAGTAACCGGAAATGATCTGCAATTGTCAATTGATTTAGATGTGCAACAATTTGCAGAGCAGGCTCTCGAGACGCAGTTACTAGTTCGTCGTCGTGTTGAAGCCGGACAATTGAAATTACCCGACGGCACGCCAGACCCTAGGTACCCGGAAATAAATTTCTACAAGGCTCCTGCAGGATCTGTTGTTGTGATGAATCACAACAACGGTCGAATCTTGGCGATGGCTTCTTATCCGAGATTTGATTTGAGATGGTTCGACGGTGGGCTACCTAAAGGAAAGTTCTCTCAACTATTTCCACAAACAGATGACCCAGACCTATCAATTCTCGTGAATCGTGTGGTCTCGGGACGATATAACGTAGGTTCTTCGTTTAAACCACTTGTTGCGTATGCGGCATTAGTCAGTGGTCAATTGCCTGATGGTGAAAACTACACATTTGACGATCGTGGGTATTACAAACTTGAGAGCATTGTTGAGAGTAAATGTCAAGATGGTGTCAAATGCGTTTTTCGTAATGCAATCTGTAGGGGATCCGGGTTGCCCTGTCGGTATGGCAAAGTTAATCTCGAATCTGCGCTCGCAGTATCTAGTGATACTTTTTTTTACAAAATTGGAGAGCAAATTCTTACCGAGCGTGGCTATGCACCAGTCCTAGAAAATGAGGTTCGTAAGTTTGGTTTAGGTTCACCGACAAATATTGACTTGCCATATGAATATGCCGGAACGATTCCGAGCAAAGAGTTGAAGCAGCGTCTTGCGAGTATGGGAGTGATCACCAAAGAAGCGGGGGAGGCATATTACGTGGGTGATCAAGTCTTGTTTTCAATCGGGCAAGGCTTGCTTTCTGTGACACCGTTGCAAATGGCTCTGGCCTATTCCGCGATCGCCAATGGTGGTCGAGTGTATGAACCGAGAGTTGGCGTCTCGCTTCTCGCACCAGGTACAAGAGATTCGCAACCAGGCATTGCTGACTTGACGACTACTGAGATCGTTGAAAATTTGGTACCGCTTAGTCCGAAACGGCGAATTGAAATGACCGAGAAAATTCGTGAACCAATAGTGAGAGGTATGGCACGCGTAGTTAGGGGACCCGGTGTAACTTTCGATTATTATCACAAGACCACTGGAGAGAATTTATTTTCTTCGTATGACTACGCAGCGTTGCCGATTGCCGGGAAAACTGGCACAGCGCAAGGTCTTAACAATTTGCCTTGGAACGACTCATCGGTATTTGGTGCTTTCAGTTTGGATGCAACCAAGCCGTACACGATATTCGCCTACCTTGAAAAATCAGGCTACGGATCACAGGCTGCCGCGCCAATTGTTAAGTGTATTTTTACCGCACTTGCCGGTGGCTACAAATACGACAAGGTCTATCCTGCGGACCCGTTGGATAAAGCCAGTTATGTAGTGGCACAGCCGATGTCTTTGCGTAATCCAATGTGTCTTGTGAGCAGTTCGTCGGATATTCGAGAATAACAATGTCTAGTTTTATACCGCAAGTAAAAGCAACAAATTGGTTTCGCCAGTTTCGATCATCTCGGTGGTTTCAACAAACTTACGAAAGAGAGTCACCCTGGAAGAACATTGACTTGATTTTGCTTGGCGCAGTACTTCTGCAGAGCATCATTGGTTCGTTGACCGTTTATTCAGCGACAAAACAGCGTTTAATTAATCAAGGGTTCGATCAATTTTTCTATGTACAACGCCATGTACTCTTTTTGATTGTTGCAGGAACTGCAATGGTGCTTTTAATGGGCTTCGGTCATGACTGGGTACGTGAAAAGGGAGTACATCTGTTTGTAATCGCCTCTGTGTTGCTGGTGCTTGTACTTATTGCTGGTGCTGTTAGTAACGGAGCAAGATTATCTTTTGATTTAGGTCCCATTTCATTTCAGCCGGCCGAGTTGATGAAAGTTGGCGTTTTAGTATTCATCTCTGGTTATAACTCAAGCACGGTCATTGACAAAGTTAGCTTTCACGATCTCACTGTTTCGTTACTAATTCTCGGCGTTCCATTTATTTTGATCATGTGGCAACCAGACTTAGGTTCAGCATCAGTTTTGATTGCTGGAGTCATAGCCATCTTGATCGTTGCTGGCGCTAAGAGATCACATATTGCTTTTTTTTCATTGATGGTATTCGTATCGTTATTTGTCGTGATTGTTGTGGGGGTCGTCGATAGATATCAATTACTGCGTTTTGAAGCGTGGTTACATCAAGATTCAAATGATAAGGCCCTTCAAAAAATCGTGCTACAGGTGCGCTTTGCCAAACGCGCGGTTTCTAGCGGTGGGTTTTTTGGCAAAGGTTATTTAAATGGCCCACTCACTAATGGGGCATATATCCCAGTTCAGTTCGTCGACTTCCCGTTTTCGGCAATCGGTGAACAGTTTGGAATGCTTGGCGGAACAATCGTGCTTGCACTTTTCGGTGTGATCTTGTGGCGAGTTTGGATGATCGCAAAGTTGTCCAACACTCGATTCGACCAGTTGTTTATGTCAGGATATTTTGGAATGTTGTTGTTTCAGGTTTTTCAAAACATCGGTATGACTCTTGGAATGTTGCCCGTAAGTGGACTTCCTCTGCCGTTAATTTCATACGGCGGGTCTCATCTCTTGTCGAGTGGGATTTTGCTCGGGCTGTCGCAAAGCATATATATGCGTCGTTTGCACTAGGCAATAGTCGTTTGGGCGGTGCTGTCACGGGGTAGCCTGTAGGCACGGAGCAAAAGCTCCAACCATTCGATTTTCACAAAGATAGTGCGTTCAGTCTCCTGAGTTAGCGCTTCGTTGCGATTGGCGAACCCGTTTAACGGGTTTCGTTAGATGAGATTTAGAAGGATTAGCAAGATGAGTTACCCCGAATTACCGGACCACCCGCGCGAAGGTCGCCTAGTTTCACCAGAGGCTGCAGATGCTGCACTCGTTCGTAAACCCCAAATCGGGGACACACGCCCAGCACCTGCGCAAACTGCAGGATCGACGCCAGAGACCAGTCAAGTTAAACCAAAAAGCGCAACTACAAATAAGCGTGGCAAAAGCAGAGGATCAAAATTCGGCGGCGAAACCTCTGTCACAGACGAGAATGAAGTTCGCGAGAAGCCTGGTCGACGCAATCGTCGTGGAGGTCGCAATCGTCGTCGTAAAACTGGTGGCGAGCGATCTAATAATGATGGAACTCGTTCTGATTCTGCGACTTCGGTTGAGACTGATGCCGAATTAATAGAGCGTCGTCGTGGCAAGGAACGAAACGGTCGACCACTTGGGCGATACATGATGGTGGTGCAGGTCCGAAAAGATTTCACTCAGGTGGCAATGCTTGAAGGTCGCAGTTTGATTGAGCACTATGTCAGTCGTCCTGCCGATGACAGCGAGCAAATTCACGGCAATATTTATCTTGGTCGAGTACAAAATGTTTTGCCTGGCATGGAAGCAGCATTCGTGGATATTGGAACCCCCAAAAATGCAGTTCTATATCGCGGCGATGTTCAATTTGACAAAGAAGACGTAGTTGAACAAGGTCCAGAACCACGCATTGAGCAGGTTCTTCAGGCTCGGCAGTTGATTCTTTGTCAAGTAACGAAAAATCCAAT
>CAMAWU010000010.1 GCA_945862025.1 Ferrithrix thermotolerans DSM 19514 | reverse complement strand
GATTTAGATTTCATTCATCCAAGATTGCCACTAGAAGAAGTGCTCTGGATCTCTCGTAATCTTTCAAGTTTGTTGACCAGTGGTATCCGACTTCCGGAGGCTTGCGAACTAATTACAGATCAACGACCAGGCAAGCGACCGGCGCGAGTCATGACAAAAATTCGACTTGATCTCGAAGCAGGAATGGGCGTCGGCGACGCATTCGTTGCTCAACAGCATCGTCTCGGCAAAGTTCCGACTGCGATGATCAAAGCTGGCGAGGCCACAGGGTCACTAGTTGCAACATTTAAGGGCATTATTGATTTGTGCGATGCTCAAATTCGATTGCGAAAAAATCTTAAGCGCGCAGTTCAATATCCGTTAGCGGTTATGTCAACAACGATCACGGTTTTGCTGGCAATGGTGTTCTTCGTGGTGCCGCGCTTTGTTGACATGTATTCGCAACTCAACGCGCCGCTTCCAGCCTTAACTCAGTTTGTAGTCAATCTCAGCATCACACTTACTCGGCAAGCCTGGGCGTTTCCTACTGTTTTGGGTTTGATAATTGTTCTTCTGTTTCTTCTTCGAAAGATTCCAACTGGGCGAATTATCACAGATAATTTATTTCTAAAGGTGCCTCGACTTGGTGCGCTTATTCATCGGTCAATTACTACTCGCAGTGCTGCAACATTGAGCGCTTTGCTCACAGCGAAAGTTTCAATGCTCGACTCTTTAGAAATGACCGGTGAGGCAAGTGGCAATGTGGTGTTTCAAGAAGCATTTCTGGGGATCCAAAATTTAATTGCACAAGGTGAATCCGTTACCGACTCGTTTTCAAGTATCGACGAGTTGCCATTAGTGTTTCGCGATCTGGCAGCAGTCGGTGATGCTTCCGGAGACCTTGCCGGTGTTCTTGGGCGGTATGCGGCTGACACCGAAGAAGACATCAAGCGCGACGGCGAAGATTTCGCAAAGGCAATTGAACCGTATTTGATTTTGGGTCTTGGTGTGATCGTAGGTACAGCAGTAATTGCGCTGTACCTACCGATCTTCCAACTCGTAACAATCGTTGGCTAGCAAACTTGCTGCTAATGCAGGTTTACCTGCGTTTTGCGCTGGCTTTCGGTGCAACAGCAACAGGCTTGCGCACTGTGATGATCTTTGGTGGTGAAGCGACTCCAAGAGCGATGTCTTTGAATCCTTTAAGCGCAGTAATTTTTGCAACAGTCTTTGCCTTCACTTGAACTTGCTCACCAGTTGCTGGGTTACGAGCCATGCGCGCTGGTCGCGATTTCTTGGCGAACTTTGCGAAGCCAGAAATATTCACGACATCACCACTGGCAACTGTTGCCAGGATTACATCAATTGTGCCTTCGACAACAGCAGTTGCTGTTTTTTTGTCGACGTCGGCGTGGATGGCTACTGCTTGGATGAGGTCACGTTTTTTCATATGCCAAGATGATACGCACAAAATTATGCGAGATGGGTGATAGGCGACCCTTATTTTATATGGCTTTTATAGGTTTTATCACTGAACAAAATCGTTTTAGGTATTAGACGCCTGATAAATCGCCTGAATCGTGGTGTCTAAAGTGCCATTAAATTGGGCCTCAGATTGCTTGGCTGAAAGCCCTTCTGTGAGTGCGCGAGAGAAACTTGCGATTACGCCGTGATTAAGCGCCAGTTTTTTGTTGGCCTCTTCACGGCTGTAACCACCAGACAATGCAACGACCCGCACAACTCGTGGATGCTTAACTAACTCTGCGTAAAACCCTGTTTCGTTTGGCAGTGTCAGTTTAAGCATCACATTTTGATCGTTATTTAGAGCGTTGAGTTGGCTAATTATTTCGGTTTTCAAAATAATTTCTGCGGCGCTTTTTTCTGGACTATTAATGTCAACTTCTGGCTCAATAATCGGCACGAGACCAGCAGAAATAATCTGTTTGCCAATCTCAAACTGCTGGCGCACAACATCGGCGACACCGGTTTGACTTGCAAGTTTGATCACTGAACGCATTTTTGTGCCGAAGACTCCGTGCGATTTTGCACTTTCAAGCCGCGTGCCGAGTTCTGGTATCGGCTTCATTATCTGAGCGCCATTTGTTTCATCGGCGAGGCCGTTGTCGACTTTCAAAAATGGCAAGATCTGCTTATTCTGCCAGAGAAATTCGGCTGTGCCTTTGCCTTCGATCTTACGATTCATCGTCATTTCAAACAGAATCGCACCGAGAATGCGCTCGCTTGTGAACACCGGGCTTTGAATTATGCGTGAGCGCATCGCGTGAATGAGGTCAAACATTTGGGCGTCACCGCTGTATTCAGTTTCTTCGACGCCATAAAGTTTGAGGGCTTTTGGTGTACTGCCACCACTTTGGTCGAGTGCGGCGATGAAGCCTTTGTCAGATTTTGCTCGTTGAAGTTGTTCGGGGTTAATGATTGCGCTCATGCGTGTTGTCCTTTGTGCGTTTGCCTAAATAATAACGCAGTTCAGGTAGATGCGATAAATCTATAAATCGTTAAATTTATAAACGCGGATTAACCAGTACGCGACCGCGCATTTTGCCTGCGAGAATTTTGTCAAGTTGCTCACTGAGATCGTCGAGGCCAATGATCTCAACGCTTTGCGTTTCAAGCCAAGTTGGTTTCAAGTCTGTAGCGATTCGCGACCACATTGCCTTGCGTGGCTCAAGCGGCGTTTGCACGCTGTCTATGCCGAGCAAATTTACGCCACGCAATATGAATGGCAAAACAGATGTTGGCAAACTTGTGCCACCAGTAAGTCCACTCGCGGCGACGCTGCATCCATATTGCAGAGTACGCAAAATGTAGGCGAGTGTTGCGCCACCGACACAGTCGACTGCACCAGCCCAGCGCTCGCGTTCAAGTGGTTTGGCCGACTCGGCTGAAGTCTCGGCGCGGTCAATTATTTCGCTTGCGCCAATTTGTTTAAGCCATTCGGCAGTTTCTGGTTTGCCAGTGCTAGCGACAACTTCGTAGCCGCGAAGCGCAAGCATGCCGACGGCGACTGAACCGACGCCGCCAGTTGCGCCAGTTACGAGAATTGGGCCCGTGTTTGGTTTGAGACCCGCTTTTTCGAGTGCGTCAACCGAAAGTGCGGCGGTGTATCCGGCTGTGCCGATCATCATCGCGGTGCGTGCGTCAAGACCTTTTGGTATTGGCACGAGCCACGCCGATTGCACGCGAGCATATTGCGAAAAGCCACCGTGATGAGCAACGCCGATGTCGTATCCGTGCGCAATCACATTGTCGCCGACTTTAAAATTTGGGTTTAACGATTCGACGACTTTGCCGGCGAGATCAACGCCGCCGATAAGCGGATCAATGCGAGCGATGCGACCTGCTTCGGTGCTGGCGAGTCCGTCTTTGAAGTTGATGCCCGAATATTCGACTTGAATCAGCACATCGCCGTCGCCGAGTTTGTCTAGTGGCATTTCGACGATTTTGCGCGCCCAGCCTGATTCGGTTTTGCCAACCGTAAATGCTCGTGATGTATTTGGTGTGTTCATTTTGTTGTTCTCGTTTCGTGTGATTTGTTTATTTTGTGAGTTGCTGAACGATTTGTTTTTCGCTGTCAGTGCCGATTGTTAGGCGTGAATCTTGGTACGACCAGACTTCGTCGTGTACTTCGATAAGTTCGCGCGCCGTAGCGATTGGATTTTTCATCGACTTCAAGTCTGAAATTTTATATGCACAGATATTGAACAGTGCATGGGCGCCGGCCGAAGTCGCTGCCCGATTCACAATATCGGCCCACTGATGTTCAAATGCGATGACTGCATCTGGATTGTCAACTTTGGTCATCGTCGATGAAGTCTCACTGAAAACTAAACCGAGGCTTTTGCCTGAAATTTCGTCTCGCAGGTTTTGTAGTTGGCGATAGAGAGCGTCAGTAATGTCGGATGGTTTGTAGTGTCTCGAGTTGCGCTTGCGTAATTTAATGTCGATGTGTGTGTGGTTGCTATTGGCGTGCTTAACAATTTGCAGTGGCGTCGCACTTGAGTTGTCGACAACTAAAAGCACATGGCGACAAGCCAAGTGCATTGCTTGTTGAAAAAGTTTTACGGGCTCAATGTCTAAGGCGTGGGCCAGTTGTGCAATCACATCAACTGTTGGGGTCGGCAAGTTGCGTGTGGCGTCTGGTGAAACCTGGCGGGCGCGCTCAAGAGCCACGACATAAGGCTGTGAGATTTTTGCTCGGGCGGCAAGTTCGCGAGTTGAGAGCCCAAGTTGTAGACGCCGCCGATGCAGCAGTTGGGCAAACCCTTGCGCATTGAACTGCAACAACTCTCCAGACCGTTTTGATTTGCTAACTGCCACAAGTGATAACTATAGTAATCAGCAATGATGCAGAGCAAATTGCTGACAAATTCGCCGTGGCCGCTGTTTATGTTGTTCGTTGCCGTCGGCTGGTATGGACTGTTGCAGCAGCACGTGACTACGAGCGGTTCTGTGCATGCGCACACCGCGTCGAGTGTTTTTCTGATGTGGATGTTGATGACGCTGGTGATGATGTCAACTACCGCGGTGCCCGTGTTGATGTCGTTGCATAGTGTTACGACAAGTAGCGCCGCTCGAAATGCGCAAACTGTTTGGTGGGCTTTCGTTTTGGCTTATTTGATTGTTTGGCTGAGTTTTGCTTCGGTGGCTTCGTCATTGCAGTTAGCGATTGCTGAACTGAATTTGTTTGACGCGCACAACGGTTTGAACAAATCACTCAGTGGCGGACTGCTGATCACTGCTGGTCTGTATCAATTTTCATCAATTAAGCAGCGGTGTCAGTCAGAGTGCGTTGCACCGATGCAATTTTTCTTTCGCCACTGGCGAGATGGTGTCGCTGGTGGTTTCAAAATGGGATTGCGTCACGGCATGACATGTGTCGGTTGTTGTTGGGCATTGATGTTGCTGGCATTTGTCGGCGGATTAAGCAACATTTGGTTTATGGTGCTTAGCGCTGCTGTGATGGCGATTGAAAAGTTTCCCGTGATTGGCCGACGAATTACTTTGCCACTTGGAGTATTAATAACTATTTGGGGTGTCGCAGTATTGGCGAGTCTGTTTACTGGTGGCGATATCGCACAGAGTCATATTCATCCGTAAGTTGAAACCCAAATCTAACAATAACGAAAGAGAGAAAAACTGTGAACACAAAAATAGAACAAAAAAATGCAGAGACTTGGTCAATTGAGGGCGAATTAATTTTAAATTGCAACTGCACGGTGTTTTGCCCATGTGTTGTTTCGCTCGGCGCGCATCCACCAACAGAGGGATACTGTCAGGCGTGGTTGGGTGTGCGAATTGATAAAGGCAAGTCTGGTTTGACATTTTTGTCGGGTTTAAATGTGGCGATGTTGTTGGACATCCCTGGCAAAATGGAGCGCGGCAACTGGACAACCGGTTTATGGATTGACGATCGTGCGACCGACGAACAGTTTGAGAAACTCGAGAAGATATTCACTGGTGCGAGTCGTGGTACGACGGGTTTGTTCAAGATGCTTGTCGGTAAATATCTTGGCGCCGAGCGTGCACCAATAAGTTTTGTCACTGAGGGTCAAAAGCGAACGCTTTCGGTCGGCAAATTCATTCAAGGTTCGGTTGAGCCGATCACTGGTATGCGCGACGGCGAAGAAGTCACCGTTGTTAACACTCAATATTGGATGGGTTCAGAGGTAGTTGTAGCCAAAGCGTCGCAAGGTCGGGTGCGAGCGTTTGGTCATGTTTGGAACTTCGAAGGTCGCAGTGCTGAAATTTGTCAAATCAAGTGGGTCGGCCCATAAATATGAACTACACACCGACGGTTCAGGCGCCAAAGAACGCGCCGCAGTTGGCGATTACTCGCCGCACGCGCTCGACACCGTTTTCAAATCGTATTGAAGACTTTGGCGTGCAGGCTTACACGATCTATAACCACATGTTGTTGCCAACTCGCATTCGTGGAGTTGAAGAAGACTATTTTCACTTGCGTAACAATGTTCAACTGTGGGATGTTTCTTGTCAGCGCCAAGTTGAATTAGTCGGCCCCGATGCGGCACGACTTGCCCAGTTGATGACAGTTCGCGATTTGCGCAAACTAGATATTGGGCGCTGTGCGCTTGCACCAGTTTGCGACCAAGATGGTTTTCTTTTGAACGATCCAGTGGCGATTCGTGTGGCCGAAGATCGTTTCTGGTTTTCAATTTCAGATCTCGATATTTTGTTGTGGGCACAAGGTATTGCTCTTGGCATGAAACTAGATGTCAAAATTTTTGAGCCAGACATTTGGCCGCTCGCCGTACAAGGGCCGAAAGCCGAAGAAGTTGTTGTCGCCGTATTTGGTGAGGCCGCACGCAAGACAAAGTTCTTTCGTTTCAACACGCTTGAGTTTCAGGGACATCCATTTTTGGTCGCGCGCAGTGGTTGGAGCGCGCAAGGCGGATTCGAGATTTATGTGGATGATGCCGAAGTTGGCGTGCAACTTTACGATGCATTGGCAGCGGCTGGCAAACAATTTGATATTGGTCCAGGTTGCCCGAATTTGATTGAGCGAATTGAAGCGGGATTGATGACCTACGGTTCTGATATCACTCGTGCCGACACACCTCTTGAAGCGGCAATGGAGCAATATGTTTCGTTGGACGCCGACATTGAAGCGATTGGTCTTGATGCAATTCGCGCGGTGGCCAAACGAGGCATCAATCGTCGAGTTTGTGGTTTGAAAATTGATGGGCCAAAAGTGCCAGCGAATCGAAATCCGTGGCCGGTCAAAATTTCGGGTAAAGAAATTGGTTCGGTGACTTCGGCAGTTTGGTCACCACGACTCAAAACAAATGTGGCGCTCGGTCAATTGGCGATTGAACACACGCCTATTGGCACAAAAGTTATGGTGCAGACACCGTCAGGTGAGTTCAGTGCAGAAGTTTCGCCGGTGCCGTTTGGTGATCCAACTAAAAATTAGTTTCACTGCTTGCGGCGTGCACCGTTTGCATCGTCTGCGCTGAAGGTTATTTGCGGCGCGAGTCGCGTGCGGCAGGCATCCAATTTTCTCCCGCGGTTTTGTCGATGCGCGATAACAATGTTTGGCTGTGGGGCATCACGAGATCGCAGAACTTGCGAGTTTTCGTTTCTCCGAGGTTTCGCCACGCGCGTTCGCTGAGCTGATCGGTGAGATCTTCAAGCTGTTGTCGGAACTGTAGACCTTTTGCGTTAACTTTTTGCTCAGTGACAAAGCCGCGCTGTTCAAGTGAATCCCATGCCTCTTTAAGTTGCGCATCGTTGGCACCACGACTTCGCGGAATCCAGTCGCCTGGATATCCCAAAAATGCATCATGCAATAATCCTGCTTGCACGCCGTTGACATCGTGCGCGGCAAGAACAGCCCAGTGAGTGTCGCCGCGCCATTCGCGAATGCAATTAATTGCCAGCCACGCAGAAAGTGCTGGCTGATTTTCGTAACGGGACCAACTACGATGCGCCGAATATAAAACCCGCGCCGACATCGGCAATGAATCGGCTGCTTGCCATAGATCGCTCGCCATTGCTCCGAGTTCATTGACTAGTTGTGGCACGAATTCTTCAAGTCCGAGTTCGACGGCTTCATTGCGCACGCGGTATGCATCTGCAAAAGTTGTATTTTCACGAGCGAGTTTTAATGCCAGACGAATAAAGTCGGCATGAATTGAATAGCACGCTGCGATCACAACTTCATCGCCAGCACTTGCAAGAGGCGCACAACGAGTGGCGATGTAATAGCCAAAGCCATTTTCGACGCCAAGTTTGGTGTACCGCGCAATTGCTTCGGGGTCCCAATAGATCCAGCCAACTAATCGGTGCGACGCCAATGACGCCTGTGCGCTCAGCGCCTGCCACTGCGTCGCGGCACTTGAACTCGAGCCACTCAAAGTCGCGCCAGACGGCGTTGTGTTTGAAGAACTAGTCATTTTCGTCACTTTGGTTGATCAACGGTGCGGTTTGTGTGTGATGCATCAGTCGTCAGAATACAGTTGTTTCGACGATGAGCACTAAACCAATTCGAGTCGGTTTACTCGCCTATGGCGCGATCGGCTCTGAGCACAACATGGCTGTTCAAAATACGAGTGGATTAATACTCGCTGCCGTTTGTGACACGAAACCCGAGCGAATTGTCGCTGCCCGAGAAGTTGCACCAGATTTTGTTGGCTTCAGCGACGCAAATGAGATGCTTGATTCTGGGTTGATTGACTTAGTAGTAATTTCTACTCCGCCTAATAGCCACTTTCACTGGGCCAAACAATCTCTCGAGCGCGGAATTCATGTTGTGCTCGAAAAGCCAATGGCTCTTACGACAGACGAATGTGATCAACTAATTCAATTGTCACTCGATAAAAATTTGTTACTTGTTGTTTATCAGAATCGTCGGTTTGATTCTGATTTCGTCACGATGCGTTCGCAGATTTTGTCCGGCGCAATCGGTGAGGTTTATCAGTTCGATACTTTCGTCGGCGGATACTCGAGGCCGTGCGACTACTGGCACTCTGACTCAGTTGTTTCTGGTGGCGCAATTTTCGACTGGGGCAGTCACTTCATTGATCAGATTTTGAACATCATCAACGATGATGTTGCGCATGTCAGTGGGCAGAACCATAAACGAGTGTGGACGCATGCAACAAATGCAGACCATGCACAAGTGACGATTACTTTCACAACTGGTAAGCAGGCAACTTTTGTTCACTCAGATTTAGCGGCGGCACGAAAGCCGAAGTTTTATGTTCTGGGCACACTCGGTGCGATTGTCGCAAATTGGAACCCACAAGCAGAGCCAGCAGTTGCCGACCTTCCAGCGATTTTAACTTTGCATCGCCACGACGGCACCTCGCAAATTATTGAACCCAAAAAATTAGACGAATTTGAATTTCACAGGTCAATAGTTGACTATCTTACGAGTGGTACGCCGATGTCGGTCAGTGCAATGCAGTCACGTAATGTTGTCGCGATTATGCAAGCAGCAGAATCTTCGGCGAGGAGCAACGCAATTCCTGTGGTTCTACAAATGCGCTCGTCTAGTTCGTCTCGTTCGGTTTTGTAGTGACAATTAAGTGGGGATTTCTTGGCGCTGGGTGGATTGCCAATAGGGCTACAGCGCCAGCCGTTCACGCTGCCAATAATGCGCAACTTTTTGGTGTAGCAAGTCGTGATAGAGCCCGCTCAGCAAAGTTCGAACCACAAAATGTTTACGACTCTTACCAACAGTTGTTAGATGATCCACAAATCGAAGTTGTTTATATAAGTCTCGCCAACCATCAGCATCTTGAATGGGTAACGAAATCACTTGAAGCAGGCAAACATGTGCTGTGTGAGAAACCACTTGGTCTGAACGCAATCGAAGTTCAGAAAATGATTGAGTGTGCGCAACGTTGTAATCGACTTTTAGTTGAAGCAGTTTGGACTCGCTGGCACCCGCGGTTTAAACGCATCATAGAATTAGTCGAATCTGGCGCAATCGGCGATCTCGCATCAATTGAGTCGCAGTTCACCTTTAAATCAGAAATGACTGAAAATTATCGACTTGACCCAGCACTTGGTGGTGGGGCATTACTTGATATTGGTTGCTATCAGTCCAATGCATGGGTCGCGTTAACAAACGGTGCGAAAGATCTGAAGATCAATACTGTCGAGAGAAAACTTGGCCCAACCAAAATTGATTTGACTACAGATGTCAAGGCGACAATCAACGGCAAAATTAAAGTGCACTCGTTGAGTTCATTTGAAATCGATGCTCCACAGAAATTTGAAATTCTTGGTTCTGCTGGAAGTTTGGTCACAGCAAGTGGAGAATCTTTTTCGACATGGCGTGAAACAAGTTCGCTGCAAATCAATGGCCACATTGAATATTTTGATTCAGTTGATGCGTTCGTCGAGATGATTCAACAAGTTAGTGAAAGTGTTGCGACAAATTCGGGGTGGGTGATGCCGCTGGCTGATTCGTTACGAGTCGCACAAATTCTTGATCAAGTAGTTTCTTCACGAAGTGCTGATGGTGTGGAATTGTGAAAATAAGTCGTTTTGTATTGGGTTTGGCGTTAGTGGCAGGTTGTTCGCCTGCAGAAAAAGTTTCATCAAGCCAGAACATTGGATGCGAATTAGGTGATGTCGTAAATGGTCGAACGCTGAATATTGCAACAACTGTTGCGCCGATTACGAGCATTGTTGCCAATATCGCTGGCGGCACATCGACAGTTATTAAAGGCATCGTTCCAGAGGGCACGAACTCGCATACTTTTGAGCCCAAGCCAAGTGACGCAGTATCACTTGAGTCTGCAGACATCATTTTCATCAACGGTTTAGTGCTTGAAGAACCGACTAAAGATCTTGCAATGGCAAATCTAAAAGAGTCTGCAAATGTCTGCGAACTTGGTACTGAAATTTTGCCCGTGTCTGAATATATTTATGACTTCTCATTTCCTAAAGAAGGCGGCAAACCAAACCCGCATTTATGGACAAATCCGCTGATGGCAAAACAATATGCGCAGGTTGTGCGAGATGTGCTCGTGCGGCGAGATCCATCAAATGCGGTGATTTACGAGAGCAACTTTTCTGCGTTCGCTATAAAAATAGATGCGCTTGACCAAGCAATAACGGTTGCTACTGCAACTATTCCGGAAGATCAGCGCAAACTGCTCACTTATCATGATGCATACGCTTACTTTGCAAATAATTATGGCTACACGGTTATCGGCGCAATTCAACCTTCTTCCTTCGACGAGCCGACTCCCAAAGAAATCGGTGGACTTATCCTGCAAGTGAAAAGTCAAAAGGTCAAAGCTATTTTTGGTAGCGAAGTGTTTCCGTCAACTGTGCTTCAACAAATCGGTGCCGAAACTGGTGTGCGATATGTCGATGTTCTGCGTGATGATGATTTGATTGGCGAACCCGGCGACCAAGAACACTCTTGGCTCGGTTTGATGCGTTTTAATTTTGTAATAATTGTTGAGGCGTTAGGTGGTGATGCTTCGGCGTTGAAATCGCTCGATGTACGGGACGTAGTAAAAGATGAGGCAAAGTATCCTCAGTAAAACTGATAGCCCGTTGATTGCGTGTGAGCATGTTTCGTGCACATATGGAAACTCACCTGTATTGCACGACGTATATCTAAATATTAATCGCCGAGAATTTGTCGGCATCGTCGGCCCGTCGGGTTCGGGCAAAACAACTTTGCTCAAAGCAATAATTGGCTCGCAACCAGTTGCCCACGGTTCAATCACTGTTCAGCCCGAACTGACGATTGGCTATGTCCCGCAAATTGAAACCGTTGACTGGTACTTTCCTGTGACCGTTGAAGAGGTCATCGTGATGACTCGCTCAAAAACAAAATGGTGGCCACGAATCACAATTCAAGAACGCACCGCTGTGCGAGAAGTTCTCGAGAAACTCGGTATCGCCGATGTGGCACATCGTCACATTCGCGAACTATCTGGTGGGCAACAGCAACGCGTGTTTCTTGCTCGGGCGATGTTCTGTCAGCCCGATATTTTAGTTTTGGACGAACCCACCGCGGGTGTCGACGTCCGCACACGACATGAGATTTTGCATCTTCTTGCCGATCTGCATGCCGAGGGTCTGACGATTTTGTTAACGACGCATGACTTGAATGGTTTGGCGGCTCATCTTCCGCGTTTGGTTTGCTTCAATAAGACCGTGCTCGCTGACGGTAGCCCACGTGAGGTACTTACTTCAAAAGTTCTTGAAGCAACTTACGGCGCACCAATGGAAGTTCTTGAACATGGCGGAATGCCAATCGTGATTGATCACGGTCGGGTGGCGATGCGTGGAGAGGGCAAATGATTCTTGCTCTTGACATTTTTGAGCCGTACGGGTTCCAATTCTTTCGCAACGGACTAGTCGTGGCAACGATCGCTGGAGCATTGTGCGGTTTGCTCGGTGTATTCGTGATTCTGCGTGGCATGAGTTATATCGGACATGGTTTATCCCACGCGGTTTTTGGTGGAGCCGCAGCCAGCGCGGTGATGAAAGTGAATTATTTTTTGGGCGCAGGTATCTGGGGCATTGTTTCTGGTTTGCTCATCGCCCGAGTTGCTCGTCGACGCGTGATTGGTGCCGATGCCGCGATTGGCGTCGTGACTACGGCTTCGTTTGCACTCGGGCTCGCATTGATGAATCGCTATGGTCAAGCGTCAAAAAGTATTGAAGCAGTTTTGTTCGGCAGCGTGCTTGGAGTGAAAGTCGTTGATATCTATGCAGTCGCGTCGGTTGCGCTACTCGGACTAGCAGTAGTCGTGCTCGGTTATCGCAAATTGCTCTTCTCGACTTTTGATCGCGATGTTGCTCAAGTCAGTAATGTGCGAGTGTCATTGGTCGAGGCTGTATTGCTGGCGATGATCTCGTTAACAATTTTGGTGACGATGCGAGTGATCGGCACACTTTTAATTTCGGCTTTATTGGTTATCCCTGCAGCATCTGCTCGCATGACTACAAATAGTTTCTCAAGGATGTTGTGGATCTCACCGATCATTGGCGCTGTAACTTGTTTCGTCGGCATGAATTTGAGTTATCACTTAGATACTTCGGCAAGTGCGACAATCATTTTGCTTGATGCATTTGTGTTTGTAATTGTTTATGCAATTGCTGGCACAAGAAACCGTGCCAAGATGGCTTCGCTCGGACATCTTTAATTCGCGCGCTAATTAGCTAGTTCGAAATCCCCACTGTGCACCCTCTGGTGTGTCGCGAACTTCAACATTAATTGCGGCCAGACGGTCGCGAATAATGTCAGACAAATCAAACCGTTTATCGCTTCGCACCTGAGCGCGCAAGTCAAGTAACACTTGAACAAACGGCCCGAGCACGTCGCGTGGGTCACGCAACCCGCCCGTTGCCGCTGCAGCCAAACGCGTGACCATGCTTCGTAAAACTGCGCGCGCATGATCAGTTGCGTCACTCTGCAAGGTGTCGCCCGACCAACCAGCGATCGCGTCGTCTAATTCAAGTGCTGCTCGGGCTGCTCCGTCGGCGTCTGAATTAGCAAGTGCCTCAGAAAAAACTTGATTTAGTCGATCAGTTGCTTCGCGCAAATTAGTGTCAAAAATTGCAGGCGCCTCAGCCACAGGTGTCCCGCTCACTGTTGTCATAGACGAAGTTTTTGCTTTACTCGTCACCACTTTTTTTGTATCTCGTGCCGTTATTTGTGCCGGATCACGCAATCGATCCACAGAAAAAGTTTCACCTGATGTAATCTGCGTTGATTCGCCATGAACACGAATCGTGACGACACCTTTGCCGACCACAGTTACAGTTTCGGCATCAAGATCAATCACCATTCCGGTGTGTTCATCTACGCCGAGAACATAAACATCGTCTGGTAATTCGCGTTCAAGCATCGACAACCGCCGTTCGCCCATATAACAAAAACGAGTGTCGTGATGTCCGCCTTCGGCATTGTTGTAATGCGGGATCAGTGCAACATTGACACCGATTTCGCCGAGGATATTTAGACCATCTAACCAGCGTGGGTCCTCACCAACTTTATAAATTTCGTAGACAGGTAAAGTAAACCGACCCAGCGTCAGCGCGGCTGCTGATGCAAAAGTCACGATCCCGCCGTCACGCAGTTTTTTATTTAGTAAACCTGCGAGTGGTGTGCCAGACCATTGGCGCAACGCATATGTCGGAGATCCAGGACCAGCAAATACATAATCAGCATCTGCAACTTTTTGTAGTCCGCGCTCAACGGCAAGCGCGTCAGCACCGATTATTTCGGTGAGCCCTGCAACTTCAAGTTCGAGGTTGATGCTTGTTTGAAAATATTCGACGGCCTTGGTTGCAAGTTCGGGTGCATTTTCTTGAAATCCATACGGAGTGTCAAGTAACACCGCGCGCGCTGGTTTTTGAAGTTTGCTCGCAAGCATTCGGTGTGTTGTGACCATCGTCGGGGCAGTCTCACCAGATCCCATTACGGCAAGAATGTGTGGCAGTGTCATCAGAAGAATCCGTCGGTTATCGCTGCATGCACAACCTGTGCAAAACGCTCAGGGTGTTGGGCATGCAAGTCATGATCAGCAGGGCTAAACCATTCAACCTTGACCTTGGGCACTAATTGCTCGGCGTGCTCAATGGCACTGCGTTTAGTTTCGTTAAAAATGCCTTGTGGTCCTTCGGCTGGCACAAACAAAACCGGCACCGAAATCTGGCTATATATATGTGTTGGATGATGCTCCCATAATCCGCGCAAGACCATCATGTGTCGCTCAAGATTTAGCCATGGACGCAGAGTGCCATCGGGTAAATTCTCCATGCATGCCAAGGCGCCATTGATTCCGGTTTCTGGCCAATTTGGGTGAGCACGTTGCATGTAGTTTCGAAAATCATCTATGCGCGTTCCGACAATTGTTGGCGGGCGTAATGCTTCTGCGCAGTCGTCCCATTGCGGATAATGATTTTGTAATTCGAGAAATCCGCCATCGACGCAGACAACACCGCTAACTAACTCGGCGTACTTGTGTGCAAGTTCAAGAACAACATTGCCGCCCCACGATTGACCGCAGACGACTGGATTAACAAAACCATCTTGTTGAATTTCGCGCAATATTCCGGCTAAATCTTGTGTCACCGTTTGCATGTCATAACCAGTTTCAGGTTTTTCACTTAGTCCGTGACCGCGCAGATCAACTGCGGTAACGAGATGTCCGAGTGCGCACAACGCGAGTGCGGCACCTTCCCACAGCATTGCATTCGACGCCAGTCCGTGTACAAGCACAATTGGTTTCTGTTGATGTGTCTCTCGCGTACCCCATGTCACAGTACGCAGATGAACACCATTTGAAGTGTCGACAAGTTTGCTATTTGCCACCGATTGTGAATTTCGGCGCGAATCATTCATCTCCCTCAGGCTACGTGCGAAACGAATTGATGGAATCACCAGCGTTACCGCAATTGGCTCTTGAGATATCGTGTTGTTGTGATTTATTTGAGGTTTGTTTTTGATTGATTCAGTTTTGCTTGCGAACTTCGTCGCTACTTGTGTGATGACCGGTGTGATTTGGTTCGTCCAGTGGGTGCATTATCCACTGCTGGCGAGTGTGCCAGTTGATCGTGCGATTGATGCTGCGACTGACCATCAACGGCGCACAGGACAAGTCTTGGCAATACCGATGGCTGTTGAAGGTTTCACAACTTTGGGTCTACTGATTAGTCGACCAGAAGGTGTGCAAATTATTTGGCCTTGGATTGGTGCGGTTTTGTTGGCTGTTGCGCTCGGTAGCACGGTTTTCGTGTCTGTGCCGTTGCATGCAAAAATGGCGGCGAACCCAACTGCAGATGTTGGTCGACGACTAGTTGTGACGAATTGGCCGCGCACAATTGCGTGGTCGTTGCGCGCAGTGGTGTGTTCTGTAATGATTTTGCAAGTTCTTCAGTCGTAACGAGGTGCGATGATGTCTTCACAAGATTGCCCACAGCCTGTGCGACGCGCGGTAATGAAACAAGGCTGGTATGACCTTGCATACATTCACTATCGCTACAAAGTTGAAGAAGTTGCGCGCATTTTGCCGCCGGGTCTTGAAGTTGATGTTTGTGATGGCTCAGCGTGGGTCGGACTAATTCCGTTTTCGATGCGTGGCATTGGCGTGCCGGGTTTGCCGGGGGTGCCGTATCTCGGATCTTTTCCTGAGGTTAATGTGCGCACTTATGTCCGTCGCAACGGCATACCTGGCGTTTGGTTTTGTTCGTTGGATATCAATCGGTTGCTGCCGACTATTGTCGCGCGCACAACATATACATTGCCTTACTGTTTTGGCAAGGCGAGCAACAAACGTGTTGGCGACGAATTGCATACATCAGTTGTGCGTCGGTGGCCGCGGGGTATTGCCGAAACGAAGATTCACTTAAAAATTTTAGAACCGATTGTCGAACCGTCGCCGTTAGAAATATTTTTGAGCGCGCGGTGGGGTTTATATACGACGACTCGCGGAGGTGCGTTGCGCTATGCACCAATTTCGCACGAGCGTTGGCTACTGCAGCGCGCAAAAATTATTTCGCTAGACGACTCACTCGTTCAGGCTGCTGGTTTTGATTCGCCACGAGCAGAGCTCAACGGTGAACCTAATGTGATGTTTTCTCGTGGCGTGCAAGTTCGCGTTGGCTTGCCCAGACGCGCCTAGCACTGGTCAGCTAGCACTAGCTTTCTAGCAAACTAGATATCTAGTTTTTTGCTGAACCTGGACGATAGTCGTCTCGATCGGCCGCTGCGCGCAACGCCGTCATGCCATAGACGAATGCACCGGTTATCACGATTAGAAAGATCACACTTCCAAAACCAAACAGTGCTGCTAGTGACATGGTCAGTCCTTTGAGTTCTTACCCGATAGCAAAAACGCTCCGAGTGCAAGAATTGATGGCACCCAAACTCCAACATAGATTCCGTTCAGTCGGTCTTCAACCGACGAACTCTGGAAGTAGAGCCACACGCTGAGCACGAGGCTGGCGGCTGCCGATAAAAGGGTCGTGACTCGTAAAACAGTTTCTGGTTTCATTTTTGTAATTCCTCCGAGCGCTAACTCTAGACCAAAATGCTTAAATTTCGTTGGAATATCAATTAAGAGTTGTCACAGATAACCAGTAAATGAACTCTCAGTACTATTAGCCGTGAACTAATCATGACTTTTAATCTTGAACAGGCCCTCCAAGAGTCCTCGATACCGACACTGTTGATGTGTCTAGTTCAAATCACTGGTGACGAGTCATGGTTGCGAGAGCCATTCTTGCCAAAGCGCGATACGAATTTATTTGCTGATGAGTCTGGTGGCATCGCTGAATCGGTACAACAACAAATTCGTGACGCGCTCGCGACTGTGCTTGCCGAGATTTCTGCAGGTGAGCGAAAAATTGCGGGACCACCCAACACTGAATTATTTACAAAAATGATGAGCCTTTGTGTCGCTGAAGAAGTTTCCCCTGAGTATGCGCCGATGATGATGGAGGCGATGGGTTTGATCTCTCGCGATATCAGTTGGACGAGCTCTTTGGCAGTTCCACACGCAACGCTTGCAAATTTTAATGTTTTGATAATTGGCGCTGGTTTTTCGGGTATTTGCGCGGCGATAAAACTTGATTGGCTTGGGATTCCGTGGATTTTGGCTGATGCGAATTCTGAGATCGGTGGCACGTGGCTCGTGAATGATTATCCAGAAGCAGGAGTTGACACCCCGAATCACTTCTATTCGTTTACATTCGCACCAAATCACAGGTGGCCGAAATATTTTTCGAAGCGACTTGATGTTTTGAATTACTGCAAATCAGTTGCTGAAAAATTCAATATCACGAATCGAATCAGTTTGAATACCCAAGTTGAATCAACCACATGGGATGAAGAGTCGCAGAAATGGAAAGTTGTATTGCGAGATCAAAACGACGAACCGCGCGAAACCTCGGCAAATATAGTGATTTCTTGTGTCGGACAACTTAATCGACCAAAAAAGTCATTCATTAATGGACTTGAATCTTTCACTGGCCCTTGCTTTCATTCTGCACAGTGGCGCCACGATGTTGACCTTTCTGGCAAACGAGTTGCGATCATTGGCACTGGGGCAAGTGCGATGCAGATTCTGCGTACGGTTGCGTCGCAAGCCAGTGATGTGACAATTTTTCAGCGTTCGCCGCAATGGGTGCGACCAAGCAATGACTATCACCGCGATGTCAAACCGCAAACCATGTGGTTGTTCGAGAATGTGCCGTTTTATTTTGACTGGTATCGGTTTGGTCTTTTTTGGAGATTCGGAGATGGATTGTTGCCGACTTTGCGCCGAGATGAAACTTGGCCACATCTGCAACGATCAATGAATTCACGCAACGATAAACATCGAGTACAACTCACCGAGTATTTGCTTGCGCAACTTGAGGGTCACGATGACTTAGTGGCTAAAACTTTGCCCGATTATCCGCCGTATGGCAAACGAATTCTTGTCGATAACGATTGGTATAAATCTCTCACGCGTGACAATGTCGAACTAGTTGCGTCTGGGGTAGATCATATTGACGGCAATCAAATAGTTGCCCTTGACGGTTCGTCGCGCCAAGCCGATGTAATCATTTTGGCGACTGGGTTTGAGGCCGGCAAGATGCTGGCTTCAGTGGCTGTAACTGGCCGCAACGGCATAACACTGCGCGAAACTTGGGGTGACGATGATCCGCGTGCATATAAAGGTATGACAATGCCTAATTTTCCGAATCTATTTTGCTTGTACGGGCCAAATACGAATGTGGCTCACGGTGGCAGTGTGATTTTTCAGGCCGAATGCCAAATGCGTTACATCACGAGTTGCATCACGCAGATGATTGAATCGCAAATCTCATCAGTTGATGTTCGTCCCGAGGTACATGATGCGTATAACAAAGCAGTCGATGATGAACACGATCAACTTGTATGGTCGCACCCAGGCATGGATAGTTGGTACAAAAATTCGCAAGGCCGAATATTTTCGCCAATGCCATGGCGATTTGTCGACTATTGGTCAATGACTCACGATGCAGATCTAAGCGACTATCTTGTCACCGCAAAACATAAAACCAACTAGGCGAGTGCGCGCAACGAAATATCATTGCAAGATTCGCACACACTTTGCGGAATCACGCCGAGTTTCATTAAAAAACTAAATGCAATACAGCCGAGACAGATTGCAAATGCGGCTTCAAGAAATGCCGCAACGATCAAGGCGGCGATTACGAGTTGTGCGACAGTTGAAAAGCCGAGCAATGTTAGGGCGAGTGCTGTCGCGGCAAAGGTTAATCCAATTGTTTGAGCAAATCTTTTTGGTGGACCAGGAACAAATTTGTGATTGAGATTTAGACGCGGTGTAATTACCCGCGTGGCGATTGTTGCCAGTGGGCTGAAAGTTGGGCCGGCGGCGACGCGTGCGGCGAACCCGTATGTCAACGCGACGAGGACGAGGGTCGAATTTGTCAGCAGAAAAATTGTGCTGATTAAAACAACACCTGCGGCGACAAGTCGGGCTGATGTTTCATTGACAGGGTTTGGAAACGGAAAGCGCTTTGACATGCGCCCCAGCCTACCCCTATACCCGACTAATTTAGTCAGGTTTTATCGGGGCTTCCGAGACCTGGATGCTTGACGCTTGTATCGTTTGGTAGAGCGTTAAGGACCCCCCCGATGACAATTCCATACGGCCGACAAGAGATCACAGCGGCAGACATTAAGGCTGTCGTCGAGGTTTTGCAGTCTGACTATTTGACTCAAGGTCCGATGGTGCCAATTTTTGAGCGCGTGGTCGCCGAATATTGCGGCGTCGCGACGGCCACTGCCGTGAATAGCGCGACTTCAGCGTTACATATTGCGTGCATGGCACTTGGCGTTGGCGTTGGTGACCTTGTTTGGACTAGCCCGATTACTTTTGTGGCGAGTGCAAATTGCGCGCGTTATTGCGGAGCAGATGTTGATTTTGTAGATATCGACCCGAAGACATACAACATGAGTTCCGATCGCCTCGCCGAAAAACTTGAGGTTGCGCAGAAGAGTGGGCGCTTGCCGAAGGTTGTTATCCCCGTGCACTTGGCGGGCCAATCGTGTGACATGAAAGCGATTGGTGCGTTGGCGAAACAATACGGATTCAAAGTAATCGAAGATGCATCACACGCGATTGGAGCCAAATATCTCGGCGAGCCTGTTGGTAACTGCCGGTATAGCGATATTGCAGTTTTTAGTTTTCATCCGGTCAAGATAGTGACTTCGGGTGAGGGCGGAGTTGCAGTTACGAATGACAGAGTGCTTGGTGATTTGATGGTGCGCTTGCGAAGTCATGGTGTCACGCGTGATGCTTCGCAAATGACCAAACCCTCTGACGGTCTTTGGTATTACGAGCAACTTGAATTGGGTTTCAATTACCGCATGACAGACATTTATGCGGCGCTCGGCGCTAGCCAGATGGATCGTCTTGATGAATATGTTGAGCGTCGTCAACAACTTGCACGGCAATATGATTTGTTGTTCGCAAGTCAGCCAGTTCAGACTCCGTGGCAAGACCCGCATACCTACTCTTCGTTTCATCTTTATATTGTTCGGCCAGATTTTGCCGCAATGAAGACCACGCATCGCGAAGTTTTCGAGCGTTTGCGCGCTAACGGAGTTTTAGCAAATCTGCATTACATTCCGGTTTATCGCCAGCCATATTACGCAGCGATGGGATTTGATAAGAGTCACTTTCTTGAAGCCGAAAAGTATTACTCCGAGGCAATCAGCCTGCCGATGTTCCCGTTGTTAACCGATGATCAACAAATTGATGTAGTCAAGAAATTAATGACACCTCTCGGCCACCAAACGATTTTTTAACCAACACCGATGCGTATTGCTATTATTCCCGCGCGAGGTGGAAGCAAGCGCATACCCAGAAAAAATATCCGCGAATTTGCAGGTAAGCCAATTATCGCATGGCCAATCGGGGCAGCACTTGAAAGTGGGTTATTTGACAAGGTGATTGTTTCAACCGACGATGATGAAATCACACAGTTTTCCAGAAGTATTGGGGCAACAGTACCGTTTGTTAGACCCAGTAAGTTGGCTGATGATTTTGCAGACACAAAGTCGGTTGTTCAACATGCGATTTCCGAGATCGGGCTTGAAAGAGATTTCGCAAGTCAGATATGTTGTATTTATCCAACTGCAGTGTTTTTGACCGTTGATTTACTTATTGAAGGTTTGACTAAGTTAGATTCAAGCGCCGCAAGTTTCACTTTTGCGATGACCAATCTTGACCCCGTTGTCTTTCGTTCATTTACAAAGAGCGGTGATGGACGGGTCAAGATGTTGTTTCCTGAAAATTGTTCAGTGCGATCTCAAGATCTGCCTGGCATTTTTTGCGATGCAGCACAGTTTTACTGGGGCAAAGTTGGATCTTGGCAATCAGACAAACCAATAATCGGCGCAGATTCAATTGGCATCTTCATTGATTCAAGTAGAGTTCAAGACATTGATACCGAAAAGCAATGGCTTTCAGCCGAAGTTAAATTCATAAATCAGATTAAGGAGTAATTAAGTGGCTGAAAGAAATAGAACCTGCAAGGAAATTTTTGGCCTTAATCCAAGAGGTTTGAGATCGCCTTGTCCAAAAGAGGCTGGAATCGCTGCGGAGATCAGTTGAAACGATGCAATCAGACTTAGAGGTCAGAGATGATGCTTTTTACATTGCATCTAATTTCCGACACGATTTTACTACCGAAATACTTGATGGGTGTATTGCATTATTTGCATCATGCCGAACTTCGCATATTGTCACCATGCGTCATCTCTAAGTGACCAAACTAAGGATTGATGATAAATTAGGTTTATGATTCGACTTTGCGTTAATTGTCTGCTGCCGTCAAGTAAACCTGATCTGTATTTTGATGAAGAAGGGGTATGTACTGCGTGCACTGCTTATTTTGATCGACCAAACATCGATTGGGATAAACGAAGAGCAGAATTGTTAAAGATTTTAGAAACTTATCGCCGAAGCGATGGTTACTGGGACTGTTTAATCGGAGTCAGCGGCGGAAAGGACAGTACGTTCCAAGTTATAAAAATGCTCGAATTTGGTATGAACCCGCTGTGTGTTACTGCGACCACATGTGATGAATCTGAACTTGGTCGGAAAAATATTGAGAATCTAAAGAATTTGGGTGTTGATCATTTGCAAGTTTCGCCAAACCCTCTTGTGAGAAGAAAACTCAACAGGCTCTGTCTAAATGAGGTAGGAGATATTCAATGGCCGGAACATGTAGGTATTTTTACTATCCCATTCAAAGTTGCATCCCAATATGAAGTTGGCTTAATCATCTATGGTGAAAATCCGCAAAACGAGTTCGGGGGTCCTGACTTGGCTGCAAAGGCAAATGTAATGGATCGTCGTTGGATGGAAGAGTTTGGCGGATTGCTAGGACTGCGAGTCTCGGACTTATCTGAAACTTATAAGATCCCGAAAAAAAACTTGGTGCCGTACGAATACCCCACTTTAGACGAATTATCAAAAAGCAGGGTTAGCGCGATTTTTTTAGGACAGTTTCTCCCTTGGGACGGTTTTGAAAATTATAAGTGTGCTTCCGACTCCGGGTTCTTGCCTTATTCTGCTGACATTGAAGGTTCGATTGGTAATTATGAAAATTTGGATAATTACCAGCAGGGAATTCATGACTACTTCAAATACTTGAAGTTCGGATTTGGAAGAGCTACTGACATCGCTTCATTACATATTCGTCGAGGAAGAATGACTCGCGATGAAGGATTACGACTAGTCAGGGAGCGTGACGGCAGATTTCCGTGGTCCTATCTGGGAAAAACGTTGGAGCAAATTCTTAAGCCCCTTGAAATGTCCGTAGACGATTTTGTAGCAGTTTGTGATCGGTTTACTAATCGCGAACTTTTTGCATCAGATTTGGAGGGTAATCTGATTAAGGATGAGAACGGAAATCTTCAAAAGCGGAAAGATTGGTTAGCCTAAAATTAGGGTGAATGTTCAAAAAGAAATTGGGATCATTGATTGTGGTATTTCTAATTTAGGCTCAATCAGCAGAGCGATATTAAATCTCGGTTTTATGCCGAAGACTATTTCTGATCCAAGTGAATTGAGTGGAAAATCTCGGCTGATTTTTCCAGGTCAAGGATCCTTTGGTGAAGGGATGAGGAGGATTCATGAACGCGGCTTGTTCGATGCCCTCCGTCATGTAGTTATTGAGAAACGCACACCAATTTTAGGCATTTGTCTCGGGATGCAACTATTTGCTGAAATCGGGTCTGAGGGCGGAGTGGTTAGTGGCTTGTCTTTTTTAAAAGGTACCATCCGAAAATTTCCAAGCCAAGAATTGAGAGTCCCACATATTGGTTGGAACTCAGTGGTTATAAATCAAGAAAGTATTCTTCTGAAAGGTATTCCTTCGATGACTGATTTTTATTTCAGTCATAGTTATGTCTTTGATTCAGCAGATGATTCAATTGTCTCCTCGAATTTTGAATATGGCTTGCAGTATATTTCTTCTATTGAACATGGCAATATTTTTGGAACACAATTTCATCCAGAGAAAAGTTCTAAAGCAGGAAGACTACTTCTCAAGAATTTCTGCGAAGTTGAATTATGTTGAAAACACGATTGATCCCAACATTGCTTTGGAAAGATATTGGGCTGGTGAAGGGTGTGAATTTTGGAAACTCGAGACGGGTCGGGCCAGTCCATCCAGCTATAAAAGTCTACAACTCAAGAGATGTTGATGAACTAATTTTATGTGATGTAGTCGCATCGACTATCGGTTATGAACCCAATTATTCGCTGATTAAGGAAATCGCCGCAGAATGTTTTGTGCCACTTACAGTTGGTGGGGGGATTTCAAAGTTGGAACATATTGAGAAGTTGTTAGAGGCTGGTGCCGATAAAGTTGCAATAAATACATCGTTGTTCTTGGATCCAGAGTTGATGAGCAAGGCGTCGAGTCAATTTGGTTCACAATGCCTCGTTGCAAGTATTGATGCACGTTTGATTGATGGTGGATGGGAGTGCATGAGAAACTCGGGGCAAGTCTCAACGGGTATAGCGCCGGAAGTTTGGGCAAAGGAGTTGGCAGACCGTGGGTCTGGCGAGATTTTGATTACATCAATAGATAAAGACGGGACAATGGGCGGGTACGACCTAGGACTTATTGATGTTGTTTGCAACTCGGTGAACGTCCCTGTGATTGCCTCTGGCGGTGCCGGAAATTCAGGCCATATGGCTGATGTTCTCAAAAACACATCAACATCAGCAATCGCAGCGGCAAGCATTTTCCATTTCACTGAACTAACCCCAAACGGGATAAAGCAGGATCTCATCAAGGATGGTTTCCCGATGAGGGTAAGTTTGTGAGCGTCGGGTCTTTTCGGTGTGCTTTCGGTTTCTGTCGTGGCGAGTTTTTTTTAGATTCTAAACACGTTGAGATCTTTTTATGTTTGTAGTTTTCAGGGTTGATGCCTCGCGCGAGATTGGGTTTGGACATCTTTCAAGGTGTACGAACCTTGCTGAAGAGCTTCGCTTGCGAGGTAACGATGTAACTTTTGTCTGCAGAGATCTTGACGGCGCAGGCATTTCGTCCCTTGAAGAGAAATTGTTTCGCACAGTTTTGCTACCCCGATCAACTGATGTGATTTTGCAGAGCGTTGATGCGTCCGAATTTATTGAATCACTTGCAGGGGTGCGTCCAGATTGGGTAGTTCTGGATAATTACTCTCTCGGCTCGCAGTGGGAGACCGCGGTTCAGCCTTTCGTTGAAAAAATTGCTGTTATTGAAGACCTCGCTGATCGGCACCACGATTGTGATTTGTTAATTGATCAGAATTACTCGGATCGCACAGTTGAGACTTTTAATCGGCAGGTGCCGGATACATGTGAGTTTTTAATCGGCCCAAAATATGCAATGCTAAATTCAGTTTTTGCAAAAATACGCGAAGTTTCGATGGTGCCAAAAAATAAGTTGAAGCGCATATTTGTGTTTTGCGGCGGCTCTGATCCGAAAAATTTAACGAAAACAGTTCTTGATGCATTGAGCGGCGACGAGTTTTCGGATTTAGTAATTGATGTCGTAATTGGTGCACAGAACCTAAATTTTAAATCAGGATCGACAAATCAATACGATATGAATATCCAGTTTCACGAATCTGGCGATGAGTTTGCGAAAATTATGAGTAATTCAGACCTTGCAATTGGCGCTGGCGGCACGACTACTTGGGAGCGAATGTGTCTTGGTGTGCCATCAATTATTGTCAGCATTGCTGAGAATCAAGTCCCAACATGCGAGAAGCTAGCGAGAGAAGGTTTCGTTCGTTATCTCGGCCCGCAATCTGAAGTTACTAATGAATCAGTTGCTAGTGCGGTACGCGAGTTCTTGAAGACGCAGTCTGCACTTAGAGCATCTTCAGTTAAATCACAAATTGTTGTTGACGGTAAAGGTTGCATGCGAGTTGCAGAAGCGATGTGTCCCACCTCAGTAGGTGAATTGAAAGTCCGGCTCGCAACAACGCACGACTGTATAGATTATTTTAATTGGGCTAATGATCCTCAGGTTCGCGAGAACTCTTTGGATTCGGCTGATATCGAGTGGACTAGGCATCAGAATTGGTTCACCGAAAAGATCAACTCAGAATCAACTGAGATGTATGTGCTTGAGGCCTCAGATTTACCGGTCGGGCAGATTCGATTTGAAATAGTGGATAAAACTGCAGAAATTAATTACTCATTAGACGAGTTAGTGCGCGGTCGTGGTTGGGCCGCAACCGCAGTCGAAGTTGCAATTAAAGCTTTCCGTATTCAAAATTCGCACTTGTTAAAGGCGCAAGTCAAGAAAGCCAATGTGCGTTCATGGTCTGTATTCAGGACACTAGGGTTCGTTGAGACATCGATAAATAATTCAGAGATTTTGGAATACCAATTGGGAGACATGGTCGTGGTGGTTAGTAAATGAAATTTGGTGGGCGAGAAGTAGGGGCGGGGAGTGCGCCGTTGGTGATTGCTGAGATGTCGGGCAATCACAATCAGTCGTTAGAACGAGCACTTGAGATTGTTGATGCGGCGGCGAAGGCTGGCGCGCACGCTATTAAGATCCAGACCTATACGGCCGAGACGATGACACTTGATATCCGTGAGCGTGAATTTTTTATCTCTGATCCGAAGAGTCTTTGGAAGGGTTCATCGCTTTATGAACTTTATGAAAAGGCCTACACGCCATGGGAGTGGCACAAGCCAATCTTTGATCGCGCGCACCAACATGGAATGATTGCATTCAGCACGCCGTTTGATGACACGGCAGTTGATTATTTAGAGCAACTCAATGTTCCGTGTTACAAAATTGCATCTTTTGAAAATACTGATCTACCGCTGATTCGGCGAGTTGCAGCAACAGGCAAACCAATGATTATCTCAACTGGCATGACGACTTTTGTCGAACTTGACGAGACAGTTGAGGCTGCACGCGCGGCTGGATGTAAAGACTTGGTGTTACTGAAGTGCACGAGCACTTATCCGTCTACACCGGACGACTCAAATGTTCTGACGATTCCAGAAATGCGAAAACGATATGGCTGTGAAATTGGTATCTCAGATCACACTATGGGCATCGGAGTTTCAGTCGCAGCCGTCGCGCTTGGCGCAACAGTGATTGAAAAGCATTTCACGCTTGATCGTGCAGACGGTGGAGTCGACAGCACATTTTCAATGGAACCAGCCGAGATGGCGCAACTTGTGATTGAAACCGAACGAGCATGGCAGTCGCTTGGCATAATTCAAGATGGGCCAACCGAAAAAGAGAAACTTTCTCTTGTGTTTCGACGAAGCCTTTATGTTGTTGAAGATATTAAAGCGGGCGAAACTTTGACTGAGCGTAACGTACGTGCGATTCGACCTGGTTACGGGCTGGCACCAAAGTTTTATGAACAAGCTCTCGGCAAAAAAGCAAAAAAAGATATCGCCCGCGGCACCCCGTTGGCGCACGACTTGATTAATTAGTCTTCAAACTTTAGCGAATTCGCGTATTTAGGGCGCGGGTGGCGGCGTGGATGTGGTCGACGGTTAGACCGCAACAGCCGCCGATGAGTTGCGCGCCCTGATTAATCCATTCGGCGTAAAAAGTTTCAAGACGATCTGGTGAGATGACATCAACGAATCGCCAGTCGGGCATTTCGAAGTAGCCCGAGTCTGGATATGCCGAGAGCGGGCCAGAAAAGTTTTTGCGAATCGCCGCGAGTGTTTCGCCAATTATCTCGGCACCAGTATGCATCACACCGGCCACGTCAACACCAGTTTTTGGAATCAACTTGGTTACCTCTTCTAGCGGAAATTCATTATGCTGATCAAAACTTATTGCGCGACCGTCTCTTGCGCGGCGCGCACTCATCCCAAACCAAACAGGCAGACCAGTTTCAAGTGCGGCATTTAACGCAAGCGGTATGCGATTTGGCTCGTACATCATTTCGAGCATGATGTGATCGACGCCAGAAGATTTCAAAATACCTGCGAGTTCACCAAATGCGTGGGCGAGTTCGCCGTTCGACGGCACTTGGGCCTGATCAACTTTTGCAGTGCCAGCAGCCACGGACAACATGTGCGAGAGTGAACCAGCAACGGCAATTTTGCGACTAGGTGATGTCGACTTCGCCAAGTCGCGTGCGCGTAACGCCGCTTCAACTGCGATTTCGTTGATCTCTTTTACTTGATCTGCGTATCCTGCTGGGGTAAGCATTAATCGCGATGAAGCAAAAGTGTTTGCAGTGATCACATCAGCACCAGCATTGATGTAGTCAAGATGAACTTGCGTCAGTAACTCGCTGTTGTTAAGCGAGGCTGGCCCACACCACGCGGATGGGTCCATCTGTGCACCGCGCCGTTGCAGTTCGGTGCCAGTACCACCGTCAATAACGATAATTTCGCCTGCATCTAAGCGCCGTTTGACATCGAGATAACTCATGACCAGCAACACTAACTGTATTACATCAATATTTCTAGCGAAAAATTGGTTTGTGGTTTAAGATCAAGATGTGGTGATTGACGAATTAAGGGCGGCGCTTGGCCAGAAGGTGAGCGTCAACGACACGATTCGTGAGCATCACTCAAAAGACGAAAGTTTTCATACGCCAACTTTGCCTGATGCAGTTGTATTTGCCACCTGCACGCAAGACGTAGCGACAACATTAAAAATTTGCAACGCGCATCAAACTCCGGTTGTTGCTTGGGGTGCCGGTACTTCGCTTGAAGGCAACAGCACGCCAATTCGTGGTGGAGTATCGCTCGACCTTTCACAGATGGACAAAATCTTGCGAGTCAGTGGCGAAGATCTTGACTGCACTATCCAGCCCGGTGTGCGCCGCAAACAACTAAATGAATATTTATCGCGTTATGGATTGTTCTTTCCGGTTGATCCAGGTGCTGATGCAACTTTGGGTGGTATGGCTTCAACGGGTGCATCTGGAACGACGACAGTTAAATACGGCGCAATGAAGCAACTTGTGATGAGTCTTACTGTCGTAACCGCAAATGGAGAAGTGATCACAACATCACGTCGTGCTCGAAAAACTTCTGCTGGTTACGACCTGACGCATCTCTTCGTTGGCTCAGAAGGCACACTCGGCGTAATCACAGAATTAACTTTGCGACTTTTTGGTATTCCTGAAGTTATCGCATCTGCAACAATGCAATTTGAAACTGTCCGTGAAGCCGTTGACGGCGTAATTGAAGTCATACAACTAGGCGTGGATGTTGCCCGAATTGAACTCGTCGATCAAGATGCAGTGGTCGCAGTTAATCGATATTCGAATACGGACCTGCCAGAAAAAGATCTTTTATTGCTTGAATTTCATGGGTCAGCCGAATCGACTGCGATTGACATTGCCCAAGCTAGAGAGATTCTTGAGCGGCACGGCGGAGGCGGATTTTTGCAGACAACTGACGAAGCCGAGCGACGCAAGTTATGGCAGGCAAGACACGACGCTGGTCTGGCGTGCAGGGCGCATCAACCTAATGGTCGTATATTTTCGACAGATGTTTGTGTGCCGATTTCGAAACTCTCGCAATGCGTTGAAGAAACCAAAAAAGACTTAAGCGATTCGAAAATATTTGGGCCAATTGTTGGGCATGTGGGCGACGGCAATTTTCATGTTTTGTTAACTTGCGACCCAGAAGATCATCGAGCAATTGAACGACTAGAAGAATTTCATACAAGACTTGTGAATCGATCGCTAAGTCTTGAAGGTACTTGTACCGGCGAGCATGGAATCGGCATCGGCAAAATTGAATATCTCATTAGCGAACTTGGCAATGAGGCCGTTGACGCAATGAGAGCCATTAAGTTTGCTCTTGACCCGAATGGCATTATGAATCCGGGCAAAGTTGTCGGTGAAGTTTCTCTAAGTAATTTTTAACTGGCCTGTAACTAGTGCACCTGACGACCCAACAATTTTTGCCCTTTGACGGCACTGCAACTTTATTTAAAGATTTTCTTTCTGCTGACTTTGCTGCGCAGGCCTTCAACCAAATTAAAACTGAAAATGATTGGGAGCAACCCGAGATAACAATTTTCGGCAACACCGTTCTTGAACCGAGGCTCTCAACTTGGCACAACGAACTTGGTGAAGGTTACAAATATTCGGGTGTAATGCGCCGCGCGCAGCCGTTTTCAGAAATACTCAGTGATATTCGCAACAGATGTGCTGAAGTTACAAATGCAACGTTCAACTCTGTGCTCGTCAACTTCTATCGCAACGGTCAAGACGGTCTCGGTTGGCACTCTGATAACGAGGCTTGTAACGGGCCAGAGCCAACAATTGCTTCGGTCAGTCTTGGCGCGACCCGTCGCTTTGACATGCGTCACCGCAAAACTGGCGAGACGATCAAGATTCAACTTGAATCGGGAAGTCTGTTGGTTATGGCAGGAAAGTCGCAGCACTGTTGGGTGCATCAAGTAGCAAAGACCAAGCGAGTCAATGAGCCACGTATCAACTTAACTTTTCGCTGCGTAATCGAAAATTTTTAGAACTAGAATTCTTCGCATGCAAACAAACAATTTCGTGATGTACAGCACTCAGTGGTGCGGCTACTGCAAGCGACTAAAGGCGATGCTAAATGCCGACGGAATCGAGTTCACTGAAATTGATTTAGAACAAAGTCCAGACGCTGTGGCGATAGTCGAGCGTGTAAACAACGGCAATCAAACTGTTCCGACGCTTGTATTTTCTGACGGTGAAGCGATGACGAATCCGTCTGTTGCAAAAGTAAAAGAGAAACTAAGTTCGCTCGCAACTAACTAGATTCGGTCGCGCGGCGATGGAATCACAACTGGACCAGTGTCATCGTTAACAGTAATTACATCGATTTTGTGTTCGTAAATGTTGCTCAGAGTTTCTGCGGTCATTGTTTCACGCGGTGCGCCAGTTGCAACCTGTTTGCCTTTTTGTAACAGCACAACACGATCGGCAAATGACATCGCCACATTGAGGTCGTGAAACACCGCAATAACTGTTCGACCGTCGTCAACTAGTGATCGCACAATTCTCATCAGTTTTTCTTGTTGGCCAATATCCAAAACGGCAGTTGGCTCATCAAGCAATAGCAACGGCGTATCTTGGGCCAAAATTCTCGCCATTGAGACACGAGCCTGCTCGCCAATTGAGAGCGACCGATAAAGCCGAGTTCGCATTTCAAGTACATCAACTCGTTTCATCGCCATCTCGATCAGGTCTTGGTCAGCGCCTGTTTGTTTCGGGCCTCGTCCCATTTCAACAACTTCTTCGACACTGAACGGAAACGAAACTGTTACTTGTTGTGGTAGAACCGCGCGACGCAGCGCAAGTTCGCGTTTTGTGAGCGATGAAATTTGGTCTCCGCCAAAATTGACGGTTCCAGAATTTGGTATCAGATCTCCGGCAAGTACTCCAAGCAACGTTGATTTGCCTGCGCCGTTTGGTCCGAGAATCGCAATCAACTCACCTTGATTGGCTTGCAGTGAAACGTCTTGAAGAATCGTCGTCTCGCCACGCACTACCGAAACATTTTCACATTTAATTATTGGGTTTGAGACAAGGTTCACGTCCAACTACTTTCGCTTGAACGCATCTTGCGCAACAGCCACAAAAAGAATGGTGCACCGATTAATGCCGTGAGCACGCCAAGAGGCAATTCTGCTGGAGAGAGCAATGTGCGGGCAGCAAGGTCGGCGAGAAGCGTGACAATTGCACCAAGCAATGCTGCGGCCCACAACAAATCGCGATGCTTGGGCCCGAGCACGAGACGCAAAATATGCGGCACGATTAATCCAACGAAAGCAATAATGCCGGTAGCAGCAACGGCGCTCGACGCGAGCAAACCAACAATTGCAACTGTTTGCAAACGCACTCGCTCGACGGGCACACCAACATGTGCTGCAGCCCTGTCACCGAGCGCCATCAGATCAAGTGTGCGGGTATATCGGGTAGTGAGAGCGATGCCAATAATCGCAAGTGGTAAGACCATCGCCACGGCTCGCCATGTTGCAAGACCAAGTGAACCGAGACTCCAAAATGTGACAGTACGAATCTGATCATCATCTGCAACGAAAACCGCGAGACCAATTAACGCACCCGACAATGCGTTGATCGCAATTCCGGTCAAGATCAAAGTGACAACATCGGTTTTACCATCGATGCGTGATAAACCGTAAACGACGGCCGTCGCCAAAGTGCCGCCGATGAAAGCAGAGAGTTGCACACCCATTGGAACTTTGCTCAATCCAAGCGTGATTGCAATCACGGCTCCGACTGCCGCGCCACCTGAAACACCGACTGTTGCAGGTTCGGCAAGTGGATTACGAAAGATTCCCTGCATTACAACGCCAGCGACTGCTAGTGATGCCCCAACGATAATTGCCAGAATCACTCGTGGTAAACGTACATTCCAAAACACGGCATGGCTCACACTGTCTGTGCCAGTGGTGTGTGTTGGCCCTTCAAACAAAACTTTGATCAACTCATTAAACGAAATTGTGTAGGCGCCAGTTGTAAGTGCGTTGAGAACTACAACTATCAATGTAAGAGTTAATACAATCCCAACTATTTTTGGGTTGATGCGTCGGATGTCGTTCATTTGATGTGTTGATTTTCTAGTTAGCAGGTTTCATTATTGCGCCAAAAGAATCAGATAAACGAACAATTAGTGATCCGGTTCGTGGCCCAAAAGAGAATAGCAAGTCGTCATCAATCGCAATCACAGATCGATTTCGGGCAGCAGGAGTTTGAGCGATTCCGGGGAGTTCAAGCAGGCCGTCGATTCCGCCTACTGATTTAAGACCAAGCGATAGCACAACAAGAATGTCAGGATTTGCTTTGACGATTGCCTCGGTAGTTAGTGGAGTGAAAGACGCCAGACCCAGATCAGTCCCGACATCGATACCTCCAGCCGCGCGAATCATTTCGTCGGCACCAGATCCCTTGCCGCCAAGTAGAAAAACCGAAGCGGTTCCGCGGACATACAAAAATGCAACACGCGGATTTATCTGATTTGTTTTTGATTCGGTGAGTGCCTGATCTATTTGTGTTTGAGTTTCTTGAAGAAGTTTCTGTCCAGATTCTTTAACGCCAAGAGCCTCGGCGATAAGTGAAATTCGTGGTGCGATATCACTTAGTTGCCAAACTTCTGGAGCGAGTAAAATTGATACGCCTGCGCCTCGCAATTGTTGTATTGCTTCCGGTGGCCCAGATCGAGTATCACCGATTATCAGTGTCGGACTTAATGCCAGCACGCTTTCGGCACTGACATCGTGTCCACTACTCACTTTTGGAATCGCTTTAAGCATTTCGAGAGTCGTCGTGGCGTCACGACCGATGATGTTTTCAAAAAATCCGAGTGAGATGACAATTTCTGCGATCGCATCATTTAAAACAATTATTCGTGAAGTGTCAGTGACCGTGACAGTTTGGTCGTCTGCAGATTTGACAGTTACGGGAAGTTTGGATTTCGCATTGTCGGTAATTGGTAGTTCAAAATCTGCTGCAGCAATCACAATTGGTCGTGCGGTTAACGAACTTGGGATGCTTGTTGTTGGCGTTGATTTTGAACTTGAATTGGTGCAAGACGTTGCTGCTTGAGTGAAAGCGACTGCGAAAATAAGCATCAGGATTGAGCGAGTTGTGCTGTTAATACAGGTTCGCTGATTAAGGCTTTTCGTCACATCTCACCTTTGGCCATAGCCTTTTCAATCTACTAGTGCGATGCAGATTGGTAGAATTTGCGGAGATGAAATTTGTCGCTCCGTTGCTGATGACAGTTTTAATTGGTGGTTGTTCATCGGCGACCCAAACCACTCAAACAGCTCAAACAACAGTGGCTACTTCAAGTTCAACTAGCACTGCAAGTTCGGTGGGTTCAGCGACAACAACGTCAGCGGCGAGTACGAGTCCGACCGAATCTCTGCCGGTAGTTGCAACTACGGGGACGACGTTAGTTTTGCCTTCAGTTCCACAAAAGCAAGTATCAACTTCAGTTTCAAACCAAACCACAATTGGTCGTCCAAAACTTACGGTAAGTCAGACAACAAACTTAAATCCAAATGGGACTTCCGTCACAGTACGTGGATCGGGTTATGACATTACAAAAGGTGTGTATGTAATTGTTTGCACTCAAGCGGCACCAGGACCGCAATCTACTTGTGTTGGTGGGATAAATATCGACGGTTCGTCGCCGAGTTCAGTTTGGGTTAGTTCGAATCCGCCGAGCTATGCAATCGGTCTCACAACTGAGTTTCAGCCTGACGGTTCGTTTAACATAACGGTGCTCGTTGTTGCAAAGAGCGGAGACTTAGATTGCACTTTAGTTAAGTGTGGTGTGGTGACCCGTTCTGATCATCTGCGGTACACAGATCGAACGCAAGATGTTTTTGTTCCGATCACATTTAACACGAATCCATAGCTAATTAATTATTTTGTAGCACCCCCCGATACAAAGGATTTTTATATGAAAAGCAAATCAATACTTCGCACAGCACTCGCGCTTTTAGTTTCCGCTGGAGCTTTCTCTCTGGTTGCATCGCCCGTTTCGGCTGCAGTTGGCGTCGCTTTAAGTCAAACTACAAAACTCGCTGACCTTCAAGTTGTCTCAATTAAATTGTCGAGCATTCCTGCTGGGCAAGGCGTGTATATCTCGCAGTGTTTTAAGGCGCAAATGGGTCAACGGGCCGCAACTGGTCTGATTTGCAACGGCAGTCTTACAGAACAAGGCACAATGATTTGGGCAACTACTGATGCCTCGCGTGGTTCACAATCGGCGAGCACTGAATTGGTCCTAACATTGCGTTCAAGTTTTACAAAAGTTGACGCAAATAAAGTCAGTACAACATATGAGTGTGGTGTGAATAACTGCTCAATTTTTGTTTATCGTGACCACCGCGGAATAACAGACACTACTCTTGACACGGTTGTACCGTTAAAGTTTTTGCCAACCCAAGATGTGACGGTTGCGAGTCTTGGTCTCAAAAAAGACGGCGCAAAATATAAAGCCGGCACTTCAGTTTCAATCAGCGCTAGCAAACTTGTGACATCAAAAGGTCAACAAGTATTGGTGACAAGTCCTGAGACTCGTTCAATCTGCACAACAACTGGCACTTCAAGTGTCAAGATTGAGTTCAGGAAGCCTGGCATTTGTTCAGTCACACTTTCAGCCGAAGGCTCAAAGAATCTTGATCAAATGATAAAGACGATTACTTACATCGTTAAGTAATTTTTA
>CAMAWU010000009.1 GCA_945862025.1 Ferrithrix thermotolerans DSM 19514 | reverse complement strand
CTTCTCGCAATTCAAAACCTTTGCCAAAATTCTTGCGGTAGAAGTTTTACCCGTTCCACGAGGACCAGAGAACAAATATGCCTGACCTTCACGATTATTGATCACCGCATTGCGCAGTGCTCGCACCACATGGTCTTGACCCTTCAACTCATCAAAGCGTCTTGGGCGATATCGGCGGTATAGAGACTGAGTTGCCATTTCGTAGCGAGCCTATCTATGGGGTGGTTGATGCATGAACAGGGGCTCAAATTAGTAATCTAGATACAGTTCTTATAGATGTCACACACCGTTTTAACCGTTTAGACCTGATAGTTAGGCATGGCTAAAAATTTGATCCACTCTTCCGCTCGCAATCGGATTTTCGCTCTTATTTTTGTGGTGATCTGCGCAGTTGCTGGTTTTGGCACCACTAATGCCGGGGCGACGACTAAACCAAATGCAGTCCCGGGTACAAATGTCTTGACCTCTTCTAACCCTGCGGCAAATCAAGTTGTCTCGGGGTCGATCACACAATTGCAGCTCGTATTTAGAGATCCACTTGCATCTGCCGATACCGCTTCGCAAATGGGATTATCACTTGCATGCGGTGGAAATGTTGTCGGTTTAGGAGTGCCGCAACTCGGCAACGATTTTAAAACTGTCTCGGCCGCCCTAACTCAAATTCCACCGGCTGGACAATGTGTTGTCAGTTGGTCACTGCCACCACCCGACAACAGCACCGGTTCGTTTACTTTCACTTCAAATGTTGAAACACAAACAACTCTCGTCAGCACTGATGGTGTACCGATCACGGTTAACACAACGGCTGTTCCATTAATCGGTGAAACAATTGGTCAACAAGTATCTCGGCCGCGCGTCGGTGGAATAATCGGATTATTAAGAATTCTTGAATATCTATTGATGGCTTCAATATTTGGAGGGCTCGCACTTGTAATTACGGCGTGGCCAGAAGGCATAACTTATGAAGCCACGATTCGTCACCTCAGAAATTCTTGGATCGCTTGCGTCGTCACACTTTATTTAATTCTCACTCTAAGCACAATGCAAGAGGCGTCTAAAGGTTTCACCGCGTCACTTAGTCCACTTTCATGGTTAGGTTCACTGACCTCTGGAAGCGGAATTGTATTAATTCTTCGTTTCGCACTTGTTGTGTCGTGCGGTTGGGTTGCACTATTTCCAAGTCGCGCAAACGATCCTGCGCACCAGTTTGCTGCCGTTACTTTGCTCGTAACAATGATTGCCACTCTCGGATTCAGTCGACTTGGACAAGATGTTGCAATTTTCACGTATGTACTCGGAGCAGTACATGCACTCGCAGTGGCTTATTGGGTTGGCGGTTTGATTCTACTTTTACGAGTAATCCTGATCGGTCCAGGAGAAGAAGATCTTGTCAATGCGATGTATGCATTTTCGAAACATACGGTTCTTGCCTTTGGTGTCACTATGTTTACTGGACTGTTGCAAATTTATTTGCTTGATAGCTCATCAATCCTTACGAGTGGTCACGGACGACTCGGAGTTCTGAAAATTGTGGCAACCATCGGCATGCTGTTTATCACAATCGGTTTTAAAATGTTTGCTCAACAACATTTCGCTGAACCTACTCAACTTACTGGCCGCATAGCAGTGCGACTTCGTCGGGCAATTTCATTTGAACTTGGTTTTGCTGTTATCGCGTTGATGATTACTTCTTGGATGGTTTCCACTCAGCCGCCAAAAGCTGTCGCACAGGTCAGTGCACCAACTGCGAATTATGCATTCCGCGAAGAACTAAAAAATGAAAGATTCCGTGTTGTAATTTCCTTGACACCTGGGCTTACAGGCATCAATGCGATGCGGATTGAATTAATTGAGCCCAATCGAATAAATAATTTCGCAGTCAAATTAATCCCTCAAGCAGTTGGTTACAGCGGTATCCAAATCAATGTTCCTTTAACACAACGAGGCGCAGCAATTATTGCTGGTGACGGCACACTGGTTCTCAATACTCCGGGCATCTGGAATATCTTGATCTCTGGCACAACTACCACTGGCGAACTCACACCACTTTCAACATCCATCGCGGTCACTCAAGCATCAGAAGCAACGACTGTTACAACTTTGCCCGGCACTGCAATAATTCCGAGTGCAACATCGCTACCGACCGTAATCACCGTGCCGACAGCAGTGCCAACAACAGCCACCGTGCCGACCGTGATTTCGGTGCCCACAACCAGTGGCGGTTGAAATATAAAATAACCGCTCAGCGACTCGCTTGTCGGGCAGTATCGTTTATCTAATGGTCAGAAACTCAATGGATGACAAACTTGCCGACCTCAAGGCTCGCAAACTTGCGGCATTCTCTGCCGGCTCAGAGCGTTCAATCGAACGCCAACATGAAAAGGGCAAGTTGCTCGCGCGTGAGCGAATAGAGATTTTGCTTGACGAAGGAAGTTTTCATGAACTTGATCTTCTCGCTCGCCACCGAGCACAGGCTGCTGGTCTAGAGGAGCACCCGTACACGGATGGTGTAATCACCGGATGGGGAACAATTGATGGTCGGAAAATTTTTGTATTCAGCCAGGACTTCACAGTTTTTGGCGGTGCGCTCGGTGAAGTCTTCGCCGAAAAAATTCACAAACTGATGGATCTTGCGCTGAAAGTTGGCGCTCCGTTAATTGGTCTCAACGACGGTGCTGGTGCGCGTATTCAAGAGGGCGTTGTTTCGTTGGCGAGTTACGGCGGTATTTTTCATCGTAATGTGCAGTCGTCTGGGGTGATCCCACAAATCAGTGTTGTGCTTGGGCCATGTGCCGGTGGTGCGGTTTACTCACCAGCAATGACCGACTTTATTTTCATGGTGCGCGAGACCAGCCACATGTTTATCACTGGACCAGATGTTGTTAAAACAGTTACTGGCGAAGATGTGACTCTTGAAGAGCTTGGTGGCGCAATGAGTCATGCTTCCAAGAGTGGTGTTGCAACATTCGTTTCTTCAGACGAAAAAGCATGTCTCGAAGATGTTCGCTATCTACTTTCTTTTTTACCGCAGAACAATATGGCCGAAGCGCCATCTATTGCGCCAACAGATGACCCACTTCGTCAGTGCGAATCATTGCGCACGATTTTGCCTGAATCGGCGAACCAACCATACGACATGAAAAAAGTGATTTCAGAAGTTGTTGACGATGGAGAGTTTTTCGAGTACTTTCCGCACTGGGCAAAAAGTATCGTTTGCGGTTTCTCGCGACTAGATGGCAAGACCGTTGGCATTGTCGGCAATCAGCCAATGATTTTGGCAGGCGTACTTGATATCGAGTCCAGCGAAAAAGCAGCACGGTTTGTGCGAACTTGCGACGCATTTAATATTCCATTAATTACTTTTGTTGATGTACCGGGTTTCTTGCCAGGTGTTGACCAAGAATATGGCGGCATTATTCGCCATGGTGCGAAACTGCTTTACGCATATTGCGAAGCAACCGTGCCACGGATACAAGTAATCACCCGCAAAGCTTACGGTGGCGCCTATGTCGTTATGAATTCAAAATCAATTGGCGCAGATCTTGCATATGCATGGCCGACTGCCGAACTGGCCGTGATGGGCCCGCAAGGCGCAGTTGAAATTGTTTATCGCCGAGAGTTGCAACAAGCCGCAAACCCGGCCGAGCGTCGTAAAGAACTTGTTGCCGAATACGGCGCAAAATATGCAAACCCTTATGCTGCCGCCGAACGTGGATACATCGACGATGTAATTGACCCAGCAGAAACTCGCAGCAAATTAATTGCTGGCTTAAAAATGTTGCAATCAAAACGCGAAGAATTACCACGCCGCAAACATGGCAACATGCCACTATAAAAATGCAAAATTCAGTTACGCCCTCACCTTCTGCAGATGAGGCTGTCGCAATTAGTACCGCTCTCGAATTGCTGTGGCCGAAACCTCAGCCAATTGCTTCGACAACAGTGCAAACATCTTGGCGATTCAGCGGTCGCTCATGGACAAACTCAGCAATCACCCGTCGTAGTCGACCAAACTAATTAAACCTAGAAATGTCGGCACCGCTAAAAGATTTGCGGGTTATTGATTTATCAACGGTTTTAGCCGGACCAAACTGCGCGAGGTATTTTGCTGATTTCGGTGCCGATGTAATCAAGATCGAGAAGCCTGGGTCTGGTGACAGTTTACGTGGCATGGCATGGCGTGATCCGCGCGATGGTACTGGCTTATGGTGGAAACTTGTCAACCGTAACAAACGAAATATCGCACTCGATCTGAAACTTGATACAGACCGAGAACTATTTTTAAAACTAATCGATGATGCCAATGTTTTAGTTGAAAACTTTCGCCCAGGCACACTTGAACGACTCGGCATCGGTCCAGAAGTTTTATTAAAGCGCAACGCAAGTTTGGTGATCACACGTGTTTCGGGTTTTGGACAAACAGGCCCCTACAGAGACCGACCAGGTTTTGCATCGATCGCCGAATCAATGTCTGGGCTGGCGGCAATCAGCGGCGAACCCGACGGGCCGCCAATGTTGCCGCCAATTGCATTGACCGACGAAGTCACTGGTGTTGTGGCTGCTTTCGCAACGATGGTTGCACTGCACAGCAAAGTCGGGCAAGTCGTTGATGTCAACTTGTTAGAGACAATGTTTCAAATAATGGGACCATTAATTTCACTATTCATGCTGACCGGTGAACAACAACCTCGACTCGGTTCGCAGTTGCCGTATACGGTGCCGCGCGGTGTTTATCAATGCAGCGACAATAAATGGGTTGGGGTCTCTGCAAGTTCGGACACAGTTGCAGCGCGAGTTGTTGAAGTTCTTGGGTGTGCCGGCGATCAGCGATTTACAACTTTTGCAAGCCGAGTAGAAAATCGTGAAGCGTTAAATGACATGATGATCAAGTTTTGCGCTCAGCGCGATAGCCAAACTGTGTTGCAAATATTCACCGATGCCCAAGCCGCAATTGGGCCAGTCTTATCAATGGCCGAAATATCAAGCGATCCACATTTTGCAGCGCGTCAAGCGATCGCCATAGTTGGCACAACACCGATGCAAGGCTTGCTTGCTTCGTTATCGGGTACACCTGGTGAACTACGGTGGGAAGGCCGAACACTTGATGCTGACGGTGCGGAGATTCGAAAAAATCTTTGGGGCTCTAATAACTAGAAAGAACGGTCAGTAAATGAAACCTTGGTCACGAGGCGCAAAAGTTTTAGCACTCACATCCGTTGGCGTGATGTTGGTTTCGCTAGATATCAGTATCGTCAATGTTGCGTTTGGCTCGTTTGTCGCTGAGTGGCCTGAGAGTCGTCGAACTTTGACTTGGGTTTTTTCGGCCTACAACATTGCATATGCAGCCGGTTTGTTAACTGCAGGTCGCCTCGCCGATGCATTCGGTCGTAAGCGTGCGTTTCTTGGTGGCTTATTGATTTTTATGCTCGGCTCAATTCTTTGTGCTGCCTCTCCAACCGCGCTCTTCATGGTTATTGCGAGAATAATTCAGGCAATCGGTGGAGCAATCCTCACACCTGCTTCATTGGCACTCGTGTTACCAGAGTTCGCAGTTGAGAAACGCTCAGCAGCGATCGGTATATGGGGTGCAGTTGGTGGTTTGTCAGCGGCCAGTGGTCCGATGATCGGTGGAGTTTTGGTTGACAACTTTGGATGGCACTCGGTATTTCTAATCAATGTGCCGATTTGCTTGGTGGCGCTTTTTGTCGGATTGAAGTTGCTTCGTGAATTGCGCGACGAAACTGCGCCGCGGACGGTTGATTATTTCGGCGCACTACTTGTCGTATTCGGTGTCGGATTACTCACTTTGATGATCGTGCAAAGCGACGAGTGGGGTTGGATTTCAAATCGCTCGTCCATGATTTTTGCGGCATCATTTATTTTGCTTGCATCTTTCGCGATCCGTTGTAACCGAGTTGCTCACCCTGTGCTTGACTTACGATTATTTAAATTACCCTTCGTTACCGCGGCAGCAATTAGTGGCTTGGTTTTTAGAATGGGATTCTTCTCAATGATTTTCATCAACACACAATGGCTACAAACAGTGTGGCATTACAGTCCGTCACTTTCGGGTTTGGCTGGTTCACCTGGGCCGTTCGCCGCAGCAATAGTTGCCGCACCAGCCGGAAAACTTGGTAGCCGAATTGGTCATGGCAAAGTAGTCGCATCTGGTGCGTTAATTATGAGCATCGGAATCTTGTGGATGAATCTCCATATCAAACCAGAAATTCATTACTGGGATATGTTTTTTCCGACCATTGTTTTTGTCGGTATTGGAGTGGGTTTGTGTATTTCGACACTCACAAGTTCGGCCACAGCATATTTGCCACAGCCAAGATTGGCAATGGGATCTGCGCTAAGCAATACTGCCGGACAGATAGGTGCAGCACTTGGAGTTGCGTTAGTTAGTTCGATGCTTGTTTCGGCAGCGAAAACCGACGATCCAATATCTGGTTTTCATCATGCATGGTATTTGATGAGTGCCGTAATTTTGCTCTCAGGAATCACGATGATCACTCTTTACCGAAAGCCGACCGCTGAACAACTTGCCCAAGCGATTTAATTCAGCGCAGTAGCGCCATCAACTTGTAAAACTGCTTTTTACTTCGCCACACCAACTGGGCAAGTCACGCCAGTGCCGCCGATGCCGCAATACCCACTTGGATTTTTGGCTAAATATTGCTGGTGATACTCCTCGGCATAAAAAAACTCAGGTGATGTCTTAATTTCGGTGGTGATTTTACCAAAGCCGGCCTCGGTCAATCCTTTCTGAAAAATATCATGTGTAGCAAGCACAAGCGCTTGTTGGTCATCACTCGTCAAATAAATTGCACTGCGATATTGCGTGCCAATGTCATTGCCTTGACGCATGCCTTGTGTCGGATCATGCGACTCCCAAAAAACTTGTAACAACTTTTCGTACGAAATTTTTGCCGGGTCAAACACCACTAGCACAACTTCGGCGTGCATCGTGTCGCCATTGCAAACTTCGCGGTAATTCGGATCTTGCGTCGCGCCTCCGCTATAACCAACAGCGGTCGAGTAAACACCGTCTAATTGCCAAAACTTGCGCTCAGCACCCCAAAAACATCCCAAACCAAAAACAGCTGTTTGCATTGAGTCTGGCCACGGCGCAACCATCGAATTACCAAGGACAAAGTGCGAAGTGCTCATAACGTAATGATATTAGATACTTATGTCGCTAAATGAACTTGAACCCCGATTATTTTTAGAATCCGATATCGATGCCGCGCTTGAGTTAAATAATCTCAATACACCGGCTGTCGGAGAACTTGATCACGTACAACTTCAATTTCTAATTGACCATTCACTCTATTCTTTTGCAATTGGCGCCGATACGTTGCACGCATTTTGTATAACTTTCGCGCCTGGCGCACCGTACACCAGCGTCAACTATCAATGGTTTTCGAAGAAATATACTAATTTTGTTTATCTCGACAGAATCGTCGTCAGCGAGATCATGCGCAATCAAACACTTGGTGAAAAACTTTATTTGGCCGTTGAACAGCGGATGATTAAAGATCGCTGTGCACCAATTCTCACTTGCGAAGTCAACTTAAACCCCCCAAATCATGGCTCAATTAGATTTCATAACCGCATCGGATTTCATGAAGTTGGACAACAAGAATCTAAACCAGGGCTCACGGTTAGCCTGCTGTCGAAACAAATTTCATGACTCTAGACCTCACTAAAAAAATCCGACCTTCGGCAGGTCTTATTTGGGGTATTTTATGTTTACTAGCCATCCTTAAATTTGCTTCAATTTCTCGAGATCGCACGTTTCAATATGACGAATGGAACTTCGTTATGAATCGGTGGCAGTTCAACCCGGACACTTTTTTGCAACCACACAACTCGCACCTTTCGCTGTTTCCCGCGACAATCTATTGGGCACTTTTTCACATTGTCGGGTTAAGTCACTATGGCGTCTACCAAATGATTGGTTATCTCTCACACATTTTAGTTGCATCAGTGTTTGTAGTTCTCATAAAAACTCGTCTTGGCGAAACTTCTGCAATCGCCCTCGGAACTGCAATATTATTTTTGGGAGCCGGCATCGAGAACATTCTTTGGCCCTTTCAGATCGGCGTCATGTCGAGTCTTGCCGGCTATTTATTAGCAATTTATTTTCTTGAAAGCAGCATAAATAAAAATCAACTTTTGGCAATGCTGGCTTTGATGCTTTCGCTCGGTAGCGCTGGCCTAGGTGTCGCCGCAGTAGCCGCAGTAGCAATCGAAATCCTGATTTCGCAACGAGTCCGTAAGTCGTGGTGGGTCGTGGTTGCACCAACCGCCATATGGCTAATTTGGTATTCGCAATACGGAGTAAGTGATATTAGATCCAACAATTTCAGTGTCGCTTTGCGCTATGTCAACGAATCTTTTGCTGGTACTTTAAGTGAAATCTTTGGGCTCTCAATTGGTTGGGGATTTATTTTCGAAATATTATTTGTTTCAACAATTATTTATTTTACTTTCTTTAAAAAAATAGTTACACCGAGATTAGTTGGTTTGCTGACCATGTTGTTCGTTAATTGGTGTTTCACTGCACTATCCAGAGCACAAAATTGGGTTCCGCAATCAAGCAGATATTTATATATATCGATACCGATAATTTTTTTGATTTGCGTCGAACTTTCAAAAAGTCTGCCACGGCCACAACTAAATGTTGCTGTAGTTATTATTTCAATTTGGTCAATTACAGCAGGATGGGCGCACTTTGAATCACACGCAACTTGGCTAAGAGACTGGTCATCTGATGTCCGTGCGGAACTGAGTGTTCTTGAGTCACGTCGCCATTTTGTTGATCGCGATTATCAACCCGACCCAATTCGGGCCCCGGATATCATTACCAACAAATATTTTGCAGCACTGCGCGAACTTAAGTCCTCCCCTGCACTTGACATGGCCGAACTTCGAACATCCTCTGCGGCGACTCGTACTGAAGTTGATCGAGTTCTGCTTGAAACCGATGTACTCACCATCACTCAACCCGAAGAGTCATCTTCCTTCTGTAAAGCAGGAGTCAGCGCGTCTGACTTTCTAACTCTTGCGGGTACGAGCACTGCAATTGCTTCGCCCGATGGAGACATTGAGATTGGCTTTAGAAACTTTGGAGACTCACCGAGTTCTGTATTAAAAACTTTGATCCCCGGCGGATCTCAGGTAACAGTTACTACTTCGTCGTCACTCAACCAAGATATGTGGATCGTTACTTCGCTTACGCCAAATAAGCGAGTCTGTCTTGCACCTGATCTCGATTAAATTTTGCCTTCATTGATCGCCATCTGAATCCATGGAATAACTTCGTCGAGCATTGTGTCTAAAGAAGTCGTGCATTCAAAGTTTAAAACAGTTTTCGTCTTTTCTACTGAGGGTACGCGACGCTGAACGTCATACTCGTATGCTTCATCGCTTACATATTTAAACGGCTTTGATGATTTGTGAATCTTGTTCCAAATTATTTCAGCAAGTTGTAATACAGAAGTCGATTCTGCAGTTGAGATATTGAAATCTTCATTCAGCGCTTTCGGGCTTTCCATGCATGTGACGATGCCTTTGGCCAAATCGCCACCATACGTGTAGTGACGAATCTGCTCACCAGTCCCAAGAATATGAAGCGGGTCTTGACCTTTCAAGATTTTCTGCACAAGATCTGGCACAACATGACTCATCGCCAATGAGACATTGCCTGAAAGAACCTCAATTTCTCCAAGTGCTCGACCCTCGCCCACGCCAACACAATTAAACGGACGAATGATAGTAAACGGCAGTTTGTATTGATCAAAAGCCGCTTGTGCGAAATACTCAACGGCAAGTTTTTGAAAACCATACGACGACAACGGTGGTGGAATCTTGCGTTGGTCGCCCTCGACACTCGGCCAATGTTGCGAACTTTCAAAGACCATCGACGAACTTAAATAGGTGACTTTTTGCAACTTGCCCTGACGGTGGGCTCGAATCGCCGCATCGCAAGTTGAGGCCATGATCCGTTCATTTGTTGCTAACAAGTCATATGCATACGCATGAAAATAAGAAATGCCACCGATAAGCGCTGCACCAGCAATTAGGTGATCACAATCCATCAGCAACTTCGTCATCAGATCTACATCACAAGCATCACCCTCGACCAGTTTGTAGTTTGGGTGATTGTCATAACTTCTTGTGACTCGCCCGTATTTCGAATAATTGTCAAGGCCAATCACATTGTGACCCCGACTTAGCAACTCTTCAACTACATAGCCACCAATAAAACCAGACGCACCAGTAAGCAGAACTTTTGACATTTTATCTAGACAACACTTTCTTTGTACCGAACGCATAACAATACCATTTCAAATAACGCGGTAGCCAAGTTGCGATCTTGAAATTTGACACACCAAAAGATCGGTCTAGCCAAATCGTGGGAATCTCAGCAATTGGCTGGCGAAATCGCCGCGCCTTAGCAACAAGTTCAATGCCAATCTCAAAACCTTTGTCGCTTTCAATACCAACGCGACGCACAAAGTCTGTTGAATACGCCTTGAACGAGTTGGTCGCGTCGCGGGTGCCAACTCTTGCACCGTAGTAGAGACTTAATCCAGCAACTTTTGACATCACACCCTTCCAGAACGGGCCACCGACTTGTTGACCGGTTTTTGCGTATCGACTTGCACACGCAACAACGACTCCGCGCTCGACTAATCGAGTCAAGATTGCAATTTGTGATGCATCATCGCACCCATCAGCCATTGTCACTACTGCCACTTTCGCTTTGGCTTGATCGATGCCGTATCTAATCGCATTAGCCGGACCACGACCATAAGTATTTTGCACAGGTCGCAGATTTTTGAATTCGTGCTGCAATTTTATTAATGCTGGGATAGTTGTGTCTTCTGCCTCGTCATAAACAACTAAAACTTCAGCCTCAATATCAACGGCTTCAAACAATCGTCGCAGTACAGGCTCAACATTTTCGCCCTCGTTATAGACAGGAATGACAATAGATACTCGTGGTGTCAGATCAAAACGCCTTGCTTGCGTATGTTCCAGATGTCAATAACTGGTTGAGAAATCTTTAAAGATGCATACCGACGATGAGGCGCGCCAATCACAACTAAATCAACTTGCTTGAGAAGTTCATCTTCCGAAACTAGCGACGCGTCATCGTGCACCAGCGAATCGGCGCACAGAACCGATTCTGCTTTAAACCGTAAAATTCGCTTCAACTTGTAAGACAAACTTGAGCGAATGTCGTCGCTCTCACCCTTGAACGCCATGCCTAATATTCCGACGGTCATTTTTGCCAGGTCATAGTTTTTTTCAATTCGCGAAACAAGATACAGCGGTAGTCCTTCATTGATCATCATGCTTGAGTGGCCGAGTGTAAAATTATTGTTGTTAAACGCTGCGAGTTGCATCGTGTCTTTAAATAGACACGGACCAGCGGCGAATCCTGCGCCCGGCATATCTGCTGCTCGAGGGTAATCATGGGTGATTGCATGACGGACTCGCTCAAAGTCGACACCAAAGTCATTGGCGATTGTGTATAACTGATTCGCAGCCGCAAATTTGATGTAACGCCAAGTATTTGTAAACAACTTTGCGAGTTCTGCTTCTTCAGGGCTAACCACAATCATGTTTTGAGTGAGACAACTAAATAGTTTCTTAGCGCGTTCAACTGCCGCTGGCGTTCTTGCCGAAATTATTTGCGGTAATGCAATCAATTCTTCGACTGCTTTGCCTTCGGCGATGCGCTCAGGACAAAAACTGACATCAATTTTCTTGCCACTTTTGGCGATGACTTTTTCGACAAGTTTTGTCACTCCCGGGTAAACCGTGCTACGCAACACAAGATGCTGACCGTCTTGCAGCACATCGAGCAACCAAGTCACCGCATTTGGCACTGCCTCAGGGTCTGGATTCAAATGTTCATCAACGGGTGTGCCGATTACGACGACGACATGTTCGGCGCTGGCAACGCTTTGCTTATCGCTTGTTGCAAAAAACGACTTCGCGGCTAAAACTCGTTTCAGAACTTCAGGCGCACCAGGTTCATCAAACGGCATCTGGCCACTGTTAACTTTCTCAACAACTTGAGAATTCGTGTCAAATGCAACAACCTTTAACGACTTTGACGCCAAGATAATCGCAAGTGGAAGCCCAACATGACCGCAGCCACCGACAACAACAACATCTTGTGAAAATTTCATTTGATAACCATTCGTTCAATTCTAGGTTCACAACACTATTAAACGCCTAGAGTTCAATCGTGTTTGCTTCGGTCATATTCGGCATTCGTGACTGGATCAAAGCAAACCTTTGGGCATTCGGGCTATCTATAACGGGTGCAATTTTGTCAATCATCTCGAATCGTTCAGGTGTTGGCTGGAGTTGGGATTCAACCGATTATGTTGCGGTCGGAATCAATATTGCAAATGGTCGCGGGTTACTAGATGTAACTGGATTACCAATGACTGTTAGACCGCCAGGACTTTCGGCATTAATCGCAGTTGGAATTTCGCTCGGCATCAGTGCCAATTTATTTCTGTTGTTATTGAACGCAATCTGCTCACTGATAGTCGTTGCAACGACTTATGCGCTGTTAATGCGTGCCATGTCTGATCGCAAAACAATAATTATCGGTACAGCCTTTGTCGCGTTCAGCCCGGCATTGTTGTGGCAGTACTCAATGGCCTGGTCAGAACCACCATTTCTAGCTGTTCTAGTTATCGCAATATTTGTCGCAGTTCAGAAAATGTCTTATTCGAAAGCGGCACTATTGCCACTGCTGATGACAGGATTGTTTTTTATTCGTTATGTGGGTCCTGTTTTTGCAGTTGCGTTAACTGCAGCCTCAATTTTGATAAATCGTAAACAGATTGGGTTACTCAAATCAGCAGCAATTAACACAGCCGGTTTTGCTGTCTCGTTTCTTCCATGTTGGCTATGGCTTGCGCGCAACAAGAGAATCGACGGCACTTTGACTGGTGCTCGTGCGCCCGGTGGCGGGTCATTACTTGATCCACTTAAAACTCTCACAGGAACTTTGGGCACATGGATTCTCGCCAAACCATTTGAGGGTGGCATCTACATGTCGTGGCTTGATTATCCAGCAACCGCCAAGTTTGCAGGATCATTAGTTGTGATAATTATCGTGACACTCACTCTGATCATCGGTGTCAAAAAACTCAAAGTGGCTCAGCATAATGAAAATAACTCTGATGTCTTACTTGCGTGTGCTGCCGTTGTGATTTCATATATTTGTTTTTCTGCATATCGATTTGTTCACTGGGAGTTAGGTCCACTCGACAACCGAATGATGATCCCGATCTATGTGCCGATCATCGTTCTTATCGCAATTGCGATTGAGAAGACAATTTCAAAGCAAAGAAATATTAAAAAAATCCTTGGTGCGTGTTTTGTTTTACTTCTGAGTTTTCATCTAACTTCAGCGACTAAAGATGCGCTCGCGTTTGGTGCAGACGGGCGGCACTGGTCGGGTAGAGGTTTTCAGGATTTACCAATCCATAAATTCGTTAAATCACTAGCGCCAAGAAGTTTGCTGATGAGCAATCAACAACAACAACTATTCTCGGTTTCAAAACGGCCACCCGTGTTCAACCAATATCAACTAGATGCTGCGCAAAATAGACGCTGCAGTCACAGATATTTCGTGTGGTACAACAGTTTGTATCACGACGGCACACCAAATATCGAAGGGATGCCAGTAGGTGCCGTAGTTATGTTTGCAGATACCTGGGGAACAGTATTTGATTTAGGTTTATGTAGTGAAGACATAAATTATTTTTGGCCGTAGTAAAGTTTGCTCAATATGAAAATCGGAATATTAGTAGTTGCCTATAACGCCGAAAATACCCTTGCCCAAGTACTAGACCGCATACCGAGCAACTTTGTTGAACAAATTGAAGCGATTCTTGTTTGTGATGACGCCAGCACCGACGACACTCACCAAGTAGGCATCTCCTATAAAAATAGTTCCGAACTGCCACTAACGATTATCAGACATCCAAAAAACCTCGGCTACGGCGGAAATCAAAAAACTGGATATCAGTGGGCGATTGAAAATTCGCTAGATCTTGTCGTATTGCTGCATGGCGATGGACAATACGCCCCAGAATATTTGCCGCAGATGGTCGAACCAATAATTTCTGGAAATGCCGATGTTGTTTTTGGCTCTCGGATGATGACCAGCGGTGGCGCCCGCAAGGGAGGAATGCCACTTTACAAATTTGTTGGCAACAAAATTCTGACATTTTTACAGAATCGTCTTGCCAGTGTTTCTCTAACCGAATGGCACAGCGGATATCGCGCATACAGCGTTGCTGCTTTGCACAAAGTTGAGTTTCTGAAAAACTCGGACTATTTTGACTTTGATTCGCAAATTATTTTGCAAATGATCGGTGCAAAACAACGAATCACTGAAATAGAGATTCCAACTTTTTATGGTGATGAAATTTCACGAGTTAACGGCATCAAATATGGTCTGCAGATTCTTGTCCACACCCTTAAATTCAGGTTCACTCGCAACAAGAAGCAGAACTAAATTTTCGCATGCGAGCGTTAGTCGATCCGCTGTGGGCTTTGTTATTGGCAATCGCTTTTACGGCTTTTTTTAAGACCGATTCGATTCAAATCAATAAGTTACTTAAACAATTTTGCATCTCTTCGCTGGTTGTTTTGACATTTCTCTCAACTGGCTTTGCCACTTCAATTTTTGACACACTGCTTGACACTGAGCACGAGACAAAGTCCGATTGGTCACCAAAATATATCTTCGTGTTAGGTGGCGGTTTTGAAGTTGGTGCCACCCCACCAGAAGATTTTCTAGGTACAGAAAGTACTCGACGAATTAATGCTGCGTCAGTGTTATGGCGAAAATATCCATCGGCAAAAGTCGTTTTTTCAGGTCAAGAACCAGGCACGCAGGATGATCGACTACCGACCCGACACGGTGAACTTGCTGCCGAACATGCGATTTCACTTGGCTTGACACAGTCTCGAATCATTATTGAGTCAATTTCATCAAACACACGGGAGCACCCAGTTCAGGCTAAAGCCCTACCAGGAATTACATCAGACACACCAATCGCAATTGTCACCTCAAACTTTCACCTGCGCCGAGCACTGCGCGAATTTCACCGCTACTTTTCCAATGTCTACTCATTTGGAACCGAGGAAAATAGTTTTGGTATTTCACTATTCAGTTTTGTTCCCTTTACTTCTAGTCTTGACGACAATACATATCGAATTAAAGAATTTGTCGGGATCATTTCGTATCAATTGACTAGTTAAGCAACTGATTAAGATCTTTTGTAGTGCCCATCGAAAAATCAATCAGCAACCGGGTTTGGGTTTTTGTATCAAGTTTTTTATATCTACTGATAATTTTTGCGAGAGATTGGAAAGCAATAAATCGCATCGGAGCAGACACTGGTTACACATATGTGCCCGATGCTGTTAATGGAAATTTATCGGTTCTTTTAAAACCGTTTCCTGAGTATTTCGAAATATCTGGTCGCGCGACTGCCGAAATAGTCGCGCTATTTCCAATTCGATATCACGCCATAGCGTCATCATCTGTCGTCAACTTAACTTGGGTCGCACTGGCATTATTTATCTTCGCAATGATCTATCAAGAAACTAATAATCGGGTTTTAGCTTCTGGAGCTGGGCTTGTGCTGATCGTGATCCCACACGCAATGGAAAGTTCGCTCGGCAATATCGGAATGATTAAATTTCCGTTAACTGCTGCCGTAGCAATCGCTTTTTGTTCAAGTCGGGCAATTATTAAATATTCCAAGTTAATTACAGTTGTAGCGCTGTTAGCAGGGCTAAGTCAACCAATTCTTTTTGTAACCGCTTTGCCGTTGATTTGGTTTTTCCGGTCACAAGATCGTGACTTGCGCCACAAAGTAACGACTTTATTAACAGTTGTTTTTGCGACTTTAATTATTCAAGTTCTCAAAGTTGGAGTTAGCGCTGCTGCAAGAGGTCGCAGTGGGTCACGCGTCATGTCACTTTGGCCAGGCATGGGCTTATTTTGGTATTCAGGGATATTTTTTCCAATTCTTTTTTGCTTAATAATAATTATTGTCAATAGTTTGAGCCCATTTCGAAACTCAAAATACAACGAATTGCGATTCATGCTCTGTGCTTCAACAATTGCATTATCGGCTTCAAGTTATATTTTGGGCGGAATCGCCGACCGTTATTTTGTCGCGCCGATGACTCTTGCATGGATTTGTGGACTACTGCTACTGCATGATTTCATAATCGTTTTCAATAAACTCAAAATATATGCGTTGGCGATTTCACTGATATTTGTTGTTGTGCCGGTCGCCAAATGGTTTGAGGCCGGCTGGTTCTTGACTACTGGCCCTACTTGGACATCGGAAGTAGACCGAGGCAGAGAGATCTGTGCAACTCAACTCGAATCAGAAATTGAGTTATTTGTTAGCCCAAATAGTTCTGCGATCGTCGAATGCTCGCAAGTTATCAAGAAGTGATTTTGGCGCGCTCGGACGGACTTGAACCGCCAACCTTCTGATCCGTAATCAGATGCTCTATCCATTAAGCTACGAGCGCAAAATTCACTCGCAAGCCTACTGCCTTATGGTCTCCATGAGCTTGTCCACCATGGTTTCCATGATTTGCCATTCCTCTTAAACAAAGTGAAGGCCGCAAGTGTGTTTAACCGCGCATCAAAAAGCTGTGTCGGCTCTGTGATCCCAATATCGACAAGCCATGCTTTATGCACCGAATAGTAAATCTGAAATAATCCGATGCAACAATTATTTGTGCCACCGATGACATTTGGAAGCATGTTGCTTTCGCGTTGAGCAACAAATAACGCATTTTCTTCATACTCGGCCGGCCAGATCTCACGAATTATCGCGATAACTTCATTGCGCTTAATAGTTGTTTTTGGCACGGCGATGGCAGGCTGAAAACTTGTAATCGCATTAAACCTGTGCCTAAGAAGAAATTGTGCAAAGAACCTCGTCTACAAATTAGTCAAATAGCGAGCCGAATTCTAATTGGCGGTCTTAATTAGACTGTAGATATGAAAAAATTTGTTGAAATTGAAAAAAAGAGACAGGAGCAATACTCCAGCAATCTTGTTAATTCAAACCATCGATCTTCGTTGTTGGTTCCGGTGATGGCAAATAGTGAAGTATCAATTAGTTTTCTAAATCACTTCTTAATCAAGCGTGATATTTCATCAGTTGCATGCAAGATTACAGCCATAAGTGAAGAAGGCATGAAAATTTCTTCACGTTTGCTTGAGATTAATGAGCCGCATGTATATACGATTTACCCGCAAGATTATTTTGATCGAAGTGCGGCATGCTTCTTAGTTGAGTTTTTCTCGTCAAAAAATCTTGTTATTCCCTTCCCAGCGGTAATGGTTAATCATAAGTGTGTTGACTCAATAAGTTCTGTTCACTCTTTTAATCGAGTGCTCAATGATCTCTTTGAAGACGAGGAAATTAACTCAATAAATGTTTCGGAGGCGGCGATTGATCTGGTAGACAATCCAGATCTTTCAGAGTTTTTTGTAATTTCCTCAGGCCCGTTTGGTCTTTGCGGCGAAGTGGCACTGAAATTTATTAATTCAGAGATCGAACTTAATCATGTTTTCTCCGTCGAAATTCCAAGACTTACACAGCAGATGTTTTTGATCAATGACTTAGTTCCATCTTGGCCAAAAACCGGTGGCACACTATTAATTGATCAACCAAGACAGCAACTGTTCTACGGTCGACTTTTCGTAGGCCAAATTGCTTCAAACGGTTCGTTTGTCGGAAATCATTCTTACTACGACAACTCTAATGTTGCTGGAGAGTATTGGTCAGACAGCACCCCTTCGATGAGAACATATCCGATCATTGACGGTTTAGATATTCTCGTTCGTATATATCCAATAATGTCTCCGTCTTTTATCGTTATACATCTAGTATTTAATAGAAATGATGGCTCTGTTATCGGCGCAACAAATGAACTGATAATAAAGTCTCCGCGTGGTGACTCACTTGAAATTGATGTCAGGACGATTGCTGAATCAAAAGGAATTGACCTTCTGCAAGCAACATCATTTACTGTTTATGCTCGTCCAGAATCCGGACATACACCATGTCGAATCAACCATCAAGTCGTTTATAAAAAAGATGCGATTGAGAGTTCGATAAATGTTTCATTATTTAATAACCATGTTCTGCACTCAGCAACTCATACACGTACGTTTTGGGGACAATTAATTAATTTAGATAATTGTGATACATGGTTAAGTATCACGAATGACAGCAATGAAGATTTATCCTCTACGGTTAACATCAAGTTTTACTCAGATAATGGAATATTTGCTACCAAATTGCTTGATGTCTCTTCTCATGGTGCGATAACCATTAACGCCACAAAGTTCTTTGCAGAAACCATCACAAAGCCACAGGATGAATTTGTTTGGTACATGTTTGAATCTACTAACCATTTTTTGTCCGGTTTTTCAATAACACGACACCGAGTGTCAAATCACTGTACTGGAGAGCATTCCTTCTAGACATTCGTAATGCCTAACTCACTTATTATTTCACTTTCTTATGGTCTCCATGAGCTTGTCCACCATGGTTTCCATGATTTGCCATTCCTCTTAAACAAAGTGAAGGCCGCAAGTGTGTTTAACCGCGCATCAAAAAGCTGTGTCGGCTCTGTGAACCACGACAAAAAGTCCGATGTGTCATTGGGATTTGAATAAACCATTGGTGTAGTTAAGGCGATTAACAACCACCATTAAGTCCGAGCCTATTGGATTATGGTTTTCAAAACTCTGCATAAGATCCATCACTATGCCACCAAAGGGGTTGCTTGTGATTATGGCCAATCGCAGCCATTCTCAAAACCATTGACTCATCAATTTCTATACCTAACCCGGGAGCCGTTGTTTGTACAAAACTTCCATCTTTGAAATTAAAAACTGAAGGATCTTTCAAATAACGAAGAAACTGGTCACCAAAGAAAGTAATGCTCTGCTCCTGAATTAAAAAATTTGGAGTTGCGAAATCAATTTGCAAAGAAGCGGCAAGTGTTATTGGGCCAAATGGGCAATGCGGCGCAACGACAACATCATATGGTTCCGCTTGCGCCGCTATTCGACGAGTCTCAGAAATACCCCCGGCCAATGCCACATCTGGTTGAATTACTGCTACTCCGGACTTCACCACATCAAGAAAGTCCCAACGTGAAAAGAGACGCTCTCCAGTAGCGATTGGGAGTTTCGTCGTGGACGTCAACTCTCCAACCATGTGAAGGTTCTCTGCGAGGATAGGTTCTTCAACGAAAATTAGATCAAGCGGCTCAAGAATTGGAAGTAAACGTCGTGCCATTGTCTTAGACCATCTGCCATGAACGTCAAGCGCAATATCTCGATCTGGCCCAATGCTATTGCGAAGTGCCGAAAGATGCCCCATTAATTTCGAGCCATAGGAAGGAACGTCAATTGCAGATGTCTTGGGAGGAGTCAATTTAAACGCCGTAAAACCCTGATCAACCAAACCAAGCGTTTCATCGACTAACTCTTCGCTAGAAATCGCACAAAGATCGTCACCGCCTATCCAAGCGTAAGCGCGAGCAGTTTCTCGCACAGGTCCTCCCAATAAAACATGAACTGGAACGCCGAGCGACTTTCCGAGAATATCCCAAAGTGCAATGTCAATTGCGGCCAGCGCACTAGAAAGCACCGGTCCACCTCTGAAAAAACTTGATTTACGCATAACTTGCCAATGAAATTCAATTTTCGTTGGATCTTGTCCGATTAAAATCTCACGCATATCGTGAATTGCTTCTCGAACAGCACGAGCTCTGAAACTCATGCCAGCTTCTCCCCATCCTGTGATGCCTTCATCAGTTTCGACGCGAACAAATGTCCATTCTGGAGGTGCTAAAAAGGCTTCAATGGTTGTGATCTTCATCTACATACCTCACTATAAATTGAACTTTGACTTAACTTTCCATAGCTGATGATTATCTCTATTAGTTTTTTATTCATATCAAAAAACTGGATAGTCAGTTGGCAACAAATCATGTGCCGCGCTAATGAGCTCTTTTGTATAATTCGTTTTAGGATTAGAGAAAAGGTTTGCTGTAGGACCGATCTCAACAATAGAACCTTTTTGCAAAACAAGAACCTCGTCACTCACCGAATGCACTACAGCCAAATCATGCGAAATAAACATAATGGCTAAAGACTGATCTCGCCTCAATTCATTTAGTAGCTCTAAAATACTTGCCTGCACCGCGACATCAAGAGCAGAAGTAATTTCGTCACAAATTAAAAGATCGGGCTTCGTTGCCAATGCTCTAGCGATAGCCACTCGTTGCCGTTCGCCACCACTTAATTCTCGTGGATATCTATTAATTACATCAACCGGAAGTTTAACTCGCTTAACCAATTCTGCGATACGAAGAGACACTTCCGATGGCGCCAAATCAAAGAACTGGCGAATAGGTCGACCGATAATTTTCTCGACTGTCATGCTCGGATTGAGCGAACTATCAGCATCTTGAAAAATTAGTTGGACTCCACGTAGTTGATCAATTGATCGATCCTTAGAACCTTGGCTAAGAGGCTTGCTTTGGAGATTGACAATGCCTTGATTCCAAAAATGTAAACCGGCGACACAGCGTCCAAGTGTTGACTTACCACTTCCACTTTCTCCAACAACTGCAAGACACGTACCACTCTTAATATCAAACGAAATATCATGAAGAACGATGTCGATTGGTCGTATGCCAACTAGCGACTTTCGGCGGCCATAATAGCCAGCAGAAAGATTATTTACTTCAAGAACATTTGTCCGATCACTTAAATTATCATTTCTGTCATTAGCAATATTTTGTTGCCTCCCAAAAGGAATTTTGGTGACTTCGGCGGCCTTAAAACATCGCACCATCTTTAGGCTTTCCCCAAAACTCTGAATTGGAGGAATTTTGATTTCGCAATCGGGCACTCGATAATCACAACGAGGAGCAAACTGGCAACCACTTGGACGCATAAATGGTCCTACAGAATTTCCATCAATTCCACGCAAATAACTGCGCTCGTTTTTGACACGAGGAACAGCTTCAAGCAGTCTTCTCGTATAGGGATGGGTCGGATCTTTATAAATCTCGTCAACACTTCCCGTCTCAATTATATTTCCGCCGTACATCACCGCTACTGAATCAACAATGTGACGGACAACGGCTAAATCATGACTCACATAAACAATTGAAACATCAATTGAATCGCGAAGCATCGAGATCGTATTGAGTAATCGAGCCTGAGTAAGAACATCTAATCCAGTCGTTGGTTCATCCATAACAATCACACTTGGTTTACATATCAGCGCCATAGCAATAGTTACTCTTTGTTGCTGACCACCGCTCAATTGGTGTGGAAACTTACGAAGAATATTTTCAATGTAAGGCAACTGAGCCGATTCCCAGGCGACTTTAACTACAGCATCGGTCTCTGAATCTGGTTGATGAACTTCAACCATTTCACGTAATTGTTGCCCAACTGGCATACCTGGTGACAGCGATCCAGAGGGATTTTGTGGGACAAAACTAATCACACTGCCCCGCATCTTTTGGAGGGCTACAGCGTCAAGTTCAAGTATGTTCGTCCCATGTAATGTGATTTTCCCAGAAACAATCTTTGTTCCGGGTCTCGAATATCCTAGGAGCGCCATAGCAACCGTTGTTTTTCCACAACCTGATTCACCAACGATCCCAATAACTTTTCTTGGGGAAATTTTAAGAGAGATATCGTTCACAATGTAGCAATTTGAATTATTAATTGTGACCGAAAGATCGGCGACTGAAAAACAGTCTTGGTCAGACACGAGAACTTAATTCTGTTGCGACGCTTTTCTTCAAGGCTGATAGTTGTCTGCTATCAATAATTAAATTCAGACCAATAGTCAAAAACATAATTGCGCATGCTGGTACGAGAACCGGCCATGGTTGCATGGTTAAACCAAGCCGATTTTCACCGATCATAAGTCCCCAGTCAGCTGCCGGCGGTTGTAATCCAAGTCCTACGAAACTCAATGCAGAAACAAGGACTAGGGAACTTGAGACTCGAAAACCGATATCAACAAGCAGCACGCTTTTAATATTCGGAAGAATCTCAATGGCCATTATGAATGAATCACTCTCACCGCGAGCACGAGCAGCTTCGACATACGGAATTTTTACGTGTTCTTGAGCGGCTGATCGCGTAACTCGCGCCGCCCCTGGAGCTGTTGTGATGACGATAGCTACGACTACAAGAAACATACTCGTGCCAAAAGTTGCAAGGAGAAGTAACGACATAATTAAGGCTGGAAACGCAAGAATCAAATCTGTGAATCGTCCGAGAATCGAATCAAACCAACCACCTCGAAATGCCGAGATAAGACCAGTTGCAATACCAATAGCTTCACCAACAACAGTACCGACGAGTGCAATCGCTATCGACGTCTGGCCGCCACAAAGAAATCTGCTCAGGACATCTCGACCAACATAATCAAGACCAAAAATATGAGCCGATGACGACGCTTCAAATGGCGACCCAAACATTTCATCAGGAGGATATGGGGCGACGAAACGACCAAATAAACCGATTGCAATAGCAGTAATCAAAAGTACAAAACCAATAATTTCTGATACAGATTTTTCCTGACTTAGCCAAAGCTTCACTCTGCTCAACAGCATCGTTATCCCATAACTTCAGTTCGAAGGCGTGGCGTAAGTATTATCGCCAGCAAATCTGATATTAAATTGGCCACAATATAAAGCGCCACAAGAATAAGAGTGACGGCTTGAACTGTAGGAGTATCTCGCGCCCTCACTGCATCGATTAAAAAAACCCCAATTCCTTGAAAACCAAAGAGATATTCAACTACAACAATTCCTGCAGGCATCGATGCAGCTGTGAGCGCAAAAGCTTGAATCGCCGGCACCATCGCATTTGGAAGAATATGAGAACGAAACACTCGAGCGCTAGGCAACCCTTTCAGTCGAGCTAGCTCCACATAATTTGAATCCATCACATTCACAATTCCTGATCTCACCATTCTCACAGTAAACGGCATCCACCCAAGAATAAGAACCAATACTGGAAGCACCAAACTTTTTGGCGTAAGAACTAAAGATACTGCAGGAAATATCGGCCAAATAAATGAGAACAAAAAAATCAGAGCGATTCCAGAAACAAATGTTGGAAGTGACGCAGAAATTAAATTTCCTGTCTGAATCGCAGAGTCAACGAGGGTTCCCCGTTTTAGTGCTGATACTGCGCCAACTAGAACGGATAATGGAAACATGAATGCCAAAGAAATGCCAAGCAACAACGCTGTGCGATTTAGGCGTGGGCTTATTAGAGAACTGACGCTTTGCTGACTTACAAATGAACGCCCAAAATCAAAATGCAATGCTCCCACTACCCAATCGCAGTAACGAATCGATAAATTTCTATTTAAGCCATATTCGTTTCTAAGTTGTTCGAGAGCAACTGGATCAGATTTAGCGTCACGCCCTAAATAAACTGTTGCGGCATCTCCTGGCAATAATTCAACTGTCATAAATATCAACAGCGATGCGAATAAAACCGTTACAAATCCGCTAAAGATTCGAACTACTACGACACGAAGCACTGCGTTAACTTCCATTTAGAACACTTGTTTAAGAAACTTAATTAATTATTCGAGCCAAAAGTTCCAAAATCGATACCAGCTAAGAGCTGGGAACACATGTGGCTCAATCCCTTTGACATTCGGCTGAGCAGCATCAAGTTTTTTCTTGAAGTAAGGAATTATGTAACCCCCATCATCCCAAAGTAACTGCTGGGCTGCGACTGCAAGTGCTTTACTATTCTCAAAGTTACCTGTTGCGGCTGCCTTGGCAACTAAAGCTGATGCCTTGACCGCTTTAGGATTTATCCATTGAGTTTCTTCCTTGTTATAGGACACAAATGACTGATTCCATTGCGTGAAAAATCCTCGATAACCCCATGAACTAAAAGTAAATGGAGCAACACCCCAGGTATTATCCCAAAAGGTGTCCGCGGGATCTTTTTTGATTGTGATTTTGATTCCAGCTTCTTTTGCGCCTTGCTCAAATACAAGAGCGAGCGGTACAAAGTCTGATTCAGCTTCAGATGTGCTCAACACAAAATTGGTGTTGAGATGACCCGCAGCTTTCAAGAGTTCGCGTGCTTTCTTTGGATCAAATGTTCGTTGAGGAATATCCGCTGCGTACAACGCGTCGTACTTAGCGAAAAGATCGTTACCGACAGTCCCATATCCTGCAAGAGCGATTTTTACGGCCTTATCTCGATCAATTAAAAGTTTCATAGCCTGGCGAACACGCACATCGTTATATGGCGCAACATTTGTGTTCATTACAAGTGGTGTCCAACTTCCACCAGGGTTTACAATAATTTTTGCACCTGCACTTCGTATCATCGGAACTTGATTAACCGGAGCATCGCTAATTGCATCAACTTGCTTTGAAAGTAACGCGTTCACGCGAGCAACCGAATCAGAAATGCCGATTACGGTAACGCTGGCGACATAAGGCTTTCCTGTTTCAAAATAATTCTTATTCGCGACGTACTTATAACTAGTTCCAGGCGTCCAAGACTCTAACTTGAATGCTCCTGTACCATTTGCATTTGCAACAGTCCATGGTCCCTTAGCACCATCTTTGATGATGCTTATATATCGCTGACCCACTGCGGCACGAAAGTCCGACCAAGGCTTAAGCAAATTAACTGTTAGATCATATTTGCCATCTTTCACGATGCCCTTTGGATCTATCATGTCGATATTTCCTCGGGCCTGCTTCAAGACATTTGAGGGATTAAGAATTCGATTAAACGTGTAAATAACATCATCAGCAGTCAGCTCAGAGCCATCATGAAATTTGATACCTTGCTTAAGTTTGATTTTCCAAACCGTTGCTTTTGGATTAGGTCTCATAGATTCCGCTAGTTGGTTCTCAAACGTTCCATCGGGCATCATGTCAGTAAGTTTTGAGTAAACATTTTGTCTAAAGGCCTGACCGAAACCTGCAACTCCCTCTGCATGGGGGTCAAGAATGTCCGAACCGGCTGGTCCTCCGGGTACACCAATACGAAGATTGCCACCCCGACGCGGACTCGCTGATACTGACCCCAGTGCAGGATTAACATCTAGTGCCCCAGCCACCGCAACTGAAGCGGCGATAATGCCACCCCGTCGAATCAGATCTCGTCTTGAAACAGTATTTTCAGTATTGAAATCCATAGCTTTGATCCCCTTTTTTAATTACGCCCCCAAAGATCAGCGTATATTATTTACTTCACGATAGTACCTATTTAGCCCATTGTCAAGCCAACATATACCAAAACAAACCAATGCAGTGTGTAATTCTCGCTTTTTAATAACTAGCTTCAAGGTCAACCAACCCAAGAAGTGGTTTATGAGCGATGAATCGTCGTACGTTTTCTTCAACTCTGATAGCCAAAAATGGCAATCCCATGCTGAAAGTGCCAGAAACGTGTGGAGTTACGATGACATTTTCCATCTCCCAAAATGGATGCCCGATCGGCAATGGTTCAGGCTCGGTTACATCAAGAGATGCGCCTGCAATGTCTTTATCTATCAAGGCCTGCAAGAGATCTTCTGTATTCACTATTTGTCCCCGAGCGATATTTATTAACCAACTTGACGAACGCATTTGACGAAACTGCTCTGTGGAGATCATCCCTCGTGTTTCGGATGTTAGGGGTGCTGCAAGTACTACAAAATCACTAGCAACGAGCAACTCGTTGAGATTTTCAGGGGCGAGACTTATGTCCGCACCGACGAAAGATCCTCGGCGGTTGATGCTTAATGTGTGAACGTCAAAAGGCTTGAGCAAAGAAAAAAGCTCCATGCCAATTCCGCCCGCTCCTATAACTCCTACGGTTGATCCGGCAAACATTCGACCACCTGACTCACCCCAAGACTTGGCACGAAGTCTCGTTGGTAATTCACGACATGCAGCAAGCATCATCGCAAGAATATGTTCGGCAATCGGCTTAGCGTAAACTCCTTTGGCTGCAGTCCACAAAATTTCTGGTTTCATAACTCCGGCATCAAACCATGTTTCAATTCCGGCTGCACCTAACTGAACCCAGCGTATATTTGGATGAAGTGACCTAGAAAGATCTGTTAGATCATCATGGGTACAAATTATTGCCGACGCATCAGCACAAGAAGTTAGTTTTCCACCAGCTTTCTTAACCGCATTCTCAAGACTTTGATTACTCGGCGTTACCCAAATTCCGTGATTCATCAGATTTTGCGGTTCAATAATGCCATGATTTTAAGATTTACTTCCAGCGCGAGTCATCAAGTCGTCAAAAACTATCTTTTCTATGTGTATTTCTGCATTTTTTCGCGCGAATACTTCTGGGTCACCTGGTGCAAGAATAGATTGTTTATTCCCCGATTGATGTATCCGTGCCCGAATCTTTTCGACAGATTTATGCAGATCTCCTTCAGAACGGTATGACGAAGCATCTATGCAAATTAGAAGCGCACCTTCCTGAGGAGAATTACCTTCTTGGTCAGCCCCCGTAAACGAAACAGAAAGGGCTTCAATAATTGCAGAGAGTCCAAACCCTTTGTGCCCACCAAAAGGAAGAAGAGCACCGCCTTCGTAGAAATCTGCAGGATCTGTACTCGGCTGACGATCACTATCCAAAATTGCAAAGTCTGGCAATTTATTTCCGCGTGACAGAGCAACAGCAACTTTCCCCTGGGCTACGAGACTTGTTGCCATATCAATCAACATCGGATCCCTAAATCCTGGAACACCAATTGCAATCGGATTTGTATGAAGTGCTGGTTCGCAATCAGGGGCAGCAGCGAGTACGAACGGAGGCTCACTGCCACCTAATGCAAGAAAAGTGATACAACCATTAGAGAGACCGCGCTCAACCCAGGCGCCTGCTCTGCCAGCATGGCCGCAACGAATGACTGCACACATCGCAATTCCTGAAGAGAGTGCTGCTCTAGCTGTTTCGTCAACGGCGATTTCCATAGCACGGTAGCCAAGGCCTTCTCGCGCATCAACTACTCCACGTCCAACACTTTTATAATAAAAATTTGGCTCAACATCAAGCCGAAATCCAGGGGTTCCCGCTTGATCGCAGTAACTGCTAATTTGGCGTAGCCCGTGACTTGGATGACCAGAGAGTTCGGCATCAACTACATATTTAGCAACACACTCTGCAATTTGAGATACGCCTCCGGATGAGCAAATTGCATCCCGAGCAAGCGAGAATGCAGTCGCAACATCTATAGAAATAAGCTGATTAGAAACTTCATCCATCACTTATGGCAAATACGTCATTAACAAAAACTACTAAGTTGGTCTAATTTGGACTGTCTAGTAGTTATTTTGGTTCTCATTGGTACTACGCTACAGCAGAGTTATGAATAATGAATCCACACCCAAAATCAGTGGTTCTCCGCGCCCAACTTACGCCGGACCAGCGGCAATTCCCTACCAAAATGTGACCAAATTTCTTTGGGGCGACGACGAATCTGGACATGTAGCTGACTGGATCTATGCGTCAACTGATTTAATACACATGCTTGTGTATGCAATTCCACCAGCAGGTCAATGTTTACACTCAAACGAGCACCGAACAATTTTTGGAGCCGATGTTGTCTACTTCGTCCTCGACGGTTGCCTTTTATTAGCCAACCCAGAAAAAGGAGAAATCGAAATCGCAAATTCAGGGGAGGCTATTTTATTTCGAAAAGATACTTGGCACCATATTTTCTCACACAGCACCAAACAACTAAGAGTTCTAGAATTCTTCGCACCACCACCATCAACGGGCGCATCACGTGCTTACGCCAAAACGCGTCCATACCTTGACCAAATTCGGTATACCGATAACTCTCAACTAGGAATTTGGCCAGAGCAAGAAAAAGAAAAAACCCTGCATTTAAGAACCGAGCGCGACTATCTTTGGAGGCGTGAGGGCGATGCACTAATCGGAATTGTGGTTAGCACCGAACATTTGACTGTTGCTACGCTCAGCATTCTTCCAGGTGGCAAAAGCACAAAAGAGATCCGTGGTGGCGATGAAACCCTCTATGTTCTTGAGGGCGTACTTCATGTTCTATCAGAGTCAGACAATGGCGTAATCTGGGTTGAATTAAATCCTGGGGATGGCTATTACTGCCCGCGCGGAACTTTGCACCAGTACTACAACTATGGAAGTGATATGGCTAAGGCAGTAGTTGGTGTTGCGCCAAATTGGTCTGCTGAATGACTCTTGCGCTCGGGATTGATGTCGGTGCTTCCAAAATTCTAGCGGCAATAGTAGACGTATCTACCGGAACTATTAAAGCACGGTCAGCGATAAAAACGGATCTGAATTTAACTGGAGATGTGATCCTTGATCAATGTGTAGAACTCGCCAAAAATCTTGTTGCTGAAACAAGTATCGCTTCGGTCGGAATTAGTTTGTGCGAAATCATCGACTCAAATGGAGTTATTCGCTCAAATCAATCTATTGACTGGCGAGCATTAGACATCGCCTCTGCGTTCAAAAACTTTCACTCCGTAAAAGTTGAATCTGATGTTCGTGCTGCGGCACTCGCTGAAGCAACCTATGGTGCTGGCATTACATCGGAAAGTTTTCTTTATGTAAATATTGGCAGCGGCATCAGCTCTGCATTCGTTATCAGAGGAAAAGTGTGGGGCGGCGAGAATGGCGCTGCAATTTTGTTAGGTGCAGGGCCAATTCATGCCGAATCAAAAGGAAGTGGTTTAGCAATTGCGAGACAATTTGGTGTTTCTAATTCTCGAGTCGTGGCGAAGGCAGCTTTAGAAGGTGACGTCAATGCTTCAAACCTGTTTGTTTCCGCAGCGAAATTTGCTGGCGACGCAATCGCTTTTGCAGTAAATCTTCTTGACCCTCAGTTCGTCGTACTCGGTGGGGGTTTAGTTTTAAATGTTCCGATATACCGTCAGGCCCTTGAAGATCAGATGCGCGTCTCTATCTGGTCGGAAGATGCGCGTAATGTAAAACTTTTAAATACACAATTGAGTGCTGATTCAGCAGTCATTGGAGCAGCACTTATTTCTTTAGATCGCGTAAAGGTGAGAGCGTTTTAAGATGTCAAAAGCAGACCAAAAAGTTGTTATACAAGCGGGCCTAGTTCCGCTTTACTCCCAAATTTACTTAGCGATTTCCGACGCTATCCGATCTGGTGAGTTGCAGAACGGAGACAAGCTTCCAACCGAACGCGACTTATCAGCCAAGTTCGGTGTTAGCCGAGCAACAGTTAGACATGCACTAAGACAACTCACTGAGGACGGAGTTGTAGTCGCAACCGTCGGACGCGGTTCATTTGTTCAAACAACCGGACTAGAGGAACCACTCAATTCTTTGATTAGTTTCACAGAACTAGCTAAAGAACGTGGCTTAGAGCCTTCTGCTCGCGTAATTCAAACTGGATTACGTCCAGCATCACCAGAAGAGATCTCGATTCTAGAAATAAAGATGCGATCTTTTGTGTTTGAACTGATTCGAGTTCGTTTGCTTGACAACCAGCCGATCGCGATTGATAAAACCCGAATACCTGAAACTCTCGCAATTGGATTTGAGAAAAGAGATTTTTCGCGTGAATCTATTTACGAAGCACTCACATCGGGTGGTCACGCACCCACTTATGCCGAAGTAGTTGTGAGCGCAGCATTGGCCACCGAACAAGATGCTCTGCACTTAGAGATCAACGTTGGGGACCCGCTAATTGTTTGTACAAGTATCTCATTTGACAGTTTACAAAACCCGATTGAACTCGGAAATATTTCATATCGGGCTGACCGTTATCAAATTCACACTACTTTACGCAGACCATTCTAAAAGGAGAACAAAAAGTATGACAAGAGGACGCATCGAAGGGAAAGTAGCCCTAGTCACTGGATCAGGAACTGGAATAGGGCGAGCCGTTGCAGTCAGGTTGGCTGAAGAAGGTGCGCTCGTTACTCTGGCGTCTCGCTCACCAGAAAATCTTGAAGAGACTGCGACCTTAGTCAAAAAAGTAACTGGCTCAATGCCAAAAACATTTATATTTGATCAAGCCGATTCTGAATCAATCAAAACACAGTTAGAAAAAATCATGACCGGTTTAGGGGCTATAGATATTCTTTCTAACAACGCTGGATTTGACGATCCAGATGAGACTCCAATCGCCAACACAGATGATTCTTTATGGGCAAAAACATTTGATATAAATGTTGGTGGAGTTTTTCGTATTTGTCGAGCTTCAATTCCCTATATCCGAAATCGCGGAACAATTATAAATATTGGTTCAGCCAATTCAATAGTTCCAAGACGAAACGCTGCTGCATATTGTGCCTCAAAAGCCGCCGTTCTACAGTTCACTAGATCGCTGGCGCTCGAGTTAGCAGATCGTGCCATTCGTGCAAATTGTGTTTGTCCTGGAGTAATTGATACTCCGCTAACAGATCTCTTTCTTAATAAATCTGCAGATCCTGAAATCTTAAGGTCAGAATACGCATTGTCAAATCCACTCGGACGAATAGCATCACCTGTCGAGATCGCAAACTGCGTCTTGTTTCTCGCGTCTGATGAGTCAAGTTTCGTGACAGGTTCAGCCCTTGTGGCTGACGGCGGAAGCCTGGCAGGCGGATGAAGATGCCACTTAAGAGTAAACAAGAATATAAATCGGATAAGCCTTTAGGTCTGGGGGTCATCGGAGTGGGTGCCCTCGCATTGCGTGGGATAATCCCCCACATGTCTCAAGATGATGTGCAAATGAAAGTAAGACTCCATGCAGTCTGTGACCCCGCCATTGATCGCGCACGAGCTGTCGCAAGTGAATTCAAAATCGCCATGGCGTATCAAACAATTGAGGAACTTTTAGCAGATGACAATATTGATGTAGTAACTATTGCATCTCCAATCGGTTTACATTTTGAACATTGTCGCCTTGCACTTAATTCAGGAAAACACGTACATGTCAATAAGACGCTCTGCACAAAAGTTTCTGAAGCAGACGAACTTATCCGATTAGCACAAATCAATCATCTTCGTATTGTTGCATCCCCAGGTGAAGTTCTCCGACCACAAATTCAACGAACTCGGGAATTAATAGAAGCAGGAGCGATTGGTGATTTGTCTTGGGCAATTTGTGGTGGAGCATTTGAGAAATACCACGAAGGTGATGAAACAGAGCGTGTAAATGCACCGGGTGCGTCTGTTATAAATCCGTCATGGTACTTTAAAAAACCTGGTGGTGGTCCAATGTTCGACATTACTGTTTACGCCCTGCATCAACTCACAAGCATCCTTGGACCGGTACTAGCGGTGACGGCTATGTCAGGCATTCGCATCAACGAGCGAACATTCTTGAGTGAAACGATAAAGACGGAGGCAGACGATAACACAATCCTTCTTTTAGATTTTGGTGGTAGCAGATTTGCAGTGGTATACGGAACAGCAGCCGGCTCAGTATCAGACCAGTTTGGGGCAGGAATATATTTCGGAACTCGTGGCAAAATCGAAGGGACGCTTTTGAATGGAACACGTTTTGATTTTCCTGGCGACGAAGAAACTCTTGATTATCCGGTAGAGGATTGGGATGCACAAATGCGGGTACTACCTCATGTAATAGATAATCACCGCGCAATTCCAGAGGCGCACGTATTTGAAGACATAATGCAACTTGTTGATTGGATTCAAACTGGAAAGCAATCTCTAGTTACAGCCGAGCACGCTCGACACGTGATTGACATAATTGAAAGCGGATATAAAGCATCTGAAACAAAAATTACTCAGGCTATTACGACTACATTTGATTTTTAGCAAGTGGCCTACTGCCTTATGGTCTCCATGAGCTTGTCCACCATGGTTTCCATGATTTACCGTTTCGCTTAAACAGCGTGAAAGCCGCAAGCGTGTTTAACCGCGCATCCAAAAGTTGTGATGACTCGGTTATTCCAATATCAACAAGCCACGCTTTATGCACCGAATAAAACATTTGGAATAACCCGATGCAACAATTATTTGTGCCACCGATGACATTTGGAAGCAAGTTACTTTCGCGTTGAGCAACAAATAACGCATTTTCTTCATACTCGTCTGGCCAGATCTCGCGGATAATTGCGATTACTTCGTTTCGTTTCGTAGTCGTTTTTGGCACGACAATCGGTGGTTGGCTAGTTGTTGTCGTTGTTGGCGGCGGCGCATCAGAAATACAGATTTGGTCGCCGATCATTATTTTTGTGGATTGACGCGCATTATTTAAAGTAAGTACTTTTTTCAGCGAAACATCAAAGCGCGCTGCAATGCGAGTCCACGAATCATTGGCTTTGGCTTTGTGAAAAGAACTGCATGCATCTGCCTGTACTGAAGTCGGCAAAAATACATTTATTGACAACACAGAACACATCGTGCACAACAAAACCAATTGGCGGAGAGGGTGGGATTTGAACCCACGGTCCGGTTTACCCGGACAACGCCTTAGCAGGGCGCCCCATTCGGCCGCTCTGGCACCTCTCCAAAATTTGTTAACTAACTTATTAGTTGGTTTTCTAACAAGCTTTTTAACGAGTTGATTTAACAAGCGTGTCCTTAGTGTACGGTCAAATTCTTGCGTAATTGTTGGCGGAACGGGAGGGATTCGAACCCCCGGGCCTTTTACAGCCGTCCGCTTTCAAGGCGGATGCGTTTGTCCACTCTGCCACCGTTCCGTTCGTAGACGCTATCTGATGATGCGACTTCTCAGTTCTTGCATCCAATCATCTGCTTCGCGCCAGCGGCTGTCGGCATGCTCTCGAGCAGTATGAGCATGATCACCACTTGCTGGATATGAACCAAGAAATTTAACATCACCTTGTTTGGCATGCAGGTCACGCAGCGCATCTGCCATTAACTCATCTTGAATGTGTCCGTCTGCATACATAATAAAACAATAATCTCCGAGGCCGCCACGCTTGGTTGGTCGCGAAAGTAGCACAGATAAATTAATTCGTCGCGCTGCGAACTCTTGCAAAATAGAAATCAAACTTCCTGGTTCGTCAGCCCGTTGAAAAACAACGATCGCAGTTTTGTCGTGGCCCGTTGCTTGTGGCACGGTGTTTTTGCCAACCAGGACGAAACGAGTTTGGTTTCCTTGATGATCAGCAATATCAGTAGCGATAACTTCAAGACCGTAAACCTTTGCCGCGTTTCTCGGCGCAACGGCTGCAAGTTTGTCTTCGGTGTTTGCGGCAACTAATTGTGCAGCCTCTGCAGTTGAGTTTGCTGCTCGAACATCAAGTTTTGGAAACTGCTTTCGTAAATAACTATGACATTGAGCAGCCGCAACCGGAATCGACATTATGCCAATAATCTCGGTGATGGATACCCCTTTGCGGGCAACCAGGCAATGCTCAATGTCTAACACCACCTCGCGCTGAATTAATAAATTGTGATCGAATACAAGTGCGTCTTGGGTGAAATTAACTGTGCCCTCAATTGAATTTTCAATTGGTACAAAACCTTGCTCAACTTCACCCGACTCAACTGCGTCTAAGACATCTGGCACAGTACGAAATGCAACAAGTTCACAAGTAGCAAGATCTTTTTGTGTCAGCAGTGCTTGCTCAGTGAAAGTGCCTGCTGGACCAAAGTACCCAATGCGCTTTGAACGATTTTTCATGACTGATACAAGGTTACGTTGCACAGATTTCGTATTCATGGTCATTTAATGAACCACCTTTCGCACTAGCCTGTTTTTATGTTTGAGTACGCCGCGTTTAACCCATACAACTCCAGCCCAGAAGCACTGGCAGGAGAGCTCACAAAAAAATCAGCAGAAGGTTGGGAAGTTGTTTCAATCGTGCCGACGACTGACGGGCGATATTGCGCATTCCTGCGCCGCGCAACGAACACCTCAACTGTTTCGCAAAACACGAATACTGATATGACTTCAAATGCAATTTCTAGTGGCACTAATAATCACGAAGTCCCTGCTGCTTGGTATGCCGATCCGTCTAGCCGTTTTGAATTGAGATACTGGAATGGCAAAGAGTGGACGGAGCATGTGGCCCGAGCTGGCCAGCAATTTACTGATCCGCCAGTTGCGTAAATAAATATGCGAGCAGTCTCGCTTGGACACGCCGGGATTCTGATCGATTCTGGAAAGTCGAGAATTCTTTGCGACCCGTGGTTTGTCCCAGCGTTTTTTGGCTCGTGGTTCGTTTTTCCAAGAAATGATAAACTGTCTGCCAACCTTCATATCGAAATTGAATCGCCGACTCACCTATACATATCGCATATTCACGGTGACCATTTCGACGAAGCCTTTTTAAGAGAAAATGTAAGTCGGGATGTTGTCGTCTTGCTTCCCGATTTCCCAAGTAATGAACTTGAGCGTCGATTAACCGATCTTGGATTCAAAAATTTCCTAAAAACTGTTCACGGTGAAGAGTTGCAAATCGATTCACGAACAAAAATCGCTATCCATGTTGAAACTTCAATTACAGATGGGCCCGGTGGC
>CAMAWU010000008.1 GCA_945862025.1 Ferrithrix thermotolerans DSM 19514 | reverse complement strand
ATTGTTCAAGCCGGTACCGGTACCGGCAAAACTCTTGGGTATCTAGTCCCTGCAGTGCTGTCGGGTCGTCGCATCGTCGTATCGACGGTGACTAAGGCACTGCAAGATCAACTATCGCAAAATGATTTGCCGTTGCTAGCTAATGCGCTGAAAGAATCCCTCGCCAAACCAATCACTTGGACGGTTCTGAAAGGTAGGAGCAATTATCTCTGTCGTCAGAGAATTGCCGAACTCGCCGAACGCGCAGTGTCGCGATTAGAACTTGGCGATGTTTCACCAAAAGTTAAGGCTGATATAAAAAAACTTGTTGAGTGGTCTGCCGTTACACAAACTGGTGACGAGGGTGAATTGAGTTGGCAACCACTAAAACAGGCGTGGCAGATGGTTAGTGTCACAAGCGAGGAATGTCCAGGTGCTTCGAGATGCCCTCAAGGTGAAAGTTGCTTTGCTGAGCGTGCCCGTGCGCAAAGTCAAACTTCCGACATCGTCGTAGTCAATGGTTGGCTTTATGCCCTTGACATTGCCGCTGAAGGCACCATTGTCGGCGAGCATGATGTAGTAATTTTTGACGAGGCTCATGAACTTGAAGATGTGGTCAGCGACTCAAGCGGACTAGAGATCAGCCCCGGCAGAATCACAAGTCTTGCCTCATCAATGCGTGTAATCGTTAGAGATGACGCGTTATCCGGCGGTTTTGCCAAGAGTGCCAGCCGACTGCGCGATCAACTTACTTCATTGATCAATCAACGAGTTGTTTTGCCACTTACTGGTGAAACCCGTGAGACGCTAATCGAGTTGCGTGGTCGAGCCAGCGAGGCACTCGAGTCACTACGGACAATCAACACCAACGATGATTCGGCGAAACAACGAAAACTACGAGCGCAATCTGTCTGCACAAGATTTCTAAACGATTTAGATTTAGCACTTCAGGACCGCGCTGGATATGTCGCCTATATTTCCGGAACTGCTGACCGAAGCGCGCTAGAGATGCGGCCGCTTGATGTTGGGTCGTTATTAAATGAATCGGTTTGGTCACAACGCACTGCAATCATGACGAGTGCGACAATTCCTATAAATTTGCCACAACGAATTGGTTTGCCGCCCGAAGGATTTGATGCGCACAGTGTTGCCAGCCCATTTGACTATCAACGCAATGCATTACTTTATTGCGCCTCACATCTTCCAGACCCGGCACAAGGCCCTCGCGACAAAGTGGTTCACGCAGAAATTAAGACTTTAATAGAAGCAGCTGGAGGCAGAACTCTTGCTCTGTTTACGAGCTACGCAAGACTAAATGCGGCATATAACGATCTTAAAGATCGTTTAGGTTTTGAAATCTTGAAACAAGATGATCTTCCCAAAATGGAGTTACTACGAAAATTTACGGCTAATGAATCAAGTTGCCTATTTGCGACACAAAGTTTTTTCCAAGGAGTGGATGTGCCTGGATCAACTTTAAGTCTCGTAATTATTGATCGACTTCCATTCCCTGTGCCAACAGATCCATTGATGAGTGCGCGACGAGAGGTACACGGAAAGTCTGCCTTCACTGCAATCGACATTCCGATTGTTGCTACAAAACTTGCTCAAGCCTCGGGCCGACTCATAAGAACTCAAACCGACATGGGAGTTGTTGCAGTCTTAGACCCGCGGCTTGTAACCAAAGGTTACGGTAAGACGATAATTGCAATGTTGCCACCAATGGAGATGACTATTGTTGCAAGCGAAGCGCACGATTTTTTGCGTCACGCTGTTAGCAAGCGATAACCCATTCCCCGAACTGTCACAATAATTTTAGGGTCGTCGGGAGAATCCTCGATTTTTACTCGCAATCGTCGGATGTGGGCATCAACAAGACGACTGTCACCCAAATATTCGTAACCCCAGACAATTTCAAGCAGCTGATCTCGAGATAAAACATTGTTTTGATTTTCTAAAAATATTTGTAGTAAACGAAATTCAGTTTTAGTGAGCAAAATTTCGACACCAGATTTTAAGACAATGCCTTGTTGCAGCCTCAACTCAATATCCCTGACAATAAAACGGTCATTTGAACCAGGCATTGATGAAGTCAATGTTGTTCTTCGTAACGCCGCTCGAATTCTTGCAGCAAGTTCTTTAGCAATCACTGGCTTGGTTACATAGTCGTCAGCTCCTGCTTCGAGGCCCGCGACTAAATCGTGAGTGTCCGTTTGCGCAGTGACAATAATTATTGGCACTAAACTTTTCGCACGCAACAACCGACAAACTTCAAAGCCAGACAGATCAGGAAGCCGTAAATCTAATAAAACTAAATCAAATGAATCAAGGTCAAACGCCTTCAACCCCGTAATTCCGTCTACCGCCTCGGTTATTGCATATCCTTCGTCCTCGAGTGCGAGGCGAAGTGCCGTCCTGATGTGATCGTCGTCTTCAATGAAAAGCAGTTTCTGCACGACCATATTCTGCCCTAATAGCCCTAATAGTTGGCATTGTTACAGGAATAGCACAGTTCTACGAACTGACCGTCATATAAGGGCTGGAGAATTTATTAACACACCGGCGGGAAGTCATGCTCCCCCTTGACTCCCGTCGGTGGGGGTTTAGCAAAAATCGGCAATGCTTAGGTGGTGGACCAGATCGCCGAGAAGCACACAGGCTTGACAATTCCGCAGATGGTTGCAAGTCTGAAAAACCTTCGCGGTTTGCGTGGCCGAATGGTTCTATATTTTGGCCTTGCCTCACTAGCCGCAGCGCTCGTCTTGAGCATCGTTACATATGCGTCTACTCGCGCTTATCTACTAGATCAACGTACAGAATTCGCAACTCGTCAAGCGTTTAATAATGCGCAACTTGTGCGAACAGTAATTTCTCTTAACTCTTCGGACGCCGGTGATTTGATGATGAATATTCGCAGCGAACGCGGCGGCTATGCGGTGTTACATCTCGCCGATGATGATTCATTCTTTCCTCAGGAGCCACTTCGCTTTACACAGTCAAATTTACCAATCGAATTAGTTTCAAAAACTCTTTCCGGCACCACAGGTAGCCAAAAATTTACATTCGATGGTGAACCATATGAGGCCATCGGTATCAACATCGTTGCGATTAACGCACATTATTTTGAGGCATTTCCGCTAACTGATGTTTCGCGCACTTTGACTACTCTTCGTACAACTCTAAGTTTCGGAGTACTTCTGATCACATTTGCCGCAGGACTACTTGGGCTAAGAACAAGCACCAGAGTTTTGAGTCCGCTTCGCCGTGTTGCTAGAGCAGCAACCGATATTGCATCCGGAGGTTTGGATGTTCGATTAGCCGAAGAGAGTGATCCTGAATTAGCAAGACTTGCTGGATCGTTTAATAACATGGTGGACGCCGTTCAAAGTCGAATTCAACGCGAAGCACGGTTCGCAAGTGATGTAAGCCATGAACTGCGTTCACCAGTCACAGCACTCGCAGCCGCCGTTGAAGTGCTGCAAGCACGACGTGATGAACTCAGTGAACGAAATCAGCAGGCGTTCGATATCGTCGCAAACCAAGTACGAAGATTTGATCGAACGGTTCTAGATTTACTTGAACTCTCCAGAATTGACGCTGGCGCAGGGACTCCAAATGATGAAACTGTTAATCTCGCCGACCTTGTAAGACGCGTCGCACAACGACACGGATTCGGGGAGACTCCGTTCATCACAACACTAAATAAGCAAGATGAAACAATTCTTGACCGCCGCAGAATTGAGCGAATCGTACTAAATCTTTTAGAAAATGCGCGTGACCACGCCGGGGGTGCGACTGCAATCTCAGTAACAGGAGATGCCAACGAACTTCGAATCATCGTTGAAGATGCGGGATCGGGTATTGCACAAAGTGAACGGGAGCGAATTTTTGAGCGTTTTGCAAGGGGGTCTGCATCGCGCAACAGCACTGGCAGCGGTCTTGGCCTTGCGATTGTCCAAGAGCATGCACACGCATTGAATGGCAGCGCATGGGCGGAAAATACTAGTTCTGGTGGAGCAAGATTTATTGTAGTTATCAGTCGCAAGTCAATAGTCGAAAATTTGCAAAGTCAAGAATTATGACAACAAGTGTAAGATTCACGTTACTTAAAGCGATTTCTATTTTTGTAGTTACATTCGTCGCAAGTTCGTGCGGTGTCCCAAGTTCAAGCAAATTTGTTGCGATTAGTGACTCAGATGTCCCTTTTGAATTGAATGTCACGACCACAAGCACCACGACAACATCTACGACAATTGCGCAGCAACCAGATAAGTCAAAGACAGATGGATCAGAGCAGTTGCTTGAGAACATCAATGAAACCGTGGATCTTTATTTCATCAGCAACAACAGAGTTCTTGCGACGAGAATACAAATTGCAAGCCCTGCGACAACTTCACAAGTACTCGCAGCACTAGTCGCGGGTCCACCATCCGGAGACGCAGGCTTAGGTTTACGGAGCGCACTTTCGCCACAACTTAATGCGACGATTCAGATCGCAAAAGGAATCGCGACTATTGATTCAACTGGATTTATACTCGCAGGACTGTCGCCTGTTGATCAGCGACTAGCCATCGCCCAACTCGTGCTGACCTTCACTCGACGACCAGGTATTGGCCAAGTTATTTTCAGTGTCAACGGAGTTCAGATAGCTGTGCCCCGCGGGAAAGGAGACCTCGTCAAACCAGGAGTTCCAGTTAGTTTCGATGATTATTTTGTGCTGCTCGTAAGCGAGTGACTAGTAGCCGAGGCGTTCAACCCGATCTGCACGATGTTGCCAATCTTTGTCAACTACGACAAATAATTCAAGATATGCGCCATCGGGCATTTGCTTACGAACTTCAATTCCTACAGACTTGAGAAGACTTCCAGACTTGCCGATGACCATTCCTTTTTGGCTTTCGCGTTCAACAATAATCTCGCAACGCACTCTTGGCCACTCCCACTCAGTCACACGAGTTGCGATTGAATATGGCAATTCATCACGAGTCACCGCGAGCAGTTGCTCACGAACGAGTTCGGCGATCCACTCAGCCTGCGGAGTCTCTGAAACCATATCTGTCGGAAACATCGCATCACCGACTACTGCTCGCCGCGAAAGGGCGACAATGAGTTCTTTCACTCCGTCACCAGTTTTTGCTGAAACCGGGAAATACTCTGCTGCGCCGAATTTTGCTGCTGCCGATAACTGACTCAAAACTTTACTCGTGGTTACTGCATCTATCTTATTTAAAATTACAATCGCATTTTTGATCTCAAGTTGTTGACTCACCCATTGGTCACCAGTTCCGACAGTCTGTGTAGCGTCTAAAACTAAACAGACAACATCTACATCACGCATCGACTCGAGAGCAGTTGAATTCACTCTTTGTCCAAGTGCCGTAGTTGCCTTATGCAATCCGGGTGTGTCGACGAACACAAGTTGAGTGTCGGCGGTAGTGACAATACCTCGAACCCGGGTTCGTGTTGTTTGAGGCTTATCTGAAACAATGCTGATCTTTTTTCCGATTAGAGCGTTGAGCAAAGTTGATTTTCCAACGTTGGGTCTACCAACAAGAGAAACAAACGCAGTTCGCACGACAGAAGGCTACCCATAACCCCGATCAGGATCTGCCACAATTGAAGGATGATAAATATTGATTGGCGAAAATGGTTTGACAGAATGCAACCGCAGACCTTACAGATTGCATCGATGCTGCTATATCTAAATGGATTTTTCGCGTTGATCAGTGTGATTGACAAGACTGACTACCTCGGATATCTAAGAACCCGTTACTGGTTTGGTGCATTACTCGCACTGGCGGTCGTGGGTTTTCATGCGTTCGGGGGTCTGTTGATGGCTAACGATCGTAAATTGGGTTACAAGTTTGGGGTGGCAGCAGCCTTCTCGCCATTTGTATTGCGGTATTGGGCGTTCTCTGACCTCTCAAATATGCTCGGTGGTGAAATTAGTTTGTATCGCAAAATAAGCGGAGGTAGCACAACAAGCCTGATCTTCGAAATCGCTTTGTGCGCATTGATGTTGCACCCTCAAAGTCGTTCGCACCAACGCATCTGGTACAAATAGTTGGCTCGACCGGCAACTCTTGCTTGAGCGTTTGGCTAGCGAATTCTGGTAGTAGATCTGCCACACTTATGAGATGACAAAACTCATTATCAAAGGTGTTGATGAACTGAAATCGATGATTGGCAACCATCTGGGTTATTCAGATTATTTAACAGTCACACAAGATCAAGTCAATCGTTTTGCCGATGCAACTGGCGATCATCAGTGGATTCACATTGATGTTGAGAGGGCGAAGGCCGGACCTTTCAAAGGGCCGATTGCTCACGGTTATTTAACTTTGTCGCTCGGACCGGTGATGTTGCCACAGATATTTAGTGTCGAAGGAGTTGCAATGGGTGTTAACTATGGCGCGAATAAGGTTCGTTTCCCGTCCCCAGTACCTGTTGGATCAAAACTTCGCGCGGGCGTAAAACTCCTTTCAGTCGAAGACGTAACTGGTGGAGTTCAAGTAACACTCGAAACTACATTTGAAGTGGAGAACGCAAAAAAACCATCTTGCGTCGCTGAAGTTGTATTTCGTTATTATCTATAAATACTTAAAACTTAACCAAAACTATCGAAAATTTCTCATTACTTCGGCAAATAACTCGACGGTCTCTGTACTTGGGTAATCGGCACACCACGGAATAAATCCACTGCAACCTAGGTCAATATATCGTTGAACTTTCTCCGAGACCTGCTCGACTGTACCTACGAGATTATTTTTTTGCCATTCATCAAAAGAGTCTCCGCGTAAACTCTTGGTTCCGGACGCCAATAACTCTTTTTCTGTTCGGCGAATAAAAACATCGGGTGACCATGTTTTCCTGATTTCAGATTCGTCTCGACCGACTGCCAAACAGTGACCCTTCAATATCTCGACCTTGCGAGCGAATTCATCAGGACTTCCTCCGAAATTTGAATAGTCTGCATATCTGGCGACAACCCTCAATGTGAGTTGCTCGCCTCCACCACCAATCCAAATAGGCGGATGCGGCTTCTGAAGTGGTTTCGGATCACAATTGCCACGAACCAATTTGTAATACTTCCCGTCAAAAGTTGTTTCTTCTTGACTCCACATTGATCGGACAATCTCGACGCACTCGCGCAACATCGCAATTCGCACTTTTGGTTCTGGGAAGTCATACCCATAGCCGCGACATTCGTTTTCATACCAACCAGCACCAATCCCCCAATCAAGCCGACCGCCAGAAATCACATCAATCGTCGATGTAATTTTTGCCAGCAAACTTGGCTCTCGATAAAGATTGCAACCAACCATTTGTCCGAGACGAATCTTTGTTGTTCGTTGACTGATTGCTGCCATCACTGTCCAACATTCAAAAACAGCTTCATGCGCAGGCCTTGGCACATTATGAAAGTGGTCGTAAACCCAAATCGAGTCGTATCCAAGTTGCTCTGCTAACTGCGCAATTTCGACGGCTTTGTTCCATTTCGCGACGGGATCAGAAATTGAAACCAATTCCATTTTCCACCCTTGTGGTATAAAAACTCCGAAAGTGATGTGCTGCTTTGATGTACTCACAGTGGTAAATCTCCAGTAGCTGTTTTTGTTGAGCCGTGGTCTTTATACGCAGCAATAGTGCGTTGCGCGATGCGCATCTGATGAATTTCATCGGCGCCATCTGCAAAACGACTCCAGCGGGCCTGCTGCAACATATTCGCTAACGGCGTATCGGTTGAATACCCAAGAGCACCATGAACCTGTATCGCGCGATCAATAATTCGCCACAAACTATTTGCGACAAAATGTTTCGCCATTGAAACTTCGGAAATAAAAGACTGTCCACTCTCAAGTTTGTAAGCCGCATGAAGTACCATCAATTTGCATTGATACATTTCCATCGCCGAGTCTGCGATCAACCATTGGATGCCCTGCTTCTCTGCGAGTATCGATCCGTGTGAATAACGCTTGAGTGCGCGATCAACCATCATGTCAAGTGCAATTTCGGCTTGACCAATCCAACGCATGCAGTGCGCAAGTCGAGCAGGTCCAAGACGATATTGGCCTAGTAGATGACCCTGACCTCGTCCGCCGAGCATATTTCTAGCTGGTACTCGTAAATCGTTGATTTGAATTTCGCAATGATTATGTCCGCCAGACATTGTCTGAACATCACGAACGATATTGAAACCTTCGCTAGGAATGTCAACGATAAAACACGAGTTCGCAGCCTGCGGTAGATCTGGGTCATCTTCAGTACGCGCTATCAATAATGCAAATTTTGCGCCACGAGCACCTGAGATGAACCATTTATGACCATTGATGACCCACTCATCACCATCTTTGTACGCACGAGTTTGAATTAATGTCGGATCACTTCCTGCAACTTCAGGTTCAGTCATCGCAAAGCAACTACGAGTAGTACCTTCACACAGTGGACGGAGATACTTCTCTTTTTGTTCTGTTGTTCCCCAATGCAAAAGAGTGTGCTGATTACCCTCATCTGGCGCTTGGGCATTCATTACAAACGGTCCGATACTTACCTTGGCTGCTTCTGCAGATACTGCAGCCATTGCAGTCGGCCCGAGCCCCATGCCGCCCCATTCAGCAGGCATGTGTGGCAACCACAAGTTCCATTCACTTCGCGCGACACCACGCAACTTGACGATTGTTCGAACCACTGCAGCGCGATCTTTCTCATCCGTTGCTTCCCATTCGGGGCGAACTTTCGTATCCATGAATTCGCGAACTTTTAAACGTACTTTTTCTATTTCGGGTGAAAATGTGAAATCAATCATTTGAAAACTCCTCCAGCAATCTTGTCAGACCTGTGACATGAATTCTCTATCGGCAATGCGATGTTGCTTTTGGCGTAGTCTAAAAAGCATGAAATCGCCAAAAAAGTCAGCCCGAAGTTGGGATCGCAGTGACCTCCCGGTTGGAAGCGAAAAGGTTGAAGCGGTGCGGGAAATGTTTGATGCAATCGCGCCTCGTTATAACTTTGTCAATCGGTTAATGACATTTCGCTTAGATGTTAAGTGGCGCAAAAGGACAGTCGCCGCAATTGACCTACCCGAAGGGTCGCGAATTTTGGACCTTGCCAGTGGCACCGGCGACCTGTGCATTGAGTTACAGAAGTCCGGCTATACAGCCCTATCAGTTGATCTCTCTTTTGGGATGTTGAGCGCTGATAGAAGTGGTTCTCCGCGATGCCAAGCAGACACTCTTCGTTTGCCGTTTCCAAATGCGTGTATTGACGGTGTGACTTGCGGGTTCGCTTTACGCAATCTCGAAAATCTGCAAGTTTTTTTCAAAGAACTTGCTCGCGTGACACGATTAAATAGCCGAATCGCACTTTTGGATGTCGGTACACCGACAAATAGATTTATCCGTTTTGGAAACTCAATATATTTCGGAAAAATTGTGCCAATAATTGGTGGGCTGTTTTCTGATCGGGCTGCGTATAAATATCTTCCACGCAGTGTCGCATATCTTCCACCAACAAATGAAATCATCAAGTTGCTCGAACAATCAGGATTCACGGGCGTTAAACACGAACAACTCTCCGGAGGCCTCAGCCAGTTATTTGTTGCGACTCGAAATTAGTTAATGCAGGCAATTACAAAACTAGTTGCTGATTTAACTGATAACCCTGTTGACTTGAACGAATTTGTAGGACCTGACGGCTATTTATTTGCACGAAACGGCTTGGGTGTGGCAGGTCGTGGTGTTGCGATGCGCGGCGACAGCAGGACAATACAACAGGCACTGAAAACTCTGAACCACAAAAATTCAACTGATATCGCTCACGCTGGACCAGTCGCAATTGGGTGCATACCTTTTGACAGTAATTCGCCACACGATTTCGTGATTCCAAACGTTGTTGTTGGTTGTTCAAATAGTGGGCAGCAATGGATCACAATTATTGATGATGCAAGTTTTAATCTCAGTGCTCAAATGGGACAGCAAGATTCTGTCGCTGAATTTGATATAACCCCAGGTGTTTCAATTGAGCATTACCTTGAAGCCGTCCGACTAACTCGCGATGCTGTGTCTAACGGAGAATTCCGAAAAGCCGTGATCGCTCGAGACTTAATCATCACCAGTAATAAAGAGTTCGATATCTATTCAATTTTGTTGCGACTAAGAGACAGATATCGTTCGAGTTACAGGTTTATGTTCGAGGGTTTTCTTGGTGCATCACCTGAGCTATTAGTAAGTATTGACGGTGACACAGTTTCAAGTCATCCTCTCGCCGGTACAACTTCGCGAACCGGAGACGCGAAAGTTGATGATCACCTAGCTCAAGAACTAATCAATAGCACCAAGAACCAACTCGAGCATCGGATTGTGATCGATATGGTGCACGACACCTTGTTACCTTGGTGTTCGTATCTAGATTGGCAACCCGAACCTTCAATAGTAGAAATCGCTAATGTCGCACATCTTGGCACTGAAATTTCAGGTCGACTCAGCGAACCAAGACCGACGGTTTTAGAGCTCGCTTACGCTCTAAGTCCAACGCCCGCACTTGGTGGACACCCACGCGAAATTGCACTGCAGCATATAAAGCGGGTAGAAGGCTTTGACCGAGGAAGATACGGTGGCGCAGTTGGCTATTTCAATGCCGGCGGTGATGGTTGCTTTGCTGTCGCGATTCGTTGTGCTGAAATAAATAATTCAGATCGAACTGCCCATCTTTTTGCTGGTGGTGGAATTGTCGGCGACAGCGATCCACTCAATGAACTAGCGGAAACAGAAGCAAAATTTCAGGCTATGTTAATTGCGATAACAAATCGTTAAACAATAAACTGGCCACATTGGTTTTAACTTTCGCGTAGCGACGCAGAGATTCGCTGATTAATTCGTTCATGGACTCGCACATTTTCATCCCGATCGGTTACAACTCTCACCAGATACGGCCCTTTACGGGAGATCGCTTCAGTTAGTTGATCCAAATTTGTAACTGTATTTGAGTCAATGCCATGAGCTTTCGCGAGCAACTCAAAGTCGACATTATGCGGGGTTCCAAAAATCATCTCAAAGCTATCTTTATTGAGCGAAGTTGCTTGAGGTAAAAACGAAAATATACCACCACCACGATTGTCGATCAATATTATTCGCAGATCCACTTGGCGCCGCGCTAAATTAATCAATCCATTTGTATCATGCAACATCGCTAAGTCACCGATCAACAGAAAAGTCGGAGCGTTGCTGGCCAAAGCGACCCCAACAGCAGTAGAAACAACACCATCAATCCCATTCGCTCCACGATTAGCGTGAACTTTAATTCGTGATCTTGGCGCAGCGAACCATTCGATATCTCTAATCGGCATCGAACTAGAGACGAATAGGTTAGAACCGTCGGGAATATTTCTATATATAGTTCGCGAAATCGCTGGCTCGCTGATTGCGGGCTCACTTATCAAAGCATGATTAATCGCAAGTTGCGCCTTGCTTTCGGCATTGGACCAACTATCCAACCAATTTTGATTTGTCGCCTTGACTTGTGCGATTAATGAGCTACAAATCTGCGTGACTTCACCAACAACATGTACTGTGGTTTTTCGTTCTGGATCGACGAGCCTCGGCGAACTCGTAATTACAATCTGCGGCACATCGCACTTTGCCAACCATGCGTTGACAATCTTTGATACTGGTGGCGACCCAATTCTTAAAATGACACTTGGATTATGCGACTTGGCGAATTCATTGTCTCGCAATAGCGAGTCCATTGCAGCAATAACCACTGCCTCGCCCACAACCCGAGTGCCACTGCGCGGGTCAGCGAAAATAGGCCAGCCAAGTTTGGTTGCTAATTCCAAAACCGCTTTTGGCTCGTACGTATCAAATCCCGCGATAACGACCCCACGCTGATTTTTTAAAAGCCGAAGTAGTTTTCTTTTTTGCCAAAATCCGATTTCTTGATTTAACAATTGATTTTTAATAACCGAAATCTTCTTCGGCAAAGTATTTGCCTCGGCGACTAATGGCTCGCGAAACTGAAGATTCAAGTGAACAGGTCCTCGGATTTGTCCCAAAGATGCGTTAAATAATTCCTGAGCCAAGTATCGCCAAGTACGTGACTCCCGACTATTTGGCACCCCAGAATTATGAAATAATCGCACAGAGTCGCCATATAAATTCTGTTGATTTATCGTTTGTGGAGCGCCAACATTCTGTAGTTCGGGAGGTCTGTCGGCCGTGCAAACTAAAATCGGCACCTCAGCGTGGTTTGCCTCTACCACCGCTGAGTGAAATTCGACTGCTGCTGTACCAGATGTACACAACAGAATTGCCGGAAGACCAGATGCTTTTGCAATTCCGATTGCAGCGAATGATGCACTGCGCTCATCGTGAAAAACATGTAAGTGAAAATCTTCTCGCGCAGCCAACGCCATCGCCATCGGTGTCGAACGCGAGCCTGGCGAGATCACGGCATGGCGCACGCCGCAACTCGCCCATTCGTCAACGAGGGTTGCGCAAAAAGTAGCAGTTGTAGCCGCCAAGGATGTCATGCCTCTATCGTGGCAGGAATGAGGCTCGAAATCTTCTCCGATGTGATTTGCCCTTGGTGTTACATCGGTAAACGTAGATTTGACAGGGCTGTGGCAAACCTCACATCGTCAGGAATAGAACTTAATCTTGAGGTTGTGTACCGGCCATTTCAACTTGATCCAACAGCACCACAGGACACACCGACCCCAGTCCGTGAAGCGTACGCCAAAAAATTTGGTGGAAACGAGCATGCCGACGAGATTTTGACACATGTGACCAAAATTGCCGCGTCAGAAGGGATCGATTTTAATTTAGATATAGCGTTACGCGCCAACACATCTCGCGCGCATCAACTAATTGCACTTTGTCAAACGACAGCGCTAGATCACACCAAACTTAAAGAACAACTGATGATCGCGTATTTTTGTAATGGCAAAGATATTTCGAATATAGACGTGCTCACTGACATCGGAATTAACTTTGGTATGAGCGGGACAGCAGTCGTACAGATGTTTGAATCGGACTTGAGTGTGGATTTGTTAAATAGCAATCTAGAGCGCGCGCATAAACTTGGCATTACAGCGGTGCCTACTTATGTTTTTGACGAACAATGGTCTGTGCCCGGAGCTCAAGACAGCGAGATGTTCGAGCGTATTATTCGACGGTTGGCCGAACAGTCAACAAGTTCTTAATGCTTGCGTCGTCAACTGTCGGTGTGGGCGAAAGAGTTGCACTGTTGCACGGTTTCACACAGACTAAAGAATCGTGGCTGCATCTTGCAAGCAACTTGAGTTCAAAATTTGAAATGATTGCGATTGATCTGCCTAATCATGGAGACTCGACAGATATCTCTTTCAACCTAGAAACAGGTGCACATGCGATTGTCGAGATCGCCGATGTTGCAAATTACATTGGTTATTCATTGGGAGCACGATTCTGCTTGACCGCAGCACTGACCCACCGCGAAAAAGTTAAACGACTTGTATTGATCAGTGGCACTGCTGGAATTGAGGACAAGGTCGACAGGCAAACTCGCATCGCAACTGATGAAGATCTTGCAAATCATATTGAACAAATTGGTGTTCCGCAGTTCATTACTGAATGGTTGGCACAACCGATGTTTGCGGGACTATCAGGTCAAAATAGTCAGCGGGAGCTTCGATTAGGCAATACCGCTATGGGTCTATCTTCAAGTCTGCGACTGTGTGGTGCTGGCAAACAACAGCCATCATGGTCACGACTAAGCGAATTAGAAATGCCAGTGTTAGTGATTGCTGGCGCAGACGACTCGAAGTTTGTCGCAGTCGCTAAACGATTAGTTGATGAGATTGGTGATAATGCACAACTTAGAATCATTGCGCATTCGGGACACTCGCCGCATCTTGAACAGCCCAAAATTACTGAAGATGTACTGAATAATTTTCTATCTAATTAACTCGCCTGCTACTTAATTACGATCCCGATGCTTAATAATATTGCAGTGAGCATTTGAGTTCGACCAGTAATACCAAGTACAGAAATCAAGTCTTTACCACTTGCGCCTCGTTGAATCTTGCGAATCGCTGGTAGCGCTGCAATCAACCCAAATAATCCCAACAACGAACTCAGATGGTTGAGCGACATGATCACGATTGCAACAGTCGCAGCAAATAATAAGTAATAGTAAACGTGTCGGGTGCGCAGATCGCCAATTCGAACCGCCAAAGTCTTCTTTCCAGATTCAGTATCACCAGGGATATCGCGCAAATTGTTTACTACCAATAGCGCACACGCCAAACAACCAACTGCGATAGACGCAATCAAACTGACTGACGAAACAGTTTCAATTGCAACGAAAGTTGTCCCAGTTGTGGCGACGACTCCAAAAAAAATGAAAACAAAAAGTTCCCCAAAACCATAATATCCATAGGGTTTCGAACCACCCGTGTAAAACCATCCTGCCGCAAAGCAGGCAACACCAACTAATAACAGCCACCAACTCGTGGTTGCTGCGAGAACAAATCCAAATAACGCCGCAATGCCAAACGCAATAAATGCAGCCAACTTCACAGCCTTTGCAGATTTTGATCCTGACCCAACGAGTCGCATCGGTCCAACTCTTTGTCGATCAGTTCCACGCACACCATCTGAATAGTCGTTCGCATAATTAACTGCGACCTGCAACGAAAGGCTCACGATCAACGCATAAAAAATATTCAGCGAATCAACTGAACTTTTAGCACCTGAAACGTTCGCTCGAGCACACGCTGCCCCAACCAAGACTGGGGCGATCGCCGCAGGCAATGTACGTGGGCGGGCACCGTTGATCCATATTTTCAAATTCATCTTTGCTTGTTTTTGCACACTGCAAACTTAACAATAAACATCTACGATACTCGGATGCCGTCACTCGTTGCTTTAGACATTACTCCAGGGCGATTTTTTGTTGATCAAATGAAGAAGGTCTGGGATAATGGCGACGCGATATTGCCAATTGATCAACGCCTTCCGGTTATTGCCAAGCAACAGTTGATCAGCCAGTTAGGAGCATCTTTTGTTATTGACCAACAGGGAAATGTGTCGGCAACTTCCTCAGGATTTGCTGTGGAAGTCGGTGATGCATTGGTCGTAGCGACATCTGGGTCAACCGGTGCACCAAAAGGCGTCGTTCATACTCACGATTCAATACTCGCCGCAGTAGTTGCTGGCGGGGACCGTATTGATTGTTCAAACACCGATCATTGGCTTTCTTGTTTACCACTCGCTCATGTTGGTGGGCTTTCTGTAGTTCTTCGGGCACTCCACTACGGATCAAAACTCACAATCGAACCTCGTGCGCTAAGTAGCACTATTGCGAATGCCCTTAATCACGGAGCAACGCTGACATCACTTGTACCAACTATTTTGCAACGGGTTGATGTTTCGAATTTTCGAGCTGTTCTTGTTGGTGGATCAGCAATGATTGATGCACTTCCAACAAACGCGATCACAACTTATGGATTGACAGAAAGTATGGGAGGCATTGCCTACAACGGACTCGCTTTAGAGGGAGCAGAAATTCGGATCAATACCGAAGAGGAAATTGAAATTCGCGGAAAGATGTTATTTCGCAACTATCGCGACGGTTCGGATCCGAAATCAATTGACGGTTGGTTTGCAACGGCAGATCTAGGAGAAATTGACACTGATGGTCAACTCAGAGTTCTTGGTCGTAAAGATGATCTAATCATTTCGGGTGCTCACAAAGTATGGCCGAGCACGGTAGAGCGCGCACTAATGCTTCACCCAAATATCGGCGATGTATGTGTCAAGGGAGTACCCGACCCGACTTGGGGTAACGCTGTGACTGCGTGGATCGTCAGAAAAGACAGCACGACTAATTTATCGTTGAGTGATGTTCGAGATTTCTTGAGCGACACTCTGCCCGATTACTCAGCGCCAAAAAAGATTTACTGGTTACAAGAAATTCCACGCAACGCGCTTGGCAAAGTTCGTGTCAGTGATTTGGTTTATGAGTAAGCACGAACACCAGGATTCAGTTTCTCCACTAACAAACCAATACTGGCGCCTGTTTTCTGCCAGCACGGTTTCGAACCTTGGTGACGGCATGATTGTGTCGGCAGGGCCGCTCCTGGCTTTGTCAATGACCGACGATACGCGATTGATTTCAACTGTTTCATTCGCTGCGATGTTGCCTTGGTTGCTGCTATCTCTTCCTGCAGGCGTATTTCTTGATCGCACAAATAGACAGAGTGTGATGATCAACGCAAATCTCGTAAGAGCGCTTATTTTCGCTGCTGTTTCGTTCGCCGCGATAACAAACACACTGTCGATTTATCTTCTCGTTTTAGCAAGCGCCGCTCTCGGAGTTTGCGAGTTGCTATTTGATATGAGCTCCCAAGCAATCCTTCCCGCGATAGTGACATCCGATCAACTCGAGAAGGCCAATTCACGACTCTTTATATCTCAGATTGTCAGCAACGGATTTATTGGATTACCACTTGGTGCTTGGGTCTTTGCCATCGCAATTGGCGCACCATTCGCAATAAATGCATTCGCTTTACTGATAGCCGCATTTCTGATTAAGTCACTCCGAGTCAAAGCAAATTATCCATCTGCGTTTTCAAATAATTCATACATGCATGATCTTCGTGAAGGATTTGGTTGGCTTTGGTCGCATAAACTGTTGCGCACTTTAGCGATCATGCTCGGTTTAGCAAATATGTGTGGAATGTTTGCTCAAGCTATCTTCGTCAAATTTGCACGCGATGAACTAGGGCTTGGCGCCAAGGGATTCGGACTGTTGCTCGCGACTATTTCTATCGGTTCGGTTTTAGGAGGACTGTTTGGCGAATACTTCGGCAAAAAACTCGGGATGGCGACTGCGATATTGAGTTCATATTTCGTGTTTGGTTTGTCAGATGCTATTCCTGGATTGTTTCCGCACATCTGGGCCGTCGCTATCGGCGGCGTCGTAATGTCAATCGCTAGCACTATGTGGAATGTGATAACGGTGAGCGCAAGGCAACGACTGATCCCAGCAGAATTATTCGGCCGTGTCAACAGTGTGTATCGGTTTATCGGAACTGGCACAACTGCAATCGGTGCACTAATCGGAGGGCAGATCGCATTCAACTATGGATTGCGCGCCACTTATTTACTTTCAGCAGCAATATTGCTAACAGCCCTCTGCATTTTGGGCCCAGTATTCCTTCGCGCAAACAAAATCTACATTGAACCTTCAGCGCTCGGCGCTTAAACTAGCCTTGCTTCGTGATTTATCGCAAAGATATTGACGGTTTACGTGGGATAGCGGTACTAGCAGTAGTCGCAAACCACGCGGCACCAGATATTCCATTATTTGAGAGTGGTTTTATCGGTGTAGATATTTTCTTCGTACTTTCTGGTTTTCTAATAACTTCAATTATTTCAAATGAATTAGCACACGGCAGTTTCTCCTTTATTCAGTTTTGGTCACGAAGAATCAGACGAATTTTGCCAAGTTTAATTTTGGTACTTGCCGTTAGTGGTGTTGTCTTCTCGATTGTGTTAAGTCCTTATCTTCGGCGCGAATTATTGAAGAATTTGATTCGGGCTTCCACCTTCACTTCGAATTATTCTAGTATCGGCGAAGCTGACTACTTTGGCGCTCAAGTGCTCAATCCACTTTTGCATCTTTGGTCTTTAGCAATAGAAGAACAGTTCTATTTGTTTTGGCCGCTTGCCTGCTTCGCTGCTTATAAATATAGAGAAATCAAATCAATCAAATTAATGAGCCTAGTTATTTTAGTGACTTCATTTTCCGCGAATTTAATAACAATCTATTATGTCGAAGATATTCCCACTGCGTTCTACTATCCCCATACCCGCGTTTGGGAACTTATGGCAGGAGCGTCTATCGGTCTATTCGTAGCCCCCAGTGGATTGAACTTAGCAACCCGAAAAGTTTTTATACGACCGATCACGTCTTTGGTCGGGTTGGCTTTTATAGTTTTTGGATTTGTCTTCATCCACGAGAGCTCTTATTTCCCAGGTTACTGGGCACTTCTCCCCGTATTTGGAACATGTCTGATCATTATTGCGGGTCCCAATCAAACGATCAACAAGGTGCTCCTATCAAATTCAATTATTGTCTGGTTCGGCAAGATTAGTTATTCACTTTATTTATGGCATTTCCCAGCCCTCTTTCTTTTACGTCAATTACATCCCGGACTAACGAACAAACCACTCACAGTTGCTACGGTTATCGCGTCAATCGGCATTGCTTGGCTGAGTACCAAACTTTTTGAAAATCCAATTCGGTTCGGTTCGCTAAAGAGAATCCCCTCCTTGGGCTTTTTGATCGCACTTTTGGCAATCAGCTTTTTACCCGCTTATCGTCTCGCATTTCAGTCTGAGCCAAGGGATGCGAGTTACACACTTGAAAAAATTCAATGGGTTGGACGAGCGGATCAAGACAAGACCTGTTTGAGATTCCGTAAAGAAATCACCGTCAGAACGTTTATCCGTCAAGATTGTTACATTCCGGAAATTAAAACAAATCCAACGGTTTTTCTAATCGGTGATTCTCATTCAGCATCTCTTCGAATCGGTCTCAAACCTTTCTTAGCAACAAGAAATATCAACTTAATCGGCTCCACCACTAGAGATTGTATTTTTGAAATCGTTTTACCTCATCAAGACAAATCTTGTGTGAAATTAAATAATGAAGTTTTGAAAGCAATAGCTAACGTAAAACCACAAATAGTAGTGATTGATCAGTATTGGGCTGAAGTGTCTCGAAGTGGCTCGCTAGAAAAACAACTATTGAATTATATTTCTGAATTGAACAGGATCGGCATCCAGAAGATTATTATTGTTGGTCAAATTCCTGTATGGGGTACCGCAGACCTAGGACTGCCAAGATTCTTATCCAGGAATTTCGCTGAAAAAAAATTACCAATTCCTCTTCGCTTGCCCCGACAGCGCATCGATAATGACCCACCGGGAACAATGGAATACATCGCTTCATTTAAGTATCCAAAAGGAGTCACCTATCTCTCAATGGATGAAATTCTGTGCGAAAAAGACCAATGCTTAACAATGGTTGGGCCAAACCTTGACACTGACCTTATTGTTTGGGATTACGGTCATCTAACTGAGGCTGGATCAAAATATGTTGTTGAGCGACTGTTCTCAAATATCGATGAACTGATTAAAAACTAGATTCCATCTACATCGAACCTGAACGAACTCCTGCGCCGCCGTCGATTACATAAGTTTCCCCGGTTATCCAAGAAGCTAAATCAGAGCAGAGAAACAATGCCAAGTTTGCGATGTCTTGTGGTTCGCCGAGTCGTTTAGTTGGCAAAGCCGCGGCGAGCCTGTCGCCAAAGTTTTCAACTAGCACCGAGGCGAACATAGTTTTTACAAGACCAGGAGCGATTCCTACTACGCGAGTTGGCCCCAATTCGCACGCCAACTGGCTTGTGAGATGAATGATCGCCGCTTTTGTTAAGTTGTAAACCCCTAAACCCTGTTCGGCACGCAAACCGCCGACGGAGGCAATATTTAGAATCACACCTGGATTATTTTTCATAGACGCATTCCATGCAGCCTGACTCCAAAAAAGCGGACCTTTTAAGTTGACTTGAAATGTCTTATCAAATCGCGATGAATCAACGCCTAAAGTCTCGCCATAATAAGGGTTGGTTGCCGCATTGTTGACGAGAATATCAATCTTGCCGAACCGCTGAATTGTCGCTTCAACGCATGCTTGGCCTTGTTCTAGGTCTCCAGTGTTTGCCGCGAACACCGCAGTTTCTCCCTTGATCTCAGTTGCGACTGCGCGCAATGCATCTTCTTTTCGGGATGTAAGCATTACTTGTGCTCCGGCGTCAACAAACGTTTTAGCAATTGCTTTGCCGATGCCTCGGGATGCGCCAGTGACTAATGCTGTCTTACCTTTAAGTGAAATCTCCATAATTTAAAGACTAACCGCGACTAGTGATGCGCTGAAATTCGCACTGTCTGAATTCGTCGTCCGTCAAGTTCTTCAACGCTGAAGCGTAATTTATCGTGCACAATGAATTCATCAACTTCAGGCACGTGACCCAATAAACCGAAAACAAGTCCACCAACAGTGTCATACTCGTCTTCACTAATTTTGAAATCAAGAACTTCGTTGAGTCGGTTAATTGTTGTTACACCAATCACCAACCAATCACCATTGGCTTGACGTTGCACTGAAAGATCATCTTCATCATGTTCATCCCCGATTTCACCAACCAACTCCTCTAAGCAATCCTCCAGCGTCACGAGACCAGCCAATAGTCCGTATTCATCGGCAACCATCGCAAGATGAAATTTTTCTGCCTGCATCTGACGCATCAAATCTGAAACAAGTTTCGTTTCAGGAACCACCTCTACATTGTGTAGCAAATTTTTTATAGATTCGCTCCCGCGTCCTGATCGGTCTGCTGCGAATAAATCTTTTGCAAAAACAACGCCGACTAGGTCATCTTGGTCATCATCATCCGCTCGCAAAACAGGAAGCCGACTCAACTGATTATCAACAATTATGTCTAATGCATTTGACACGGTGAGATCGTCATTAATCGTCACAATATCCGGTCGAGGAATCATGATCTCACGAACAATTGTGTCACCAAACTCGATGACAGATTCTATTAATTCACGCTCTTCATGCTCGATAACTGAGTCCTGTGCTGCGGCCTCCACTATTCCAAGAAACTCTTGCTCGCTGATAAATGGACCGGCTGCTAGTCCCTTACCGCCAACAATTACATTTGTGAGTTTGATCAACCAACGCGACATCATTTGAAGTGGCAAAAATCCAACTATCGCTGTCACAGGTCTGGCAGTAATAGTTGCACCGCGGACTGGATGAAGCAAACCGTAAGTCTTTGGCACTGCCTCCGCGAGTACGAAGAAAATAATTACGTTTAATGCCACCCCAACGATTACTCCGGCGGCACCAAAAAGTCGTCCGGCGACTACGCCAGTTAGAGTTGCTTGAACTGTTTGAAATATATTCACTGTCAACAACAGCGGGTTAACCCATCGCGTTGGTTCAGCGGCAAGTTTAAGAATCATTTTCGCACTCTTGGCATTTTGCTCAACAAGTGCTTGCGCCTTTTGTTTAGTGATTCGAGACAGGCTCATCTCTGCCAATGACAAGAAAGTGAGACCTACGAGAAGACCGCAAATAATTACAAGCATCCAAACATCACTATTCGTAGGCGCCGTCGAGTAAATCACAATTCGTACACCTTGCGGAATGATTCGGGCATCGTGGCTTGCCAATGATGAATCTCAAGTAACTCCCGCTCACGGCTCTGCATGATGTTGGCTTTTTCTTCAGTGTCGTGGTCAAACCCAAGTACGTGCAACACTCCATGGCAAATCAATAACGCAATTTCGTCTTCAAAATTTCCAGCGTGCTGTTGTGCTTGACGATTAGCGACTGCAGGGCAGACAATCACGTCACCAAGCAGAATAGGCAAATCGCTTAGGTCAAGTGACGGTCGCTCTGGCCCACGAGAGATGGCAGACGGACCAGGAGAGTGCATAGCCTCAACTACGTCTAGTGGGAAGGCCAAAACATCTGTTGAGCCAGCCTTATTCATGTACTGTTCGTTCAGCCCTGCAATCGTCGATTCAGGAACGAACATGAGTGTTAGTTCAACTGAACCGCGGACACCTTGTGCGCGCAGAATTTCTTCCGCCAATTGACGGCATTTCAAAACATCAATTGAGCAATCAGATTGTTCATCAGCACAGAAAATTTCAATCTCGCCCTCACCACCGACTTTCCGCGGACCAGTGCGTTTTATGTGAGGCTCAGGCACGATTATTAGCCGTGTTGCCGAGTTTGCTTTCATATGCGGCAACAATGTCGGAAACAATTCGGTGTCTTACAACATCGCGAACATCCAAATGCACAAAAGTCAAGCCATCAATACCTTGGAGGATATTTTCTAAACCGACCAGCCCGCTACGATTATCAGGAATATCAACCTGTGTCGTGTCACCAGTAACGACAACTTTTGACCCAAAACCAATTCGTGTTAAAAACATTTTGATTTGCTCGGGAGTTGCATTTTGTGCTTCGTCCAAGATTATAAAACTATTATTAAGCGTTCGACCGCGCATATACGCAAGAGGCGCCACTTCAACAATTTGCTTTTCAGCAAGTTTCAATGCGCCTTCAGCCCCAACCATGTCATGTAGCGCATCGTAAAGAGGTCGCAAATACGGATCAAGTTTGGCCATCAAATCGCCGGGCAGAAACCCAAGTCGCTCGCCTGCTTCAACTGCGGGTCGCGTGAGAATAATCTTCTGCACTGCTTTGGTCTGAAGCGCCTGAACTGCCATTGCAATTGCCAACCAACTCTTACCGGTTCCTGCAGGACCGAGACCAAATGTGATTACATTTTCCCGGATTGCATCTACATAACGCTTCTGACCAGAAGTTTTCGCTCGCACTGGCCGACCATGACTTAGACGGACAATATCTTCTGTTAAAACCGAAGTGGGATTCTGATTTGATCGAACCATGTCGATACTTCGTGACACGACCACAAGATCAAGATTCTCACCACTTTGCAATAGCCCGCCAAGTTCTTCAAACAACCGTCGAACCAATTCACTTTCTTGCCCTGAGATCGAGACTTCGTTCCCCCGAACCGTTATCTGCGTTGATGGAAAGGCTTTTTCTATTAGACGCAAATTAGCGTCACGCTCGCCCAGCATGCCTGCCATCAAATGCGAACCTGGAACAACCACCGTCGCTACGGCTTCAGAAACGCTCATCTAGATGTAAACACTATCTAATAAAGAAGATCCTTCTTTAATGCTATGTAGTACCGTTTTTATGATGTCTGAGACTGTTGATAATCGAGGATCTGTAGTCTCTCGTTCGATTATTAGCTTGTTTGGCATTGGATGTCTCGCAACCACACCTGCCTACATCGTTTCGGCCCCATCTGAGATCAATGAAATGGTGCAGTTTTTACTTACTGCGATTTTCTTTGGAATTCATTTTCTCTTACTAATTACAGTTCTGCGGAATGTCCACTGGGCAAACAAAGCACAGATCGTTGAATACATGTCGGACGCTATCTTGGTCGCAATTGCCGCCTGGTTTTTTCTGTGGAGCGCCGTCTTGTGTAAGAACCTTAAGACTTTTGACAATTTCATAAATTTCAACTTCTTTCTGCCGCTCATAATTGTCTTTTTTGTTGTTTTGGTTTGGTTGACCTTTGCCGTAAAGATAAGCATCAGTCATCACGGTGTTATTATTTGGATCGTCTCGGCACTGATGACATCACTGCTCATCGGCAACTCAGTACTGGTAATCGACCTTTCAGGTACTTATCAGTTCTCGACCAAAACTGTTGATTTTCCCTTTGTTTTTTCTGTGTCGCTATTAATTCTGATGTGCATTATTTCTGCGATGAGCAAATATAAAAAAATACCTTTTTCAAAAATCGTTTTGCAACCAAGATCAGGTAACTACAACCGAGTGGTTTTACTTACTGCAACAATTGTCCCATCGTTCCTTATTTATCTAATGACGACCCCTGATCAAACTTCAAACTCTTTCAGTGTTCAAGTGAGCAGAGTTTCTTTGATTGGATTGTTCACTGCAATCACCATTCGCATAATTTTCGCTTTTCGATCATTTACAGCAAACAAAAAAGAATTAATCAACGCAAGCAAATTAGACGAACTTACTAACCTCGCGAATCGATCTCTAATTCTCGAACAGTTATCTGTTGCTATTGAAGTCTCTTCGGCAACCGGTTGCCTGCCGACGGTCTTAATAATTGATATTGATCGTTTCAAGAATATTAATGAGAGCCATGGACATTCGATCGGAGATGAGTTATTAATCGCGATCGCGCGACGCATTAGCGCGTCAATAGCTGATCGCGGACTAGTTGGGAGACTTTTTGGAGACGAGTTCGTAGTTCTTGATGTGAAGACCAAAACTGCCATTGACTCAGTCGTTTTAGCAGACCAAATTCTTGCGCAATTGCTAACTCCATTCACATTGAGTCACGGCGATGTTTTAATTTCTGCCAGCATCGGAGTGGCAACGTACCGCCCCACTCAAACGAGATCGAGCGCCGATCTTTTGAGCAACGCTGACACCGCCAAATATTGGGCTAAAGATGCAGGCCGAAACTGTGTTGCCATTTTTGATGAGTTAATGCATCAACGTGCCAAGCAGCGGCTGGCGACTGAGACTGCGCTCTATCGCGCGCTAGAACGCCGCGAGTTACGACTTGTGCATCAACCAATAATTGACATTGATTTGGGTGATGTGACTGGGTTTGAAGCATTGATGCGCTGGACAACGCAAGACGGAACAGTAGTTCCACCCACCGAATTTATCCCAATAGCCGAAGACACAGGAATAATTGTTCCTATTGGTGGCTGGGCACTGTTAGAGGCACTGATTCATTTACGAAATTGGATCACCGAAGAAATTTGTGCACCTGATGCAACAATGTCGGTGAACGTCTCATCACGCCAATTACATGATCCAAATTTCGTCGCCGTTGTCAACGAGGCTCTAACTCGCTCAAATATGCCAGCCGAACAACTTTGGCTTGAAGTCACTGAAAGCATGATGATTACTCAGCCGGATCAAGCACTCAAAACTCTTCGAGAGTTATCATCGCTTGGGGTTCGTATTGCGATTGACGATTTCGGAACAGGCTATTCGTCTTTATCTTTTCTGCAACGATTCCCAATTCATCGATTAAAGATTGATAAATCTTTCGTGAGTAGTTTGGCAATCGATAACAGTGCGCGAACTCTCGTCAAAACAATAATTGTGATGGCGCAATCGCTTGGTTTGGATGTCGTTGCCGAAGGCGTTGAAACTGTCCAGCAACTGCACGCACTTGGCGATTTGCAATGTAGCCAAGCACAGGGATATTTGATTAGCCATCCTGTTGAACCTCACGATATGGCTCAAACGCTTATTGGTTTAAGTAAAATTGGAAAATGGCCGCGCCTTCGCCCCGTTAACTAGTTGGCGTTTCCTATTGCCAATTACCAAAGTTAGGAGATGTGGCAGGCTTCAATGTATGAGCACAAAAAAGATCGCTAAAGAATTATCACTTGACTCTGCAGAATTTAGAGTGCGTCAGGCTGGTGAATGGCTCGGGCTTGAGGACGGATTGATCGAAACGATTATTGCTCCGCGACGTGTACTGGAAGTTTCAATTCCGTTTCGACGCGACGATGGAAATCGTGATCACCTTGTTGGCTGGAGAGTGCACCACAACACAACTCGGGGGCCTGCCAAAGGCGGAATTCGCTATCACCCAGGAGTAACTCGTGATGAAGTTGTAGCACTTGCAATTGGCATGTCGCTGAAAACCGCAATCATGAACCTGCCCCTTGGCGGCGCGAAAGGTGGCATCGCAATTGATCCGAAAGTTTTGTCTATTGGCGAACTTGAACGAATTACACGACGTTATGTTTCGGAGTTGATTCCTTTTCTTGGACCAGACAAAGATGTCCCGGCGCCGGATGTAGGAACGAATTCTCAAGTAATGGCATGGATTCTTGACCAATACTCCGCCAGTGTCGGACATATTGTTCCAGGAGTTGTAACAGGTAAACCGATTGAACTTGGTGGATCACTTGGCCGCGAATCGGCTACAGGTCGAGGCGTTGTCGAAGCCGCTTCTCTAGCATGCGGAAAAATTGGAATGTCCCTCAGCGGCTCACGAATTGCGATTCAAGGATACGGTCAAGTTGGCGCTTGGGCAGCGAGATTGGCCGATGCGCGTGGAGCGAAAATTGTTGCTCTCGCCGATGTTGGTGGTTCAATTCATAATTCAAACGGAATAGATATCGCACAAGTTGATTCTAAAATTCGCGAAGGCGCAAAAAGTGTGATTGAAACTGGTGCAGGTGACTTGATAGGCAATGGGCTCGCGGGTGCATCGAGCATTTTCGCGGCAGATTGCGACATTCTTATGCCCTGCGCTCTCGGTGATGCCGTTGATGAACTTATCGCCAACCAGATTAAAGCTCGACTTGTTGTCGAGGGGGCAAATGGTCCATTGACGCCTAAGGCTGACAAAGTTTTACAAAGTCGCAACATTATTGTCGTGCCAGATGTTTATGCCAACGCAGGTGGAGTCACCTGTAGCTATTTAGAGCAATGCCAAAACTTCGCACACTTAAGTTGGAACGAAGACGAGGTCAACGAAAAAGTGATATCGCTGATGCAAGGAGCGTTTAATCGGCTTCACTCATTTTCGACCGAAAATAAAATTCCTTATCGATTGGCGGCATCAGTATTAGGAGTAAAGACGATTGCTGATTCGCATCGTATGCGTGGCTTGCATCCTTAAATCTAAAAAGCCTCTCTACTGCACAAGCTCAAGAATTGCGCCAGCCTTATTTTCGAAGCGCACTTCAGCGAACTCTCCCCAATTACGATTCTTTGCAACTGCAAAATCAGCCACCACCCAACGAACACCGTAATCAAGCAAAGCAGAGCGATTCTGCAAAGAGGGCTGATCGACAAAGCTATCGACAAGGTCAACACGCGTTGCGAGTTCTGACTCAAGACCAGAAATGGTAACAATTGTCCATACACCCTCGCTAAGCATTCGTCGACCGCTTATCGCTGAGGTTAGATTCCATAAAGCCTGACACTCTGATGGCAGATCTGTTGACACCGAGCAATATCTATTAGTCGCCACGAGATCAGACAACTCCGAATTATTTCGTAACCACAACAACAGGTTTCTGTACGCAGGCGATCCGCTGATCACATCTGCGTTGGCGAATTGGACATTGTTAGCCGCCCATACCCCTTTATTGAAAAACTCACCAGCGTTGGCATAATACGAACCAGCAGAAGACACGATTAATAAAATCACCAAAAACTGCGTTGATTTAACCGCAAACCTTAACTGAGGTAAGTAACGCACTAACACGAAACAAAAGATTGGAATTAAAGTTGGTATTCCCATCGTTAACGATGTTTTAATAAATGGACTTAAACCCTCACCAGTTATCCCGCGATATGTACGTGGCCACAATCGCGCACCTTCGACACTGAAGAAAAATGAAACGACGAAGAATATCTGAGTCCGAAAGTTATTTAAGTTGAATCTATGTAAAGCAATCGCAACAGAAATCGGAACCAAAAGTGCTAATCCAGCCTGAATGAAATATGCGTTTGATTCCGCCGGATCAGACAGCAGGAAACCGAGAATTAATCCAGAGACTCCTGCCGAAACTGCAACAACAATTCCTGGTTGTCGTTCAATTTGAAAAACGCTTCTCGTTAGAAAAACTCCTAATGTCGGAAGAATCAGAATCGTAGTTACGAATACAAACGAGACTAAAACAATATAAATGGGAAGTTGTTGTTCGATATTCGCTTTTTGCCACAAAATGTCAGCAAATGAAAGATGATAGTTCGAGCCAGAATTACTGCTGAGACTGTACATCGTTGAGAAACAAGCAACAGTAGCCAAGATTGACGCACCGAATACCGCTGCTGCCTGTGTAACTCTTTGAGCAGTTTTTAGCGACCACAGGACATTGCAAAACGAGCCGATAACCAAGATTGGGACGAACGAAACCTTGCTTCCAAAAAGACAAACACATAAATAAAATAAAATAAAGAATAAATGTGCAGTCTTGATTTCAGTATTTGTAAACAACACGACCAATATCGCGTAAAGAAATATCAAACTAAAGTTGAAAGAAAAGGAGTATGGGTGTAAAACACGCAGGAACGGTATTGGTCCCGCGCACATCATCGAGACGACCAAAACCGCTGCTGGACCGCTAAGCGCATTGGATGAAATTCTTTTGGCGACTGTGCACACCAGACAGAGCAAAACAAGCAAAACGATTGCAGGTCCAGCAATGGCAGTTATTACGAAAGGTTGTGTTTCGTTCAGCGAACTAAGAGTGCTCTCCCATGCATAACTGAACCAGTGGTAATAAAAGTTGAGTCCAGTAAAAAAGATGTTGCCTTGGTTGCCTAACAAACGAGTTGAATTAACCATTGACTCGTAGAAAATTTGATCAGGATCCTGCAACACTCCAAAACGCAAATTCCACCACAGAGGATTACGAATTTGATCTAATAACGAGAGATGCTTCAACGCGCGAATTGAAATTATTAATGCAGAGATCAGCAGAGCGATATGGCTCTTGGATTTAAAGAAACTGCTCGACGTTCGGTGTTGGCGTAAACGAAAGAAAATAGCCCACAAAAGTACAGAAACCGCTGTGCTTATCAACCAGTACCAAGAAGTGCTGAGCGCAATTAGTGTTGCAGCAAAGATGACTCCAGTGTCAGCGTCGTAACCAATGTCGGCAGCAACTTCTTTGATTGATCTTGAGCCTTGAATCCGACAAATAACAGAAACAAGTGCGGGCAAAATTAACCAAGCAACTGATTGTGGCAAGATTGTGCGAAAAATCTGGCTTGACAATATTGCGAGTCCGAATCCAATTGCGCCACCCATGCCGACAAATTCGGCCAACGGAATACTCTTACCCCGTCGAAAATTCATCCAGGTGAGTCCACCAAGAACAATTTGCACATTGACTACAAACAAAATTTGAACAACATCTATGAGGTTTAATTCACACAATCGAAATAGCAACGCAAAAATTATATTAGCGATCAAAAATTGTGTGATCACGTTCTCGCGCATCGGTTCGTAAAGCTTTGAGATTCTTGACATACTAAGAATTTGCACTAGTTAATTCAAGAATTGCACCTGCGCTGTTCTTAAACCGTAAATTAGCGAAATTACCCCAATCACGAGTTTGTGTCACTGCAAAATCAGCGACCACCCAATGAACTCCGTAATCAAGCAAAGCAGAACGACTCTGCTCAGTCGGTAGGTTGACAAAAGACTCAACCAGCACCCTGCGCTTCTCACGCTCCGCAACGTATCCAATTACACGTGTGCCTGGCATTTCTTCGCCAAGCACTTGTCTAATTGAAATTGCTGAAGTGAGACTCCAAAGTGAAAGACAACCTGGTGGTGTTTCGTACGAATCAGAACAGTATCGATTCGTGGCGACTAAGTCGACACTTCGCGAATTATTACGAAGCCAAATCAACATCTCCCGATAGGCATCTGAGCCAGTAATAGTGTCGGCGTCGTCGACATGTAACTCTCTGTAATTTACGCCATCACGGTAAAACTCAGTTGCAAATGCGGCATAACTTCCAACGGTTCCTGCACTAACCAAAAGAGCACTGACGAGAACGAGTACTGTACGGAATTTAGTAAGGCCAAATAAAGCCGAAGCAATTAAGAATAGAAACGAAACAATAATCGGAAGCAAGATAATTATCGAGGTTTTATAAACGACAGCATTTGCGTTGCCGCTGACTTTGTCAACTAATGACCAGCTAACTCGTGCCAACAAAATACCGATTACAACAAACCCCAGTAAGAGTTTTCGTTTGCGAACTATTAAGTTCCGTGAAGAATTTGACAATGCGATAACCGAAAACGGAATCAATAAAGCAAAACTAGTCTGAATTAAATAGCCCGAACTCTCAAGATCATCCGAAATCAATAAAGCCATAACCAGACTGACGGCCCCTCCTGCTACAGCAAAAATCAACGCAAGACGCGACCCAGAAGTTGTTAGTTCACGTATCCATGCCAGTCCGATTAGCGAATAACTAGATACCAATAACAGACTGATGAACCCAACGGCAAATACCAAAGTCGTTAGCCCAGATGAGAGATATGCCTTTTGTTTGAAAATCTCACCAACACCAAGCTTGAACGAATTTGATTTCTCCGCCTCGGGAGCGAAATACACGAAAAACCAAACCGAAATAGTTGCCGCTGCAGCCGCTAAGGAAATAGCAAAAATCTGATTCCGTTGTTTATTTTTCGTGAAGTGACAGAAGATGTTTATAGATAATATTCCTAAAATCATTGTCGGTGCCGCAGTAACTTTGCTTCCGATCAACATTGTGGAGAATAGAAATGTCAATCCAAGATTCGACACAATATTTGTTGTTTCTTGACTAAGCAAGATCAATACGATCGCAAAAATATATATCAGCGAAAAAGCAAACGAGTAAGAATATGGATGCAATGCGCGCAGAAAAGGTACCGGTCCCGCGCACATTGCCGATACTGCAACAACTGTTGCAATTGTGCCAATCCGATTAGTTGATAAACGGTCAGCAATTGCCGAAAGCAAACACATAATCACGAACAAAACTAGAACCGGGCCAGCAATACCTGATATTGCAAATGGTTCTGTTTCAACAATGGCATTCAACGTGTCATTCCATGCGAAAGAAAACCAGTGGTAGTGGAGTCTTACGCCAGCAAAAAAAATGCTTTCGCCTCCACCCAGCAGGCGAACTGAGCGCATCATCGACTCAACAAATACAACATCAGGATCCTGAATCTTTGCGTATCGATAACTCCACCACAGTGGATTGCGAACTTCCTCCAACGCATTCAACACGATTGCGGCCCGAACAATGAGGAAAATACTGAATAAACCAAGAAGCCGACTCAAAATAACTTTCGGTTTTGTTCGGTTGCTTCTATTTTCGCGAAGTAATGCCCAGATAGTCCCCGACAACGCAGCGAGGGCAGTTGGAATAAGCCAATACCAAGAAGTACTCAGCGCGATTATCGTGCCAGTGATAATGATGTAGATCTCATTAGCCTTCCGGGGCTGCGACTCGACTCTAATTTGCGGTACTTTAGAAACTTTGCGCACAATTACAGCGAAAGCCAGAGGCAAAACAATCCACGAAACCGATCGCGGTAGCACGGTGCGAAATGCTTGGCTTGAAATCATTGACAAACCAAATCCGATTGCAGCCCCCATTCCGATAGTTTCAGAAAAAGACACTTGTTGATTCGCTCGAAAATACGACCAGATTCTTGACCCTAAAGACACTTGTACCGCAGCGAGCAAGATGATCACCGCAATATCTAAAGTCCCTAAACCGCTTAGAGCAAGAACTGAGATGAGAAAAATCACACTAAGGAAGGACTTCGTCGCCAAGTCTTTACTTAAGATACGCACACCAAATATCTTAGAAGATCGACGCCAAGGCTGGCATTTGTTGCACTGTCACCTACTCGTAGTAATAAAGTTGTAGATAGTGCCTTCTAATTCAAGACAACTAGCCGAACTCAGTTTCTATCCATTCGAAGATACTCGTTGGGCATGGAACGAGATTTGGGACAACGTCTACTCGCAAGCCAAATGGCTGCCAGAAAAATTGCAATGGACTCAAAATCCCGAGGCTCTGTGGCTTGCGCCCGAGTTAGCCGTCAGTCAGACATGTGGATGGCCGTTAATCACGCGACTATCGCAACGAGTTCGGGTAGTTGGATCATTTCGTCACTCAACACCAGAATCGGTAAGCCATTATTACCGCAGTATTGTTTTGGGCCGAGTAGATGGAACACCATTTGATTTTCAGGGTTCGACAGCCGCCGTTAATGGCATCGAAAGTCTTTCAGGGTGGATCAGTCTTATCGCTGCGATTCATGGTCCGCAAGAAACTTGGCGCGGTGATGTCAAGATATCTAAATCGCATTACGAAAGCGCACTGATGTTGAGTCGCGGCGAGGCAGATGTTGCTTCAATCGACAGCGTTACATTTGCCCATCTCAAAAGAGTGATTCCCGAGGTAATTTCATCACTATTCATCATCTGTAACGGACCACTCGTTCCTTGTTTGCCACTAATAACGAACCTCACAACGACTAGCAAGCAACTTCAAGAATTACGCGAAGCACTAGCAAATGCAACACGCGATATTAAACTTTCTCGCGCAACTGAAGCCTTGTTCATTACTGGGTTTGACGCTCTTGAACTTGACGATTATCTTTCGCTTAGATCTTTGACCCCGAATTTGTAATTACAATTTTTCTATCCGAATAATAAATATTAAATTTTTATCTACTCGTCATTTCAAAGCGTCCACTATCGCGGTGATAGCTTCCGGGTTAGCAATCGCTTCAATGTTTCGCACTGGTCGACCATTAACCGCATCAATTACCGCAAGTTCAACTAATTTATTACTTCGCGTGCGTGGCAGATCGGCAACGGCAATCACAACGGCTGGCACATGCCGTGGCGTGCACGCAATTCTGATTCGCGATTTGAGATCAACGACAAGTTGCTCTGTCATTGTTGCACCTGCGACAAGTCGCACCGCAAGAATAATCCGAACATCGTTTTCAAAATCTTGACCAAAGACGAGACTTTCAAGCACCTCAGAATGCTGTTCAACAACACGATAGATCTCTGCCGTACCAATTCTGACTCCGCCCGGATTGAGAGTTGTATCGCTGCGACCATGAATCACCATGCCGCCGTGACTTGTCCACGACGCGAAATCACCGTGATTCCAGGTTCCTGGAAATCTTTCAAAATATGCAGAGCGAAATCTTGGCCCTGGAAATTTTGGGTCTGGTAAACCCAGGGCACCATCGCCCCAGAAACCCAGCGGCACAGACGGAAAAGGTTCTCGACAAACAAGCTCTCCTGCAATGTTGAAATCACTTATCAAGGATTTGCCATTCTCGTCAACGACATCGCTGGCCATACCAAGGCACGGTCGTTGTATCTCGCCAGCGAACACTGCACTCGTTGGGTCACCGCCGACGAAGCAAGCACAGATATCTGTACCCCCGGAAATTGATGCAAGATGAATATCTTTTGCGACCTTGTCATAAATCCACTCAAATCCCTCAGGCGCGAGTGGCGAGCCAGTTGAACAAATAGTTCGCAACGATTGCAAATTATGTGAGTCAATTGGTGAGATTTCCGATTTACGAGCCGAGTCAATAAATTTTGCCGAAGTTCCAAGCAGAGAGATTTTCTCAGTCTCGCAAATATCAAATAAATGATTCATGGTCGGATAACTAGGCGATCCGTCGTAAAGCACCGCTGTTGCACCACTGGCTAATACGGACACGAGCCAGTTCCACATCATCCAGCCCGTTGTAGTGAAGTACATCACGCGATCACCCTGGCGCACATCACAATGCAACTGATGCTCTTTCAAATGTTGCAACAACACCCCACCAGTTCTGTGCACTATGCATTTCGGCACTCCCGTTGTGCCCGACGAATACAGCACATACCACGGATGATCAAATTTGAATCGTTTTGGCTGAACCGAATGGACTACTGACGAAGCCAAAAAAACTTCGTAACTAGTTATGTCTGAGCCGTGTGTAATCGCACTCGGGCTCACTAACAAAGTTTTGACGAGGCTTGGCAATCCTGTCCGAATTACAGAAAGTCGTTCAAGACAATCGAATTTTTTGCCACCGTATATATACGAATCAGTTGCCACTAGAACCTTGGGTGAGATCTGACTAAATCGGTCCAGCACACCTTGCGTTCCGAAGTCTGGTGAACATGATGAGAACACAGCGCCGATTGAGGCTGCTGCAAGCATTGTTTCAATTGCCTCAATTCCATTTGGAAGCCAGGCCACAACGCGATCGCCTGCGACGACTCCGAGATTTTCCAACCCACCCGCGAGACTCGCCACTCGATGCCGCAATTCATCCCAAGATCGTGTTGATCGATTTCCTGTCTCATCTATTGCGACGATTGCATCTCCATCTCCTGTGCGGCGCAAGAAATTCTCGACAACGCTCAACTGAGCATCAGGAAAAAATCGCGTAGCGATAAATTCAAGTGATGGATCGCCTGGAGAATTGAAGCGATCAATAATTCGCTCACCCCGCTCACCAACGACGCCACAAAACTCCCAAATTCTTACCCAAAACTCGTCGGGTTTATCAACCGACCACTGATGAACATCAGAAAACTCTTCAAACTTCGAGAAGTCGCGAATCCGAGTAACCTTCGCCTTTTCGACTGATGGTCGCCAGACGATTTTCCCTCGCTGAGTCATGTCCTATAAACTAATTGCTATGAACTGGGACGTCTTCATTACTTGTGCAGTCACTGGCGCGGGCGACACAACAGGCAAGAGTGACAAGGTTCCAGTAACCCCGCAACAGATCGCTGAATCGGCGCTAGATGCTGCCAAAGCCGGAGCCGCGGTCGTACATATTCATGTACGCGATCCAAAAACTGGCAAGGGTTCGAGAGATGTTGATTTATACGCAGAAGTAGTTGATCGAATTCGATCGTCCAATACGGATGTAGTGATAAATCTCACTGCAGGCATGGGTGGTGATCTCGTTCTTGGTGGTGATGAGAAAGTTCTGCCAATTGACACTGCTAACACCGACATGGTCGGCGCCACAGAGCGACTTGCACATGTTGCGCGTTTGAAGCCCGAAATTTGCACACTTGATTGCGGCACGATGAACTTCTCGTCTGGTGGTGACTACATCATGGTCAACACTCCAAGTGTTTTGCGGTCAATGGCCAAACAAGTGCAAAAACTCGGTGTACGTGCTGAACTCGAAGTTTTCGATACGGGGCATCTCGTGATGGTCAAAGATTTAATTGCAGAAGGATTGCTTGAAGATCCAGTAATGATTCAACTCTGCATGGGGATCGCGTACGGGGCGCCAGATGACCCAACGACATTTATGGCACTAGTTCATCAGTTGCCACCTGGAGCAATATTCTCAGCGTTTTCAATCAGTCGGATGCAGTTGCCATTTGTTGCAATGGCGGCACTTGCTGGTGGCAACGTTCGTGTTGGACTCGAAGACAACATCTACCTCTCACGAGGTGAGATGGCATCAAATGCTGACCTTGTTGGTCGGGCAGTGAAAATTCTTGAAAATATGAATGTCAATGTCATTGGACCTGACGCCGTGCGTAAAAAACTACAACTAACAAAACATTCGTGAGTTCATCCAAAAAACTTAAAACAATTGGCCTGCTCGGTGGCGGAGTTATTGGTGGTGGCTGGGCTGCTCGCTTCGTACTCAATGGCTACGACGTAAAAATTTACGACGTTGATCCACAAGCAAAACGCAAAATTGGTGAAGTGATGGAAAACGCTCGTCGCGCGTACGCCAAACTCACGCTTGCGCCTCTACCCGAAGAAGGCACGATTACATTTGTTGATACGCCAGAGGATGCCGCAACTGATGTTGATTTTGTTCAAGAGAGTGCACCAGAGCGAGTTGAGTTAAAGCAAGAGTTGCTGGCACGAGCAAGTCGCGTTGCCCCGAACCATGTTGTTTTTGGCTCTTCAACTTCAGGAATTCTGCCGAGTTTATTACAACAAGACATGACATTTCCTGAGAGGCTTGTTGTAGGTCACCCATTTAATCCTGTATATCTTTTGCCACTAGTTGAGATTTGTGGTGGAGATAAAACTTCGATCATCGCTCGCGAACGAGCACGAGATGTTTACGAATTGATCGGAATGCGACCATTAATGTTGAAAAAAGAAATTGATGGTTTCGTCGCCGATCGATTAATGGAAGCAATGTGGCGAGAAGCGCTTTGGCTAGTTAATGATGGTGTTGCAACAGCCGAAGAAATTGATGATGCGATTCGCTTTGGTGCTGGTTTGAGATGGTCGTTTATGGGAACTTTCTTGGTCTACCGAATTGCTGGCGGCGAGGCCGGAATGCGTCACTTCATGGCACAATTCGGACCAACTCTAAAGTGGCCGTGGACTAAATTTATGAATGTTCCTGAGCTTGACGATGTGCTGCTTGAGAAAATAGTTTCGCAATCAGACGCTCAGGCAGGATCTAGGACGATTCGTGAACTTGAGATGCTGCGCGATGATTGTCTTGTTGCGGTGATGCAAGGATTGAAACAAGTTGGCTTCGGCGCTGGAGAGACTCTCGCCGCATATGAGAGGCAACTTTTCAGCGGGGCGACTGCTCAACCCGAGAATATTGACGCGCCGATCGAAGTTCAGCGGCGACG
>CAMAWU010000007.1 GCA_945862025.1 Ferrithrix thermotolerans DSM 19514 | reverse complement strand
CCGTGCGGGTGATAACGCGCCATCGTGTCGCCAGTTACGCGCGCGCACTTTACAAACGGGCGATCTGGACGAAAACCTTGTTGATGCATATCCCAGATAATTCGACGGTGTACTGGTTTTAACCCGTCGCGCACATCTGGCAGCGCTCGCGACATAATTACCGACATTGCGTAATCCAAAAATGAGCGTTCCATTTCGTCTTGTAATTGCACAGGCTGCACACCGACACCAGTTGTCAGTGGTAGTTGCGCGACACTAGAACCCTTGCCGGCTGGTTTGGCGACTGGTTTATCAGCACCCTTGCTGGCTGGCTTTGCTGGTGATTTAGCAGAAGCTTTCTTGCTTGATTTCTCAGCCGGCTTCTTCTTCGGTTTTTTATTTGGTTTTTTTGCTGCCATAAATTTTGTCGTCCTATTTGAAGGTGGTTTTAGAAGTCAAGGTTGCGCACATCTCGTGCGTTCTTTTGAATAAACGCCTTACGGCTTTCGACATCGTCGCCCATCAAAACACTCATCACATTCTCTGCTTCAGCGGCCTCTTCTACATTGACTTGCAACAGTGTTCTAGTTTCAGAATCCATTGTTGTGCTTCGTAGTTCTTGCCAATCCATTTCGCCTAAACCTTTAAGGCGTTGAAACTCTTTTTTGTGATTTGGGTTTGCTTTCAAAAATTTCTCTTTAGCGGCTTCGTCTTTAAGATAAGTTTTTTCTTTTCCAACTTCGGTTGAGAACAATGGTGGTTGAGCAATATAGATGAAACCGCTTTCAACCATCGGCCGCATCTGACGGTAGAAAAACGTCAACAGCAATGTTCGAATATGGCTGCCGTCTACGTCAGCATCAGCCAAGATGATCACTTTGTGATAACGCGCTTTATCGGCGACGAATTCGTCGTTGCCGACTCCGCCACCAATTGCGGTAATCAGCGCTTGCACTTCGGTGTTCTTCAGCATTTTGTCAAGGCGCGCGCGCTCAACATTTAAGATCTTGCCACGAATCGGCAAAATTGCTTGTCGTTGTGGATCTCGTGCGTCAACAGCCGTACCGCCAGCAGAATCACCTTCAACGATGAAAAGTTCGCTATCTGCGGGGTTGCTACTTTGGCAGTCTTTTAATTTGTCGGGCATTCCAGCACCAGAAAGAGCTGTTTTTCTACGTACGGCGTTGCGCGCATTTTTGGCTGCAATTCGTGCTTGAGCAGCAGCGACTGCTTTTTTAATTACTCGGTTAGCTTCAGTTGGATTTTCAAGCATCCATTCTTCGAGTTTCGTATTTGTTTCTTTCTGAACAAACGAGCGAATTGAAACATTGCCGAGTTTTGCTTTTGTTTGTCCTTCAAATTGTGGTTCGCGTAACTTCACAGTCACTATCGCCGTGAGACCTTCGCGAATATCTTCACCCAAAAGATTTTCTTCTTTCTCTTTGAGCCCACCAGATGAACGCGCATATTTATTTACAACTGAGGTCAACGCAGTTTTAAAACCTTCAACATGCATTCCACCTTCAACAGTTGAGATTCCGTTGGCGTAACCAAAAATACCTTCGTGGTATCCGGTATTCCATTGCAGAGCAATTTCTAGAGTCTGATCGGCTTCACTTGCTTCGTAATGGGCAACTTTGTTGAATAATGCCTCGCGGGAAACATTTAGATGTTTAACGAAATCAATAATGCCACCTTTGTATTGGTAGACGACTTTGTCTTTTTTGTCTTTGCGTTTATCTTCAAATACGACTTCAAGGTTGCGATTTAGAAAAGCAATCGTCTGCAACCGTTCAAGCACAGTACGCGCAACAAATTCGATTCCTTCTGATGCAAAAATTATTGGGTCGGGCCAAAAACTAATAGTTGTACCGGTTTTAGATTTTGATTGTGAGGCGCCTTGTTTTTGTATTTTGGTTTTAGGAGTTCCGCCGTCAATAAATTCTTGCCGATATCGAGAGCCATCTCGATCAATTTCTGCGATAAGCCTTCTTGATAATGCGTTAACAACGCTTACGCCTACACCGTGTAAACCACCAGAAACTTTGTACCCTTCGCCACCGAATTTTCCTCCGGCGTGTAACACAGTGAGTACAACTTCAAGTGCGCTTTTGCCTTTATGCGGACCGGAAGGATATGGATCAACAGGGATTCCACGGCCGTTGTCGTGCACTGAACATGAGCCGTCTTCGTTCAGAGTCACGGTGATGCAAGTGCAGTAACCAGCCATCGACTCGTCAACGGAGTTGTCAACAACTTCCCAAATTAAGTGGTGTAATCCAGTTAATCCTGTTGACCCGATGTACATTCCGGGTCGCTTGCGAACCGGGTCTAAGCCTTCAAGAACCTGAATATCTTTGGCGGCATAAGAAGCAACTACGGGTTTTGCTGAACCACTACTTTTCTTGGGTTTAGCTTTAGTTACTGCCATTTTTGAGATACCTTTTCAATTGCCAATCGGTGATTTATTCTACTATCTAACTGTTCGCGCGACCTGACTTCACTCGAATATCTATTCCACTAATTGTTGTACCTGTGTGGTGACTCAGAGTTGTGCAGATGTCACGCTCAAGAAACTTCATATGAGTCGACCATGCGGGGTCATCTACTTCGATTAGCAAACGACCTCTATCAAGTTTGATCGGTGAAACATGTTGTGCAACCTGTTCACCGACTAATTCTTTCCATAACCCGAACACCCCTGACACTGTGTTGATATTCGGTGAACCGAGTCGCTGTAATAAACGATTAATTTCTTCTCCTAAAAACGTGCTGTGGTTTTGATTCTGCTCGGATGGATAATCGTCGCCGTGGTCAACCGTTTGATCACCATTATTATCGCTCATAAAGAATCGAGAACGGTGCCGGCTTGAATTCTCACGCTTCTGCCAATGTGTGCACCCAATGGCAACTCGGATGCAGTTGTTATCAAAACTTGTCCAACTGGAAAATGATTAAGTAACGCTCGAGCACGATCTGGGTCAAGTTCAGACAAAACGTCATCCAGAACAAGTATCGGAATCTCACCAACGCTTTGACTGATAAATCTGTGAAGTGCGAGACGAAGTGCCAGCGCCAAGGTTCGTTGCTCTCCTTGAGACGCGTGCGTTCTCGCGGCAAGGCCGTTAATTTCTAAATCAACATCGTCACGATGCGGACCAACGGTTGTGACTAAGCGACGAAGATCTTCGCTTCGAGACTTTTGTAGCGACATCTCTAACCCATCGGACAACCAAACTGGCGAATAATTAACAATAATGTTGCACTCACGTTGAGCAAGTTCTTGATATGCGTGCGTAATAAATGGGGTTAGTTGGATGATCAAATTATTTCTCGCCTCACCAAGTTGGGTTCCGAGGCTGACGAGCTTCTCATCCCAAAGATCCAACATTGAATTGACTGCATTGTTAACACGCCCACCTGATTGTTTAAGCACCGCGTTTCGTTGCCGCACGACGCGATCTACTTCAAGTCTCAGTGAGTCGTACTTAATTGCAAATGCAACAAGCGAGTCATCCATAAAGTCTCGACGAAGATGTGGCCCACCTTTAACCAAATCTAAATCGTCGGGAGAGAAAACTGTTGTCCGGACCATTCCTAATAAGTCGCGAGTTTTCGGCAACTTAACACCGTTAACCAAAACTTGATTACGTCCCTGAGTAGTCAACTTGGCTTCAATTAAAATTTCGCGTTTGTCGTCGTGGCACACTTTGGCTCGAACGAAAGCAGTGTGAGTTGTGTTGCGGATCATCGCTTCGGTTGGCACACCACGAAAACTTTTCATCGTTGAGAGATATCCAAGTGCTTCCGTCAAGTTAGTTTTACCTTGACCGTTGGCACCGATTATTGCGGTTACTCCAGTATCGAAATCAATCTTCGCATTCTTATAGTTACGAAAATCGCTGAGTTCAATGTGTTGTAAAATCACCTCAGGTTGATGCTAGGCAAGCTCTGTTGCAGTCTCGGTTTGCAAGCGAACTATGTTGTCAGCCGTTGCGGCATCACAAGATATAAGTAGTTCGTGTCGCCGATACCTCGCAAGACTGCTGGTTTAACTGGATCAGTTGATTCGATAGTTATTTCGTCACCACTGATTGCATCAATCCCATCAAGTAAATATTGCGAGTTAAACCCAACTGTAATTTCGTCGCCATCAAGTTTGGCTTCAAGTTCTTCAAGACCTTGACCAAGATCTTGAGTAACTACTGTCAGACGAATTGAGTTCTTTAACATTTCAAGGCGCACCGGGGTTGTTTCGCGGGCAAGAATTTTTAAACGCCGAACCGCTTCTAACAATGGCTCCCGAGCGGTAGTTATTTTGTTTGGATAGTGGGAAGAAATCAACTGTTTATATTTTGGGAACTCAACATTTAATAGCGTTGTTGTAAGCGTTGCGCTTCCTACTTCAAATGTTGCTCTGTTTTCGCCAAGCGCCATTGTCATCGTTTCGGCACCACCAATTAAGCGTTCAAGTTCAGCTAGCGCCCGACCTGGAACAACGATTTCAACACCATGACCAAGCATTGTTGCACCAGGCAACTCGCGCACAGCTAAACGGTATGAATCTGTGGCAACTAAGCAAACTGAGTCAGGTTCGGCAACCATCAAAACACCAGTTAGGGCCAAGCGTTGCATATCGTTTGACGACGCTCGAACAACTTGGTTTAGCGATTTAGCGAAAACTTTTGCGCTAAGCGTCACCGGTTGAGTGCCCGCCAAAACAATTTTTGGAAAATCGGAAGCAGCGAAGAGATGTACTTTAAATTCTGCGGTGCCAGCGGAAACTGTTATGTCTTCTCCTTGGGTTTCAATAGTTACCTTCTCTTGTGGCATCGCCCGAACAATGTCGCTGATTAGTTTGGCGCTAACAACTACGATGCCGTCTTGTAAGCCGGCAACATCTAGACAGAACCTGACACTCAGATCATTGTCAGTACAAGTCAAAACAAGCACATTGCCTTTTACTTCAATGTGCACCCCAGATAGCGCTGGCATCGCGTTGTTTCGATTTGAAGCAACTCGGGCTGCGCCTGCCAATGCCTCTGTAAGAAGTTCTCGCTCGACTCTAAATTTCATGATTTAGCCTCACTTGTGATGTGTAATTGTTTTGCGGAGACGGAGGTTATTGAATGTGGAAATTCTTCTATATAACTAATAACAGTAATAAGTGCTGTGGATTGTGGATTAACTACCTCTAAGCCAGCGTAGACGGGGGTTGACCCTGTGTAAACGCGATGGGTAGTTAACACATCTTGCAACTTTGTAGTTTCTTGCTCGGTTGAGAACCTACGGTTATCCCCTAGTAACCCAGAAGATTTACACACGGTTGCACACAGAGCACTCATGTCGTTTTAAATTTCTTAATTAATTCGGTTACCTGTTCATAAACTTGTTTGCGCTCTTTAATCACACGGTTCGTTTTTTCAACGGCATGAATTACAGTCGTGTGATCTCTTCCACCGAACAACCGAGCAATCGCTGGGTAACTCAACTCAGTTAATTCACGAACCACATACATTGCGGTCTGTCGAGCAGTGACTAGCGGTCGTTGGCGGCTCTTGCCCTTGATATCTTCAACACTGAAGCCAACAAAATCAGCAATTTCTTTTAACAATTGCTCGTCGGTTCGTGGCTTGACTGCATTTTTGGTTAGCAGATCAGTCAGCAAAGTTTTGGCGAGGTTTATATCAACAGTTATTTTGTTGAGACTTGCGTATGCAGTTGTGCGAATCAACGCGCCTTCTAGTTCACGAATATTCGAAGTTACGTTGCTAGCAATGAATTCAAGAACCTCACCTGATGTTTCCGTTCCATCACGTTCAGATTTATTTCGAAGAATCGCTAAACGCGTTTCCATATCTGGTGGTTGAACATCGGTAATTAGCCCCCACCTGAACCGACCCCGTAATCGATCTTCTAAAGTTGGGATTGCATCTGGCACACGGTCAGAAGAAATAACAATTTGCTTGTTTGCACCATGCAGTGAATTAAAAGTATGGAAGAATTCTTCTTGAAGACCTTCTTTGCCTTCCATAAATTGAATATCATCAATCAGCAAAACATCAACCTCGCGGTATCGACGTTTGAATGCAGCAATTGTATTGTTGCGAATTCCGTCAACATATTCGTTCAAGAAAGTTTCTGTTGAAACATAGCGAACTTCTAGATCTGGATAATGTTCGTGAACGTAATAGCCAATGGCGTGTAATAAATGGGTTTTACCCAAACCCGCAGCACCATAAATAAACAAAGGGTTATATGACCGTCCAGGAGTTTCAGCGACGCGCATGGCAGCAGCCAACGAAAATTGATTTGATGCACCTTTAACAAAAGTTTCAAATGTATAACGGGGGTTTAGTCCGATCGCGACGCCTTTACCTGTGCGTGTTTTTTGTACCGCGAACTCTTTTTTGGTTTGTCTTTCAATTACAACTGGTTCGTCAAGTGTTTTTGGTTTCTCGGTAGTTAAGCGCTCAAGAACATCTACAGCCGTTGCAGTTTGAATATCGACTAGCAGTTCACGATCAGCAGCACCAACTTCATCAAGAGCATCTCGAACTAGCGACATATAGCGAGTCAAAATTCGGTCTCTAACAAAAGAGTTAGGTACTCGTAAACGCAAACTCATCTTGTTGTCAAAAACTGGTACAGCGTCGTTAAACGTCGAGAACCACACAGCTTCAGAAACCTGAGACCGCAATACTTGAGCGGTGGCCGTCCATATTGTTTCGTACTCCGCAGTTGTTTCAATTGCTGGTGTTGTTAGTTCGTCAGTCATTAGTCATTACCGTTCTTGTCTCATTAATCGTTTTTCGTTTATCAATCTTTGTCAACCGGTTTAGGTTTCAAAACAATCCACCCCTGTGGACAGTTTTCAAAAATCTCAATCGGGAGTGAAAAGTTAGCAGGTTTTCCACAGACTAAAAAAACCAAGGAATCTAGTTATGGTGTTGCCCTCTCGTATTTTTGCCCCTAACCTTAGGAAGATAAATTTTTCTTGACGTCAGGAGCAGTGCGTGAAACGCACCTTTCAACCAAATAATCGCCGTAGGTCCCGCAAACACGGGTTCCGCAACCGTATGAGCACTCGAGCCGGCCGGGCCGTGCTTAAATCTCGTCGGGCAAAGGGCCGTTACCGGCTCTCTGCTTGATCAGTCGCATTCAGACGCGACAGATTTTTCAACGACTTCAAAAAGACGGAACATATGTTCGTTCGGGCTCCCTTTGGTGCAGCATGATTATCGACAAGACTCATGCCCAACCATCGATTGCTTATGCTTTGGGTCGTCAAGTTGGTGGCGCGGTTGAACGAAACCTACTAAAAAGGCGATTGCGCGAGATATTCAGGGTCAAAAGCACGACAACTGAGTCATTTTCACCTGGTTGGTATCTAATTGGTGCTTTTTCAGGGGTTACTAGTCTTTCTTATGCTGATTTAAGCCATAATGTCGACAGATTGCTCGAGCGATGTGCCCTTAAAATCGAAAAAACCACGAAATAATCAATAAAATGAGCAATTTTCTTCTTAAATCCATCGATTTTTACCAAAAAGCGTTTGCCTATCGTTTATCCCCATGTCGTTTTTATCCAAGTTGTTCGAACTATGCGATAGAGGCGGTTACTGGTCACGGTACCCTGCGTGGTGGTTTACTCACTATCCGTCGCCTAGTTCGCTGTCGTCCATTTGGACCAAGCGGATATGACCCGGTTCCAGAAATCTGTACCAATCACGGCTTAATTCATACAACGAAAGTGAATCACCATAATGTTTGACAATTTTTTCGGTGCGGCTTCTTGGTTAATTGCAATTTTTTATAGTTGGATACCGAACTACTCATTTGCGATTGCAATGGTTGCGGTTGCGGTGATGCTTCTTATCACTCCCCTGACTCTTAAGAGCACAAAAGGCATGCTCGAAATGCAACGACTGCAACCAGAAATGAAACGGTTGCAACAGCAATTCAAAGGCGAGCGACAAAAACTAAATGAAGCGATGATGAAGCTGTATCAAGAGCATAAAGTTAATCCGTTGGCCTCGTGCCTTCCATTGCTCGCACAGATGCCGGTGTTCATTATTATGTTTCGGGCAATTCAAGGACTGAATAATCGGTCATCAAAAGATGGGACGTTCTCACCAAAATATTTGGACAAATCTTCGGCGATCTACAAGTCACTTGTGGGTAAAACCGAAATGCTCTCGTTTGGCATTGATTTGTCGAAAACACCGATCCGTGCAATTCAGGAAAATTTTGCCTCTGGACTCGTTTATGCCTTTTTAGTGGTGCTTTTGGCCGGTTTATATCTAGTTCAACAACGGATGATTGCCTCTCGTACGGTTAGCCCTTCGATGTCGGCAAGTCAGGCAAAGTTGATGCAATACATGCCTGTTGCCTTTGCAGTGTTTCAAATTTGGCTGCCAACTGCGTTGATTGTTTATTACATGATGCAAGCAATTATTCGAATTGTTCAGCAGCAATACATCACTCAGCGCTTTTACAAAAAAGATGACAGCCTCGGCAAACAAGCTCAAGCGGCAAGTGCATCTGCCAGAGAAATGAAGACTGCTTCATCTAGTGATGACAAAAAAAATAAATCGAAAAAAGATACGAACAACAATCAACCCCAGAAATTTATTAGCAAGCGAGTTACGCCACCAAAAAATAGTTCGATTGCACCAACTCGCCGTCGACCACAACCACCTGGCAAAAACCGCAGCAGTTTTATCCAAAGAAAAAACAAACCAAACGAATAATTCACAAGTTCTAGAAAACAACCGAAAGGAAATTGAATCATGGAATGGGTAGAAATAACAGCAGAATCAATTGAAGACGCAAAAGCATTGGCACTTGACCGTTTAGGAGTCGACGACGTAGACGCAGAATTCGAAGTAGTCGAGGAACCAAAAGCAGGTCTTTTTGGTCGAACCCGAGGCGAGGCTCGAGTTCGCGCCCGAATCAAACCAAACTCAGTTCGCGCTAAAGCTGACCGTCGCGATCGGCGCGGTAAGCCAACCACTGAACGAACTCCTCGTCCTCGTCAGCAAAGCACTGAGCGAACCGACCGTCCTGAGCGCAGTTCAAGGCCTGACCGTGGTCCGCGAAAGCCACGCACCGAGCGACCAAGTCGAAATGAAACACCTCGCGAACGCACACCTCGGGCAGATCTCCCACCAGTTGATCCGACCACTGTAGGTGAGGCTGCAACTACTTTTTTGCAAGGACTAGTTAACGCTGCGGGCTTGCAAGGTTCGGTATCAACAAAAGTTGAAGGCGAAAATATCGATATTGATGTGCTGGGTGACGACCTTAATTTCTTGGTTGGCACAAAGGGTGCAACTCTGCTAGCACTTCAAGACTTAACACGAGTAGTCAGCCAACGCAGACTTGGCGATCATGAAACACGACTCAGGGTCGATGTGGCTGGATATCGCGAGAAACGACGCGAAGCACTCAGCCGATTTGCGCTTAAAGTTGCCGCCGATGTTAAATCGTCTGGCCAAGCCAGGGCATTAGAGCCAATGAATTCGGCTGACCGCAAGATTGTTCACGATGCACTTGTTGAAGCCGAAGGCATTTCAACTCGTTCAGAAGGAACCGATCCGTTTCGTCGAGTTGTTGTGGCACTTGCCTCGACCCTTGAAAGCTCACTGGATGATTCAACAGAAAACGATGACTCAGACGAATTGTCTGAGGCATAATTAATCAACCGCTGAGGTTTAAAAACTTTTAGCTAGCTAGCTAACTAACTGGCTAGTTAACTAGTCAGCTAGTTAAGTTATCAAAGATTCGGTAGTTTCAGGGTATGACTTTGCCTTTGATGCCAAACTACGGTTCGTTTGATGATTCAAAGACTCGCGTTCTTGAAAGAATTCTGCGAGAAGCACAAAGAACTGGCGCTTTAACTAATGTTCCGGTTAGCGAAATCATCGCCCATTCTAAATGGTTCGCTGACGCGATTCCTGAATCTGCTCGTATAGCCGTCGACCTAGGAAGTGGCGCCGGCGTTCCAGGTTTAATTGTCGCTTTATTTTGCCCGCAATTACATCTTGTATTAGTTGACCGCCGTGTTGGCCGAACCGACACCCTGGTTCGAGCAATCCATGCTCTTGATATTGCAGATCGTGTAACGGTCCAATGTGCCGAAATAAACGAGATGACAAACAACTCCGCTTGGGCGAAACACTTTGATGTTGCAATGAGCAGAGGGTTGGGACCCCCAATTAAAACTCTTAATCTGTCGCGCGACTTGGTTAAACCTGGTGGAGTAATCATTGTCAGTGAGCCGCCGCCGGATAGTTCCTCCCGTTGGAATACCCAGCAAGTATTAGCACTAGGACTTGAAGGCCCAGTGCGATTTGGGGCAGTGGCAATGTTTCACGTGAAACATTCGGGCCCTAAAAATGGCGAATTTACGGCAAGTTAAGCCTGTTTGTTTCACGTGAAACATCTAAATCAAGGTATTTTGACTATCCGTCAGTAGAGAGATTCGGTGAATTATGCTTGGAACATGTCTAATAAGCCGGCTAAACAAGCGAGTAATTCTGGTAAGTCTGGAGAGACCAACGAGCGCCGTCCACTGCCGCGAGTTATTGCATTTGCGAATCAAAAAGGTGGGGTAGGCAAGACCACTACAACAATTACCGTTGGTGCCTCACTGGCAGAACTTGGCTATCGAGTTTTGATCATCGATCTTGACCCTCAAGGGAACGCATCAACTGGACTTGGAGTCAACTCACGAGACCTTGATGCAACAATTTATGATGTCTTATTGCGAGACGAGAAGTTAGAGAACTGCGTCGAACCAACGGCGATCAAAAATTTATTTATTGCACCTTCAAATTTAGATTTGGCGGGAGCAGACATCGAACTTGTTTCCGAGATGGGCCGCGAACAACGCTTAAAAAAGGCTATTGAATCAATAATCGACCAATACGACTATATTTTGCTGGATTGCCCGCCATCCTTGGGATTACTTACAGTTAATGGGCTAACAGCTGCAACTGAGGTATTTGTACCAATTCAGTGCGAATACTTCGCTTTAGAAGGTCTTGGCCAATTATTGAGAAGCGTCGATCGAGTTAGTCAAGTTCTCAATCCAACTCTTGAAGTAACTCATATTGCCTGCGTGATGTACACCCACACGACACTGTCTGACGATGTCGTTCGAGAAGTTCGTGAGCATTTCGGCGATAAAGTATGCAAAGCAGTTGTACCAAGGTCAGTTCGTGTTGCTGAAGCGCCATCACACGGAAAACCAATAACTGTGTTCGATCCGACCTCAGGTGCTGCGAAAGCATATCGAGAAATAGCAAAGGAGATTAGTGGTGGCACGTCCAACAGGGCTGGGTAAAGGACTTGAAGGGTTGATCCCTGGTCGAGAACGAGAAAAAAATTACAACGGCGGTAATAATTCAGTTGATGGTGTCGGTCTGAGAAGTATCGATGTTAAAACAATTACCCCAAACACAAATCAACCGCGAATTCATTTCGATGAAGATGCGTTAGCCGAACTTTCTGCGTCAATTCGCGCAGTGGGCGTATTACAACCAATTCTTGTAAGGCCGTTAAATGCACCTGATCCAAAGACTGGTATTGCATTTGAACTGATTGCTGGTGAACGTCGGTGGCGCGCAGCCCAACGGGCTGGGTTGACAATGATTCCGGCATTGATTCGTGAAACAAATGATGTCTCATCAGTTGAGCAAGCACTAATCGAAAACCTCCATCGTCAAGACTTAACTCCGCTCGAAGAAGCAGCCGCGTACAAGCAGTTACTCGATGACTTTTCAATGACTCACGAGCAGGTTGGTGAACGAGTAGGAAAAACACGCACAGTGATCACTAACTCACTGCGACTGCTTTTGCTTCCACCATCGATTCAGCAACTTTTAGCCGACGGAAGACTCTCTGGAGGCCATGCTCGAGCATTACTTGGGGTGACCGACAAACAACTCCAACAGCAACTTGCCAGCCAATGTGTGACCGAAGGTTGGACTGTTAGAGCAACCGAAAACGAAGTGCGATCTAATAACGGAAAAGTCAGTAACAATAATAAATTAGTTGATACCAAAAGAGGTACTACAAGTACTACAAAGGGAATATCTGAAAAGTTGCCTGATCCTGGGATCCTCGAATTACAAAAATTGCTTAGCGAGCATTTAGCAACAAATGTGCAAATAAGTGGGGTGTCTGGTCGCGGTCGGGTAACTGTTGAGTTTGCCAACTATGACGATCTAGAGCGCATTTATCGGGCGATGACTGAAGGCTCACCAAGCACCGATTAATCGCGGTTTTGCGCCTATTTAAAGCAGGTTTGTTGCGAGTCGGTAACAGCCGGTAGCGCCAGCACCACTAAGAAACGCGTTTTTATAGGGAAAACCAACAAAAAAAGATCTATCTGAATACACACCTTGTGTATAACTCTGTGGAAAAGGAGTAAATTTATCCCCTGAATTTCGTTGATGTAGTTTTAACCCATATGGCCATTGCGTTTACGAGGTCATCGGCGATTACTGCACAATGTGGAAATACTCGTTTTACTGGCCCTAATCCACAGAGCACGGCAGGCATTTTGGTTTCACGTAAAACCTGTAATCGCATGCCATTAACAGTCGGGGCAAACCACGGCGCGGACAGTTTGATTTGCTCAGCAGCAAGCGTCGCAAAAACATGACCTGTAACCGAGTGGAACCCCTCGGTGTGATAATAAGCCAATTCACAAAATTCAGTTTCTCGCTGTTCAATGCCGAGATACAGGTCAGCATTGAAGTCATTTGAAAATGCAGCATGCCGATGGGCATCGCCGTCGATGATTACGGCTACTTTCGTATCTTGGGCTTGCAGTCGATCGAATAATTCTTTGGTCAAAATATCTATCGATCCAAATTGCCCCAGAACCACCCGAAACTCAGACAGATTGTCGTTATATGAGGCTGCAGTATGGCGTTGTTTAACCACCCCAAAACCAGGCCCATTGCCACTATGTCTAACGGCACGATTTAACGCTTGTCGTGTCAAGGGTCCACAAATCCCGTCGGATACAAGTCCATAATTTCGTTGAAAGTCACTAAGCCCTAGGGCTGTTTCTTGACCAAAAAAGCCGTCAACCCGACCACAGTCAAAACCCGCAAGTGACAATAAATATTGGAGACTGGCAACATCGTCGCCCTGCTGCAGGGGAGAAGTTAGATAAATAAGTCGGTCGCCTAACGCAAAGGATGCTTCAACCAGTGTTAGCCAAGTTGCATTGTCACAAACTCCAGAAACATGCAAACCGCGTTGTCGTTGAAACTTCTTGACTGCAGTTTGAGTCTGCTCACAGAATGTGCCCGCGCAAATCTTTGAGAGATCCAACAAATTCGCGTCGTGCAGCCGACGTTGCAGATCGCCGACTTTGACTACAACATCGCCGAGAACTAATTCTTTATTGAAGTAAATTCCGAAATCCAAGCGAGTAGTTGGGACTTGCCCTTGGCACCGATTACTTGTTTTTGCATCTCACCGTCTTTGAATAAAATCATCGTCGGGATACTCATCACGTTGAATCGTTGTGCGATTTCACCATGTTCATCTACATTGAGTTTGGCAACAATTACGTTGCCAACTTGTTCTTTCGCAATTTCGGCAAGAACAGGGTTCATTGCTTTGCACGGCCCACACCACTCAGCCCAAAAATCAACAAGTATTGGAGTTGTAGAACTTTTAACAGTCTCGTCAAAGTTTACGCTAGTCAAAGTAATTATTCCATCAGCCATAAAGACACCTTTCGTTGCGGTTGACACGCATGATGCGTTGCGCCTCAGTTTAACAGTTAGTGCTGTGCCTCAAGCCAACGTTCGCAATCAATCGCCGCCATGCATCCAGAACCAGCCGCTGTGATCGCCTGACGATATGTGTGATCTTGGACATCACCACAAGCAAACACGCCATCAATATTTGTGTATGACGAACCTGGGCGAGTTTTCAAATAGCCGCTGTCTTCCATCGCAAGAACGCCTTTGAAAAGGTCAGTGTTAGGCCGATGGCCAATCGCAACAAATAAACCGGTTACATCTAATTGCGATTTTTGGCCCGTGATCGTATCAACCAACCCCACACCTTGAAGTTTTTGGGTACCAAGTATTTCAGTAACTTGCGAGTTCCATTTAAATTCTATTTTTGGGTTGCTAAGCGCTCGCTGTTGCATAATCTTGGAGGCTCTTAAAGTTTCGCGTCGATGAACAATCGTTACTTTGGAAGCAAACTTTGTCAGAAATGTGGCTTCTTCAATCGCCGAGTCGCCACCACCGACTACCGCAATTTCTTGACCTTTAAAGAAAAATCCATCGCAAGTGGCACAAGTTGAGAGCCCGTGACCATAGAAGCGTTTTTCATTTTCAAGACCGAGCATTATTGATTGGGCACCAGTGCTGACGATTATTGACTGCGCTGTGTATTTCGTGTCTCTGACCCAAACCGAAAAGGGACGATTACTAAAATCAACCTTGGTAACTTTTTCGGTTATGAAAGTTGTACTAAACCGCGCCGCTTGCTCACGAAACTTCATCATTAAATCAGGCCCCATCACACCTTCTGGAAACCCCGGAAAGTTTTCTACTTCTGTTGTCAACATTAATTGCCCACCTGGTTGGTCAGATGTTGATGAAGGTTCGCCCTCGATGACAAGCGGAGAAAGATTGGCTCGAGCGGTGTAAATCGCCGCCGTTAATCCTGCTGGTCCTGAACCGATAATAATTACTTCGTGGTGATTAGATTCTGCACTCGACATTAACTTACCTTTCGTAATTTTATTTTTACTTAGATTTCTTTTCGTGTAGGTGTCGTTTTCGCATCAATATTGCACCGGCTCCAACGAATATCGCCGACAAAACAAAATACGATACCCAAACAGCATTTGGTCTTGTTAGCCAAATGTCTAAAAATTCATGTACTCCACGGGCGAGACCAATCAAAAACAGAATAAAAACTATCAAACCAGCAACAATTGCGATAAGTCCAAAAACTATGCTCCTGATCAGATTGGCCAGTGGGCGAGTGGTTTTGTCGCGCACAAATCCGACAAGTTGATCAATTAATGCAAGAGTTTTATTTGCCCACTTGGGATCAGTAAATGGATTCGAAATCACAACTTAAGACTAATGGCGCTAACTCTTAGTAAATTTTTCGACTGAAGTTATTGCTTCACTAACTAGCACTGAAAGATATGTCTTGAATTAACCCTTGATACGGATTTGATTGGCTACATTGCTCGCTCATACCAATTTCACGTAACAATACCAAAACGAACTGAGCCTGCTCTGCAACAACAAATTGTGCAACACCTCGTCGCGTGTTGTAGTCGGCACCAACTTGTGCGCCCCATTGATCGAGTTGATTCGGAGCGGAGTCGCGAGCAGTATAAATCTCAAGAGACCATGGTCCGTTCTGCATCCCTACCTGCAAAATGCCCTTACTTGCTTGTGAGAGCTGGACTATAACTCCGACAAATTTTTTATCATTAAAAAACTGGTTGGCATAGCAATCAGTGGACCAAACTGTTTTTGGGTCACCGTCATTTAAAGCCCACACTCCAGATTCGTTCTCTAGGCCGTCGCCACTGTTTGGATCAAAGCTCATGATTCGAGAGATAGTTAATGAGCCATCTCCTGAATTAAGCGTATTTGAAGATTTAATAAATGGAAATGAAGATGTGTCAATACCGTTAGTCGCAACATACATCACAGCAACACTTAGTAATACTGCAACCAAAGTTAGAAATTTGGTTGTATGTGGCACTCGTCGACCCGAAGATGACGAACTGCGTTTTACCTTCTTGCTAGATTTTTTTTTGACTTTTTTAGAAACATCATCAACTAGTTCTTGTACTTGCTCAGTTTGAACTACTGGTCGTTCTCTGCGCTCAACTACCTGATTCAAAGGTGCATGAGACTTTGGCGAAGCAGCTCCACTCGGAGGAGTCAAAGATGTCGTGTGATTATTTTGCGCATCAATCGCTTGAGTTAAAGCATCGGCAGTTTCTTGCCCAGTTGCGTATCGATGTTCGGGTTGTCGCGCCATAAGTTTGTGGATCACGCGAACAAGTTCGGGTGCAAGTTCTGGTCGGAGATGTGAAAGGTCCGTCGGCTCTCGTTGCAAACGGGCAAGTGCGGTGTCGGCGTCGGTCTCACCCAAGAACGGCACTTTGCCGGCGAGGCATTCGTACATCACAAGTCCAAGTCCGTAAAGATCTGCTCGACCATCAAGTGGTTTTCCACGAACCTGTTCTGGAGCAAGATATTTCGCCGTGCCCATCATGATGTTGTCGTGAGTTAGGTCTTCACCAACAACCGTTAACGCCTTTGCGATCCCAAAATCTGCGAGAAGAAATCTTCCATCTGGTGTCACCAAAATATTTCCTGGTTTAACATCGCGATGCACAAGGTTTGAGCGGTGGGCGAAATCAAGAGCACCTGCCATTGCAATTCCGATGTGGATAGTTACGAGAGGACGAAGTCGTTTTCGGCGATCTAAAAGTTCTCGCAAACTTTTACCTTCGATATATTGCATCACAACCGCTTGTCGACCATTATCTTCAACCGAATCGTAGACCGCGACAATATTTGGATGATTCAATCCTGCGCATGCAAGTGCCTCGCGTCGAAAACGTTCGGCAAGAATCGGATCAGTTGCGAGATGTGGCTTAAGAACTTTGATTGCAACTTCACGATTTAAGAAAGTGTCAGCGCCAAGCCACACTTCAGCCATTCCGCCACGCGCTATTTGGCGGTCAAGGCGATATCTACCAGCGAGAAGTCGCTGTGAATCTTCTGGAGTTTCTTCTGGTTGCGGCCTCATCGTTGAACTTTTACGCTAGTTCTAAGCACACGATCAAACAGGGAGTCTCACTTAGTGTGATAAGTAACTCCAATTGTGCCGACACCTGTGTGTGAGCCAATTACTGCACCAATTTCACTAACTAAAATTTCGCCAGAATAAATTGATTTTAATTGAGCGACGAAAGAATCAATATCACTACATTGCGCGTGCAATACGGCTAAATCGGTGATTTCCCCGGCTGATTTGACCTTTTCGATCAGAAAAGCAAGGGCTTTGCCCCGAGTTCGCTCTTTTCCGCCTTCTTGAATTGTGCCATCACGCACTTCAACGATCGGTTTAATCGCCAAAGCAGAAGCTAAAAATGCTTTGGTGCTGCTGATTCGTCCACCTTTTTTAAGGTTTTCAAGCGTGTCTAGCGCACCAAAAACTTTTGTTCGTCCAGAAAAGTTATTGGCTGCTTCTTCGAGTTCATCAAGCGATTTACCTGCGGCGGCTAATTTTGCAACCGCAATAACTGTTATTCCTTGACCCATACTTGCTGACCGACTATCAATGATTCGCACGGGCACGGTGACCCCGGGTTCTTTGGCTCCAGTTTCTGCTGACTGCATTGTTGCCGAGAGTTCTCGCGACAAACTAATTACGAGAATTCCAGTTGCGCCTTCGGCGATTAATTTACGAAAAGCCTCTGCAAATTGGCCTGGTGCCGGTGCCGCAGTCTGGGGCAAAATTGGTGACTCGGAACAGTGTTTCCAAAATTGTTCTGCTGTCAAACTTTTGCGATCAACAAACTCTTGGTCCCCAAAACTGTATGTCAGTGGAACAATAGTTATGTTGTATTGGTCGGCGAGTGTTTGTGGAATGTCGCACGCGGAGTCTGTGAGAATACGGATTGTCATGTTTCTGAGTTTACTACTGGGTGCTCATCACTAATGCGAGTTCGATATTTGCGACGAAAGTGCGCTGCCCACCAAGTCAAGAGGAGTAACAGCGCTACTCCACTAACTACTCGACCAAGACCTGCGAGTGCATTAACACGGGCAGAAACCGCAATTTTCTTGCCAAGTTGACTTGATCCATCGGCAGTAAAAATTCGCACATCCACCGGAAACAGACCATTCGATAATGCAATTACATCAATAGTCAGACCGTTTGAACTGCTCGCAGGCACGCGAACTACCGCGGTGGGATTAGCAAACTGAAGTTTTTGACTTTCAACTTTGACCAGCACAGTTAAATCTTCGTTGGATGAATTTTGTAAATTCAATTGAAGTTGGCTTTGTTTACTACCGAGTGTAAAAGTTGTACCTTCTTCAAGCGTCACCGCGGTACGCAATTTCTTTAGTTCTGCTCTAGTTTGTGTAGAAAACAGGTTTCGTTGATTTGTGCTTAAGGTATCGCTTGACATCACCATCAAACGCTCGTTCCAAAGTGTCCAAGTGGCAGAGTTTCCGTCAAGTGTTGAATCAAGTTTATGAAGATCGCTGCGCAACTTATCTATGTCGTTCATTCGCGTGTTGAATTGTGTTGAGTCTTTGAGTCGCAGATTCGGTTTAATTGCATCTTGGCGAGGCGGAGGCAAATCAGCAAGTGTCTTTATCGAAATTTGTTGTGGGACTCTTTTCAAAATCAATAAAATTTCATGAATCAAATTCGAATTGATCACCGAGCCGTCTTGTGTTGTCAGCATCACTCGTCTTAGCGATGGTGTTCCGCCGTCGCTTTCAATTTTGTCTCGCAATGCCAATAATTGAGCGGCGATAGCACTGGCAGTGATGAACGAATTATCCTTCTGGTCGCTGAGTTGAATCGCGTAATTATTGTCGGCGACATACAGCGAAAGTGTTTTATCTTTTGACACAAGTCGAAATGGACGCGCAGTTTTCTCGGCAACACCCAAAGTTGCGCCAGCCTTTGGCAGCATTACAACTGATGTATATCCCGAATCCGAAAGCAGATCTACGCCTGGTTGATCAAGTGGAGCGCCTGCAATCCAGACATTTGGTGTGACGTCACTAGATGCGAACCGTGAACTCAAACTGTTTTTTCCGAGTTCAAGCAAGGTTTTGAACTCAACGGCTCGGTTGTTTTTTTGAGCACTTGACGGATCAAAGGCGAGGTATGTCGAGTCAACGAGGGTTGCCTGACCAATCGCAGCATTAAGCCTTGTGAGCAAGTCTTGATCTATCGGATCTTTCGATTTACTCAGACCGTCAATCACTTGTGGTGATAATTGCGTTGAGATCAGTTGGCTATCAAGTTCTAATAATTCAATTAATTTAGAAATTTTCTCACGAGTCACCTCGTCAACTTTGTGCGAGCCGTCTGGTTGCAGAGTGTTTGTGCTACTCAGAGTTACAACGAAACTTACCGGCATCGGTTCAAGTCGAGTAGACAAATTAATGCGATTAACAAAACTGACCTGACCAGCACGAACGACTTGGTTGATCAAAATTTCTATTCGAATTGGGTAAACCCCGGCACCTACAAACCCAATTCTTTTTGGATCAGTTTGCTGACCCACAGCCAAACCAGTATCTCGACTATTCGTCAGACGCGACGCAACAACCGGTGCAAGATCAGTGGACTGTGCGATCACTTCAAACTGACCGTCTGGTTTTTGATCTAAATCTTTTATTGCGAAGTCGAGAGTGTCAGTAGCAGTAAACAAACTTGGTTCTGCAATTATTTCTCGAACTTCTTGTTCGCCGCCCAAGACTTTGGTGCCAAGCGACAGACGAACAACTGAATTGCTTACCGAAAGCAAACTCTCTAAAATGGTTGTGTCAGTAACAGAAAAAACAAATCGCAAAGGACCCGCAGCAGGGATATTAAAGTTTTGTGCGGTCAACTTCAAGGCGCTCGGCGAAGTAGTTTCGACTTGTTGAGCCCTAACATCAGCAGACATTGTTGACGGCGCAAGGGTGCTGATCGCGACTGCCACGAGTATTGGCGTGAGCAGGGTCTTAAGTCGAATAATCACCAGCCAATTACGGTAGTGCCAGCAAACCTAGGCAACTGAAAATAACTATCAAGGTTGGGCCACAGTGCCTAGCCTGTAGAGCGTGGTGCCTCAGCGATTCGCGCCTGTTTTGAGCGAATTGGCTCCGTTAATCCCCAGGTTTCGTGACTCAGGTTTCAAGCTGTTTCTAGTTGGTGGCACGGTGCGCGACCTGATGTTAGATCGCAAAGTTAAAGATTTAGATTTTGATCTGACCACCGATGCTCTTCCAGAGCAAATCAAAGTGACTCTTTCGGGTTGGGCAGATGCGATATGGACACAAGGCGAAAGATTCGGCACAATCGGCGCAAAGAAAGGCGATCGTGTTTACGAAATTACAACTCACCGCGCCGAGGCTTATTCTCCCGACTCGCGCAAGCCAGATGTTCAATTTTCTAAAGATATTCACGAAGATCTTTCGCGTCGCGATTTCACAATCAATGCAATGGCTTTGGAAATAACAAATCAATCACCTGAACTAATTGATCCATTTAATGGGATGGCCGATTTGCTCGGCAAAGTTTTGCGCACACCCTTGTCGCCCGAGGTCAGCTTCAGCGATGATCCGTTGCGAATGTTGCGGGCTGCAAGATTTATCTCAGGTCTTGGCGTTGTTCCAGTGCCTGAATTAACTGCGGCTGTCAAGTTGATGAGCGACCGAATCACGATTGTCAGCGCTGAACGAATTCGCGATGAATTTGATCGGTTAATGGTCACTGAGCGCCCTTCATTTGGCTTGTGGTTTCTAGTTGATAATGGCCTGTCACAACATTTTTTGCCAGAGTTAGCGGCGATGCAACTTGAACAAGATCCGATTCATCGTCATAAAGATGTGCTCACGCACACACTGGCTGTTGTTGAAAATGTGCAGTCTGATGCACCTTGTGATTTTCGCATCACACGATTGGCAGCGTTGTTTCACGATGTCGGTAAACCAAAGACCAGATCAATACGTGCCGGCAAAGGTGTAACTTTTTATCACCACGAGGCAGTTGGCGCACGCATGACACGAGAGCGAATGCGCAAGTTGAAGTACTCAACCCAAGATATTGAAACCGTTTCCGAACTTGTTGCATTGAGTGCGCGATTTCATACTTACCAAATGGGATGGACTGACGCCGCGGTGCGTCGCTATGTTCGCGATGCCGGCGCACATCTCGCAGATTTAAATGTTCTGACTCGAAGTGACTGCACAACTAGAAATGAAAAGAAAGTCGAAGCACTTGCTCGGCGAATGAGCGAACTTGAACAACGCATCGCAGAGCTCGCAGTGAGTGAAGAACTAAAAGCGATGCGTCCAGAATTAGATGGCTCGCAAGTAATGGAATTTCTCAAAATTCAACCCGGACGAGAAATTGGTGAAGCGCTTGATTTTCTTATGGAAATCCGCATTGAAGAAGGCCTGCTCGGCGACACAGAAATTCGGGCGCGGCTCAAATCTTGGTGGGACTCGCGAGTCGGCTAGTTTGTGTCGATAAGGTCCAAACAGATATGAAACGTAAATTTGAAAATAGTGATCACGTCACCACTGATGATGATGTATCTGTTGGTGAAATTGATCATCGTCTAACTAGACGAGCGCTAATAAACAATTTTCGGCGGGGTGAAGTTTCTCGCGACACTTTGTGCGATGCGCACCCTGAGTTAATGCGCGTGGCAAAAAACTTTGGTCGTGCAACGAGGGCTAAGTGTCCAATCTGCGTCAAAGATCAACTTGTCACCGTTTCATATTTATTTGGTCCGCGATTGCCAAGTCACGGTCGGTTTATCGCAACCCGAGACGAGATCGAGCGCTTTGATGAACGACCCGAGCGATTTACGGCTTATTTAATAGAGGTCTGTCGAACTTGCAGTTGGCATCATTTGCTTAAGACCCGGATACTTGGGGGTCATCGCAAGCCAGGAAACTCTGTAATCGCCCAATAACCCTGTAACAGGCCTGTGGCACTGTGTTGTTGTGCCGTTACACTTTCAACTTCACATACCTGCCCCTTCGGGGGCCCCAATTAATAGTTGGGTCCGAAGGGAGTTTTTATGCGCGCATACGAATTAATGGTCATTGTCAGCGGCAATCTTGAAGAGTCCGCTGCCCACAACTGGATAAGTGTGGTAACTAAGTCAGCAACTACTGCCGGTGGCACGGTTCACGGCACACCTGATTGGTGGGGCAAGCGTCGCTTGGCTTATCCAATCAAAAAACAAGGCGATGGCTACTACGCAATTTTCAATATCACAGCACCAGGTGGGGCACTCGACGAAGCCGAGCGCGCCATGCGAATTGCTGATGATGTTCTAAGGCACAAACTTTTTCGCCTTCCTGATGACGAAGCCGCACGTCGCGGTATGACCGTCTCAGCATAGAAATATTCACAACAGAAATTAAAGGATTAAAAAATGGCTGACAACAGCATCACTCTCGTCGGAAACTTAACTCGTGACCCAGAAATTCGATTTACTGCAACTGGTCGTGCTGTGGCGTCGTTCGGTATTGCAGTTGGTCGTCGCTACCAGGTCAACGGTGAATGGCAAGAACAAACTTCCTACTTCAATGTCACTGCATGGGGCCAACTCGGCGAGAACGCAGCAGCCACCTTTACTAAAGGCACGAGGGTTGTCGTAACTGGTCGACTTGAGCAACGCGAATACACATCTCGCGAAGGCGAAAAGCGCACAGCAATAGATGTCATCGCCGACGAACTCGGGCCAAGTTTGCGTTGGGCAACCGCAACGGTTGTGCGTACACCAAAGCAAGATGGTCAAGGTGGCGGAGCATCCAACAATCGCCCTACCAATAGCGGCACCAATCCAGGTACCGAAGCAACGCCTTTTGACGGCGAAGAACCGTTCTAAAACTCAACTAGCAAATCAACCAGACGATTAAGGACATTCCCAATGACAAGTAAATCCAATAAATTAAGAGCACAAAAAGCATTATTGCGCAAACCAAAAAAGCGCTCAAATGTTGTGGTCAAAGAGAAGGTCGGCTTCGTCGACTATAAAGACGTCAATTTATTGCAGCGTTACATGTCAGATCGCTCTAAGTTGCGTGCGCGTCGGATGAACGGCAACAATGTTCAACTTCAACGCGACATCGCAACCGCAGTAAAGAATGCTCGTGAGATGGCGTTGTTGCCATATGTCAAGCAAGTTTCTGCAGCTCGAGCACCGCGCGAACGTGGCGAATACGGTTCTGATGACCGAGACCGTGATCGTGGGCCTCGTCGTCCGCGTCGAGATGACTCGTCTTCAAGTGGAGCATCAACTCAAAGTTCGGCAAGTTCCTCCGAAACAATCGAAGTTGCTCCAAACATCACTGCCGAAATTTCAACTGAGACAAACACAGACGGAGCAGCATCATGAAAATCCTTCTTCGATCAGATGTCAAAGGCTTAGGCCGTCGTGGTGACATTGTCAGCGTTTCAGCTGGGCACGCACGCAATTTTCTTTTGCCAAACGATCTTGCCGTTGTTGCTAATGATGGCACTGTTGTCCAGGCCGAGGCGATGCGTAAAGCGCAAGAACTTAAAGCAGCCACAGATCGCGAGTCTGCTCGCAATCTTGCTACTTCGTTGTCAACAAAAGTCATCACAATTTCAGCCAAGGCGGGCAATGAAGGTCGTTTATTCGGATCAATCACCTCTGCCGAAATCGTGAAAGCTGTCTTTGATCAGACTGGTATAACAATTGACCGCAAGCAAATTCAATTAGAAGCACCATTGCGTGCACTTGGCGATCATATTGTCGCAGTCGAATTATTTACAGAAGTTTCCACCAATATTGCCGTAAATATTGTCGCTAAATAGAATTATTTAGCTAGTCGCACTGTGCGAACTATTTAAGCTTTATCCACAAGAAATCCACATAGGTTGTGTAATTCCGCGTCCGCTATTTACCATTAAAGGTAGGCAATATCTTGATTTCCACTTGTTATCAACAAGAAAATCACAGGGTTATACCGCTAGCAATCAACAGGCAAACACAGGCATTGTGTAGTCATGTCAATTGCTGAATTTCCGCGTGGTGAGCGCGGTGGGTCTTCACAGCGACAATCGAATCGCATTCCACCGCACAGCATTGAGGCTGAAGCGTCGTTGCTTGGCGCGATGTTGTTATCCCAAGAAGCAGTTGGTGTTGCTTTCGAACGCGGCGTCAAATCAGAAGAGTTTTACAAACCAGCGCATCAACATATTTATGATGCAATTCGTGCGCTCAACACTGCTGGTGAACCAGTTGACCCAATCACAGTTGGTGAGGCATTGCGTCGAAATAATTTATTAGATGGCATCGGCGGAATCGACGCGTTGCTAACTTTACAAAATGCAACGCCGGCAATCACAAGTGCTGATCGTTATGCAAAAATAGTTCGTGAGACCGCGTCATTGAGACGGTTACTTGCGGTTGCTTCTGAGATTGCCGACATCGCGTATAGCGGTCCAGAAGATGTGGCCAAAGCAATTGATGATTCCGAATCGAAAGTCTTTGATATTTCTGAGAGCAATATCGGTGATGCCTCCCAACCACTTAAAAATCTGGTTGAAACCGCAATGGAAAAATTAGAAGATCGCGCAAATAATAAAGAAGCAATAACCGGCACGGCAACTGGTTTAGCTGGCCTAGATAAAATTTTGCTCGGTCTGCAACCGGGCACGCTAAATATTCTTGGCGCTCGACCTGCAATGGGAAAGTCAGCACTAGCGCTTGGAATTGCTGTGCACGTTGCGCGATCCTCGGGTAAGCCGGTTTTATTCTTCTCACTTGAAATGGGTAGCGCCGAACTTGTTCAGAGAATTCTGGCGAGCGAGGCCGGTGTTGACTCAACCGTGTTACGCAGTGGTCGCCCAACTCCGAATGACTGGACAAAAATCGGCCATGCCGTTGGTCGGTTAGATGTCCCATTAATTATTGACGACAGCCCAGGAACATCGGTCGGTGCGATCCGGGCGAAGGCTCGACGAACACTGAGTCGCCAGGGAGACCTTTCTTTAATCGTGATTGATTATTTGCAACTTATGGGAGGCGATGGTCGACCAGAGAATCGTCAACTTGAAGTCAGTGAGATAAGTCGAAAATTAAAGTTATTGGCGCGCGAATTTAAGATTCCAATTTTGGCGTTAAGTCAGTTGAGTCGCGGGTTAGAGGCCCGCACAGACAAACGCCCAACACTTTCAGACTTGCGTGAATCTGGCGCACTTGAGCAAGATGCCGACGTGGTTATGTTTTTGTATCGCGAAGAGGTTTACAACCCTGACAATAAAGATGAACTTGGTGCAGCAGAACTGAGTATTTCAAAGCACCGTGCTGGCCCACTCGGCAAGGTTCGCTTAGCGTGGCTTGCTGCGTACACGCGTTTCGAAAACTTTGCTTCAGATTCAAGTTCTAATTAATAAGTGAGTTAGCGGTCTCTAAAGATGTTTCTTGGCGAAGATCTCCTTGCTTGGTTAGTGATTGCGCTTGGTGGTGCGATGTTCGCGGGCAATTTCGCAGCATTAATTCGTCCCCCAAAAAAGCGTCGCGATGAAAACGATTTGGCTAAAGCACCAGTTGCCCGCAGTTTGGTGATGGCAACAATTGGCGCCATTGCTGCATTGTGGGCACTAATTAGTTTGTTCTGAAATCAAAGAATTCACCAGTCGTCAATTCGCCTCGACTCTTTTTTCTTGCTGGCATGCCGTTTGCCTTCGAGGCGACGTTTAATAGATGCCCGAGTTGGCTTTGACTTTCTGCGATCTGGTGGTGGTGGCTTTGCAGCATTGTCAATAATGTCAGCCAGTTGGTTTAAACAAAGTTGTCGGTTGCGCCATTGACTTCGACTGGTCTGATTTGTTATCCGAATTTTTGTGGCTAGCAAACTTTGGATTCTTCTAATCAAAATCTCTGGGCCAGTAATTGCAGAAGTTTCGACTATCAGCGTGGCTTTTGAAGAAGTTTTATTGATGTGTTGCCCGCCTGCGCCACTTGACCGGGCGAAGTTCCATTGCATCGCTGCACTCGGTACGACAAGACCGCTCGTTGTTTGCAGATCCTCGTCAGGTTTCACTTCGGCAAGTCTTGCCCAAGTTTTGAGCGGGTGACGGGAATCGGACCCGCGTATTCAGCTTGGGAAGCTGATGTTCTACCACTGAACTACACCCGCAATTAGGTAATTGAGCGTAGCAAGCCTTGTTTCTTGGCAAAATTTCAGATCAGCCTCAGATTTACTAAGGTTTTCTAGTTGTGATTCTGTCTGACCGAACAATTCGAGAGGCTCTAGCCAATAAACGGATCGTGATCGACCCGCTAGATGATTCGTGTATTCAGCCATCATCAATTGATGTCAAAGTCTCAAATCTTTTTCGGGTGTTTCGCAATCACACGGCCAGCACAATCGATGTTAAACGCGATTTGTCTGAACTGACCGAGTTAGTTGAGATTCCACTTGATGGTGTGTTTATGTTGCACCCGGGAGAATTTGTTCTCGGTTCAACTCTTGAAAGAATTGGGCTTGCCAATGATTTAGTTGGCCGTGTTGAAGGAAAAAGTTCGCTTGGCCGTCTCGGACTTTTAATTCATTCAACTGCAGGTTTTATTGACGCCGGTTTCGACGGTCACATCACTCTTGAATTATCAAACGTCGCAAATTTGCCGATCACGATTTACCCATCAATGAAAATCGGCCAAGTCAGTTTCATGACGATGACCACACCAGCAGATAAGCCATACGGCTCAGGTGCAAGTGGCTCAAAATATCAAGGGCAACGCGGTCCGACACCCAGTCGATACTTTGAGAATTTTAAATAATTAACTGAAACTTTGCGAACTGCTCGCAATGTTTGCCGCAGATAACGGAGCAAATTGGTTTGCAACTTGTCGCTCACCATTTTCAATTGCATCTAATAAATGAATTGCAATGTCACCGACCTTGATTTGTGATTCGTCTTTGCCAGCACCCTTCACGCCGTCATCAAGCATGATGTAGCAGAACGGACACGCAGTGGCGACACGGGTTGCTCCAGTGGCGATTGCTTCTCGGGCGCGCTCATCGTTAACTTTTGTGCCGATGTCTTCTTCCATCCACATTCTTGCTCCGCCGGCCCCACAACACATGCCGTTGGTGCCGTTGCGTGGCATCTCAACTATTTCAATTCCCTTGATTGAGCCGACAACTTTTCGTGGGGCGATATACACATCGTTGTGGCGACCGAGATAACAAGAGTCATGATAAGTGATGCGCTCTTCGAGAGTTGCATTAGTTACATCTAACTTTCCTGACTCAATTAAGTCTTCAAGCAATTGCGAGTGGTGGATGACCTCATAGTTGCCACCAAGCTGCGGGTATTCGTTTTTAAGTGTGTTGAAACAATGCGGACACTGGGTAATAATTTTCTTCACTCCCATACCATTAAGCATTTCAACATTTGGCATCGCCAACATTTGAAACAAATATTCGTTGCCACTGCGTCGCGCACTATCGCCTGTGCACATTTCGCTTGGGCCAAGAATTGCTACATCTATCCCAGCGCGTTTGAGCAACTTGGCCATCGACTGCGTGACTTTCTTGTTCTTGTCATCGAAACTGCCGGCACAACCAACCCAGTAGAGATATTCGCTCGTAAACGGCGCGCCTGGGTCAAGAATTTCAACATCTAAATCTTTTGCCCATTCACCACGGTCTGTTTGACTCATTCCCCAAGGGTTGCCTTGGTTCTCCATTGCTCGATAGGCGTTGCCTAATTGCGCAGGAAAGTTGCTCTCCATTAAAGATAAATATCGACGCATGTCAAGAATCTTGTCAAGGATTTCGATATTCACCGGGCAAATTTCATCGCAGGCCTTGCAACTTGTACATGACCAGATCTCTTCGGCAGTTATTCGCTCAAACAATAAGTTGGCGCCGATTTTTATTTCAGCGTCAGCACTTAGTGGCGCAGAAACCTTGCCACCAGGCGCATGGGCTGCAGTTGCCGCCATTACTTCGCCACTCTTAAGAATAATTTCACGCGGATCAAGAGGTTTACCTGTTGCATGAGCAGGGCAGACACTGGTGCAACGACCACACATTGTGCAGGCATCAAGATCAAGCAACTGCTTCCAAGTGAATTCTTCAACTACATGAACGCCAAATGACTCAAGAGATGTTTCTGTGAGATTAGGCATTGCCTTCATCGCGCCCTTCGGGCGTTCACGATCTTTAAGATACATATTTAATGGTGATGTAAACATGTGACGCAACATCGTGATCGGCAGAATCGCCAAGAACACCACAAATGTCAAGACGTGAGCCACCCACCATCCCTGGTGCCATGTTTGCAACATTCCTGCACTGTTGCCATTAACAAGTTGAGCCAACGGATAACCAACAACGCTCCACTTCTCGTGATCAAGATTCACCCCGGCAGCCTGGCCCTGGGCGATGCGAAACATCTCTGCGCCAAAACCGGTGACGCCGATGGCCAGCAACACACCAAGAATTAGTGCGTGCTCAGGTTTTGTTTTAATGCGAATTCGATATGGACGCTGAACATATCTTCGAATAATTGCCCATACGACACCGCCGGTGAAAACAACACCAGCAACATCACCGACTAACGCGTATCCGCGATACACATCGCCATGCAAAAACTTAAGTTGCTCTGGCATCTGATGGTCAACTTCGAGAACTGTTGTTACGCCGAGCAGAACAAGAAATCCAAAATAAATCATTGAGTGCATTAAGCCAGCAGCGCTATCACGCAATAAAGTTCGCATGTAAACACCAGAGCGATAATCAGCAAGTCGACGCTTGGCATTTTTTGCAGTTGTCTTGCGCTTATCTGGTGCACCTCGCTCCCAGTTGCGAATTCGATCCGCAAATCGCAGCGAACCCCAAATCAACATCATCGGAATGATCGTGTAGAACGCAACACGCAAAGCAGTTGGAATTCCACCGAATACTTCGCGGTGTATCAAAGATGTGTTTTCCCAGCCAGTTAACTGTGGAATAATTCCGGAGATCATCGTAAAAACGCCGATACCAACACCAAACGCAATTGATAGTTGGTATGGCTTGAAGCGCTTCACTACAGGTGATTCAGTTGTCATGAGATTAGATACATTTCGTTTGTGAGATTGATGAATCTCAGACTAGTTTTCTCAGCCGAAATAAGCGCGATCCAAATCGCGAATACGCATGGCCAAAGCCCCAAAAAGTTTGTGGGCTAGTGCAGGAACCTTGTCGATCACGCGAAGAAAGTTGCCACGACTGATGACAAGAACTTGGCATTCGGTATCACAAACGACTGTTGCAGTCCGTGGACCGTTATCAAGTAGCGACAGTTCGCCAACTACCGAACCCGTGCCAAGAGTCGCAACCTTCTTGCCACTGCGCTTAACAATGGCTTTGCCGCTCAAAATAATGAACGCTTCTTTGCCCGGCTCACCCTGTTTGGTCAAAGTTTCGCCTTTGGCGAAAGTTACTTGATCGCCAGCCTTCGCAATTCTTTCTAAATCTTTAGAAGAGCATGAAGAAAACAGTGGAGAGTACCGCAGATGCTTTAATGAGTTTTTGAGATTTGCCATGCCTTAGATAATAGGTCGCTGATGGAACCAGTGGCACACGGGTGCCAACAAACACTAATTCTCAGTTTTTGCCTGATTTGCTACAGCCTGCGTGGCATTTGCAATTTCGATCGGATCACCAAGAAATTCAACTTTGACTATCTCTAGGGCGCTTTTTGAGATAGCAGAAAACTCGTATTTACGAGGCACCCCAGTTGGAATATTGAATTCAGAAATCTGCGGTGGACTGAGTTTTTCTAGATACATCACTAGCGCTCGAAGTGAATTGCCGTGGGCAGTTATTAAAATATTTTTATCGTTGATCAATTCTGGTGCAATGTTTGCTTCGAAGAATGGCACAACTCGCTGAACAACATCCTTCAAACATTCTGATGCAGGAAGTTGTTCAACTGGAATATTTTTATATTTCAAATCCTGTGCGGGATGTTCTGGATTTGAAATATCAACTGGCGGTGGCGCAGTGTCGTAACTGCGTCGCCAAATATTTGTTTGTTGTTCGCCATATTTTGCTGTTGTCGCTTTTTTATCAAGTCCTTGCAACGCGCCATAGTGCCGCTCGTTGAGGTGCCAATCTTGACGAGTTTCAACTTGACTTTGGTTCAATACATCAAGAGTGATTCGATTGGTTTCAATAGCGCGAATTTGCATCGATGTAAACACAAGATCAAATTGAATTCCTGCTTTAAGCATTGTTTGTCCGGCTGTTCTTGCTTCCTGTTCGCCCTTTCTTGTCAAAGGTACGTCGTGCCAACCAGTGAATAAATTCTGCTCGTTCCAGGTGCTTTGACCGTGTCGCAACAGCACCAATATGCCAGTCATTTTCGCCTCACAAGATAAATCGTAGGTCCTATTTATCGGTAACAATGGATGTATGTCATTAGACGGTGTATTTGATGTGGTGGTCGTTGGTTCTGCAAATTTAGATTTGGTTGCTCGTACCCCACGACTTCCAAAACCTGGCGAGACAGTAACCGGCTCACAGTATTTCGAATCGTGCGGTGGCAAAGGAGCCAACCAAGCAATTGCTGCGTCTCGTGCTGGTGCGAGGACTGCGTTTATTGGAGCAATTGGAACAGATCACGCGGGTGAAACTTTACGCGCAGCATTTACATCCAACAAAGTCGATACAACTGCTCTGCAAACAGTTGGAGTGCCAACAGGTCGGGCACTGATTGGTGTCAGTGATGACGGCGAGAACTCAATCATTGTTGTGCCGGGTGCCAATCACGCAATCACAGTTGGCGACATTGCGCGAAATACAAAAGTTATTTCTTCAGCGAGAGTTTTGTTGTGTCAACTAGAAGTTCCAGTTGAAGTTGTGCAGCGCGCATTTGAACTGGCCGGCAAAGACACAATTCGAATTTTAAACCCTGCTCCCGCTGCGACATTGAGCAGTGAATTGTTGGCCCTGGTTGATGTGATAATTCCAAATGAGCACGAATTGAAACTTCTAGGTGGCGCAGAGACACTTCTCAATCACGGAATCAAGACGATTATCGTCACGCAGGGCGCGCAGGGGGCGACACTGATAACTCAAGATGCCCAGACCAAGATTCAGCCATATGTTGTTATTCCGGTTGATTCAACAGGTGCGGGAGATGCATTTTGTGCGATGATCGCGGCACGACTGGCAATTGGCGAATCTATGGAAAAGGCACTGAAAGCGGCAGTCGTTTCGGGGGCGCTAACGACCTTGGTTGCAGGTGCTGTGCCGTCGTTACCCTTATGGAGTGAGGTTTCTAGCAAACTTGAGTCTATGTGACTCAAGTTATCTGTCTGTTTAGTTGTTAAGATTCAAATCTTCGCTTATCGTGTTGGTTGCTTGCCGAAACCCCCTTTGGCAAGCACTTAAAAATCCACTATTTGAATGGAGTCAAAATTATGTCAAAAGCAGTCGGAATTGACCTCGGAACAACAAACTCAGTCGTATCAGTCCTTGAAGCAGGCGAACCAGTAGTAGTCCCAAACTCAGAAGGCTCACGCACCACTCCATCGGTTGTGGCTTTTTCGAAGAGCGGCGAAGTTTTGGTCGGCGAAGTCGCCAAACGCCAGGCGATCACCAACCCAGAGCGAACATTTCGCAGCGTGAAGCGACATATTGGCTCATCTTGGACATCTAGTGACATCGACGGCAAAAAATATACGCCGCAAGAAATCAGTGCCCGTATTTTGATGAAGTTGAAGCGTGATGCCGAGGCCTACCTCGGAACATCTGTTACTCAAGCAGTTATTACTGTGCCTGCATATTTTGATGACGCACAGCGAACTGCAACAAAAGAAGCCGGACAGATTGCCGGCCTTGAAGTTCTGCGAATTATTAACGAGCCAACTGCAGCAGCCTTGGCATACGGTCTTGAAAAGGGCAGTGAAGACGAAACGATTCTTGTTTTCGACTTAGGCGGTGGAACATTTGACGTCAGTGTTCTTGAAATCGGCGACGGTGTATTTGAGGTCAAGAGCACTCATGGTGACACTCACTTGGGTGGCGACGACTGGGACCAGCGCGTAATTGATTGGCTCGTAAAAGAATTTAAGTCCGCCCATGGTGTAGACCTCGGTACCGATCGCATGGCAACTCAACGACTAAAAGAAGTCGCTGAAAAAGCAAAGATTGAACTTTCGCAAGTGCAACAAACACAGATCAACTTGCCTTTCATCACTGCAACACCGAGTGGGCCATTGCATTTGGATGTTTCATTGAGTCGTTCAAAGTTTCAAGAGATGACAAACGATTTGTTAGAGCGTTGTCGCAAACCATTTGAGCAAGCGATCACAGATGCTGGCATAACAAAAAGTGCAATCAAGCATGTAATTTTGGTTGGCGGTTCAACTCGAATGCCAGCAGTACTTGATTTAATTCAATCTCTAACTGGCAAAGAACCTAATCGTTCGGTGAACCCAGACGAAGTTGTTGCTGCCGGCGCAGCGATTCAAGCCGGCGTTTTGCGCGGCGATGTAAAAGATGTGCTGTTACTTGACGTAACCCCGTTGTCTCTTGGTATTGAAACAAAGGGTGGCGTGATGACCAAGCTCATCGAGCGCAACACGACAATTCCGACTCGTCGAACCGAAGTATTCACTACTGCAGACGACATGCAACCATCTGTAGAGATACATGTGTTGCAAGGTGAGCGTGAGATGGCAAGTTACAACAAGACCCTCGGCAAATTTCAACTTGTTGATCTTCCACCAGCACCGCGTGGGGTTCCACAAATCGAAGTCACCTTCGACATTGATGCCAACGGCATTGTCCATGTGTCGGCAAAGGACCGCGCCACAAGCAAAGAGCAATCAATGACAATCACTGGTCAGTCTTCGCTTTCAAAAGACGACATCAACAAGATGGTCAAAGATGCCGAAGCGCATGTCGAAGAAGACAAGAAACGACGCGACGAAGCCGAAATTCGCAACAATGCTGACTCGCTCGTTTATCAAACCGAAAAAGTTTTGCGTGAGCAAGGTGAAAAACTTTCCGAAGACGAGAGAACAGCAGTTGAAGGACCGCTTGCAGATCTTAGGGCGGCGTTAAACGGCAGCGATAACGAGACAATCAAGAATGCGACAGAAAAACTCATGACTGCCAGCCAAGCTTTTAGTCAGAAACTTTATGAAGCAGCGGCTCGCGACTCAAATGCTGCAGGAACGTCGGCTTCTGGTCAAGCGCCAGGCGAAAATGATTCCGACATCGTTGATGCCGAAATCGTCGACGAGAAATAATTCGAGAGCCTTTCACAGAAATGGACGAGGAAACAGAAGAGACCACGAGTCAAGACGAGGCTAAAGTACCCGACGAAGAGTTGAGTATTGAGTCGCTGATTGAACAATTAACAAAAGAGCGCGACGAATTTAAAGACATCGCGTTGCGAGTCCAGGCTGATTTCGAAAATTATCGAAAGCGTTCGGCAACACAGTTAATTGACGAAGTAGATCGCAATTCTGGTCGTCTCGTTGAAGGTTTATTGGCAGTTATTGATGCTTGTGAGGCTGCAGTTGCTCACGAAATTGGTGGTGTTGAGCCAATTTTGAGCGCATTAATGATTGCTCTCAACAAACAAGGTCTTGAAGTTCTTGAACTTCTAGACACAGTGTTTGATCCGAGTCTTGCCGAGGCGGTAGTTCACGAACCAGCAGAGAACGAAGGCGGCGAAACAACGGTTATTGAAGTTCTACGAACTGGTTATCGCTGGAAAGGTCGTGTGTTGCGAGCGGCGATGGTCAAAGTGAAGGGTTAATTAAGGCAACCCGCGATGACGGCACAACGTGAGTGGTTCGAAAAAGATTATTACGCCGTGCTCGGTGTCAATAAAGACACTGCAGCCAAAGAGATAACAAAGTCATATCGAAAACTGGCGCGAAAATATCATCCAGATACGAATCCAAATAATGCGTCTGCTGAAGAAAAGTTCAAGGATATTTCCGCGGCATATGACGTTTTAGGTGACGAATCTCGTCGTCGCGAATACGACGAAGTTCGTCGTGCGGGACCTTCAGCGTTTTCCGGTCAGGGCGGAGCAGGATCACAACATTTCAATGCTGGCGGTTCAGATATCAACGACCTAATCGGTCAAATGTTTGGTGGTCGTGGGTCTCGTTCGCGCGGAACTCCTGGTCCGCAACGCGGAAATGATGTTGAGGCTTCAATCACTCTAGATTTTGTTGATGCTGTTCAAGGCATCACTACTTCGTTGCACTTGACATCTGAGGTGCAATGTCAAACATGTCTTGGATCTGGATCAAAGCCAGGGACATCAGCCAAGAGATGCGCACTTTGCGCTGGTCGTGGAGTGATTGAAGAAGATCAAGGGCCATTTGCATTTTCTTCACCCTGTTCGCGTTGCAACGGTAGAGGATCAACCATTGACAGCCCTTGCAAAAATTGCAAAGGTCTTGGAACCGAAGTTCGTGCCCGAGAAGTTAATGTGCGAATTCCTGCTGGCGTTGACAACGGCCAAAAAATTCGTCTCAAGGGTCGCGGCACGCCAGGTCGTGGTAATGGGCAACTTGGTGACTTGTTTGTGACTTGCAATGTTCTTGCGCATCATTTGTTTGGGCGCGAAGGCAAAAATCTGACTTTGCGACTGCCAGTTACTTTTTCTGAAGCGGTGTTGGGTGCGACGATTGAAGTTCCGACGCTTGATGGAGAATCTGTTGTTTTGCGATTGAAGCCATCGACACAACCAGGCTCACGCCATCGCGTAAAAGGTAAAGGTATTCAATCGGCACAAGATTCTGGCGACTTGATTGTCACAGTTGATGTAGTGGTGCCCAAAGAAGTAAATAAACAAGAACAAAAAGTAATTGAAGAACTTGCTCGCTTAAGTACAGAGTCTGTGCGAAGTCACATTAAATAATTAGTTTACAAAAGAGAGGGATTATGGATTTTGAAACTCAGGCCGTCTATGTAATTTCAGTCGCTGCAGAGTTAGCTGGAATGCACCCGCAAACTTTGAGAATTTATGAGCGTCGTGGTTTAGTTCAACCCGCTCGTACCACAGGAGGCAAGCAACGCCGTTACAGCAACGCCGACATCGCTCAGTTGTTGCGCATCGCCGAACTTGCTGAGATCGGTATGAATCTTGAAGGAATTCGCCAAGTAATGGCTCTTGAAATTGAGGTGGCTGCACTGAAAAAACAACTTCAGTTAATTCAAGATCAACTTGCGCGCGCAACAGCTGATAGTTCAACTCGTTATGGGTTAATCCCATTGCGGCAATCAGTCACAGTATTTGGAAATCGACCAAGTATTTTTAATCAGGAGTAATGATTGACGAGGACTAGACTTTAAACACGTCCCCTATAAGTTCTAATTAAGTTCTAATTAACTAGGAGCGTTTGATGCCTGTAACTGTCGTCGTTGGAACCCAATGGGGCGACGAAGGCAAGGCAAAAATCATCGATTTACTAGCAGAGTCGCATCAAATCGTTGCTCGCTATCAAGGAGGACACAATGCTGGTCACACCGTTGTTGTTGGCGATCAAAAATATGCGTTACAACTTGTTCCAAGTGGTGTGTTTTATGAGCATGTAACACCGGTGATCGGTAACGGCGTCGTTGTCGATTTGCCGACACTGTTCAAAGAAATTGAAACACTTGAGTCACGCGGAGTTTCATGCGAGCGTCTGAAAGTTTCGAGTCTCGCTCATTTGATTTTTCCATGGCATCAATCGCATGATGCATTGAGCGAGTCAGGTCTAGGCGAAAACAAAATTGGCACAACTCTAAAAGGAATCGGCCCTGCCTACGCAGACAAAGCTCGTCGCGTCGGAATTCGCGTTGGAGATGTGCGCGATCCGAAAAGGTTTGAAACTCTCGTGCGGGAGCGAGCAGTAGCAGAGCAAAAAATTCTGGCAGCACTTGGCGGCGAGAGGTTAGAGATTGATGCGATTGTTGCGAGTTTCACCAAATTTGGTGAGCGCTTGTTGACATATGTTTCTGACACGGTTAATTTTTTGCACGAATCTCTTGAACGAAAAGAAAATCTGCTCCTTGAAGGTGCTCAAGCGACATTTTTAGACATTGATCACGGAACTTATCCTTTCGTGACCTCTTCAAATCCAATTGCTGGTGGTGCGTGTGCTGGTTCGGGTCTTGGACCTCGAGACATAACACGGATCGTTGGTATCGCAAAGGCTTACACAACACGAGTCGGCAGTGGTCCGTTTCCATCAGAATTGATTGGTGAGTTGGGCGACAAGGTTGTCGATATCGGCCACGAGTTTGGAACCGTTACAGGTCGTCGTCGTCGACCAGGCTGGCTAGATCTTGTGATGTTGCGCCATGCAGTTCGTCTCAACTCGCTGACCGAAATCGCGCTCACGAAACTTGATGTCTTGGATACATTTGAAACAGTTCGAGTCTGTGTGGGTTATGAGTTGAACGGTAAGTCACTTTCGGGATACCCAGATGATGCGCAATTGCTCGGCGAAATTACTGCCAAGTATGTAGATCTTCCGGGCTGGAAATCCTCGGTGCGTATGATTCGTAGTTATACAGATCTACCAAAGCAAGCAAGATCGTTAATTGAACTTGTTGAACAACATTGTGGTGTGCCGGTGTCAATTATAGGCGTCGGCCCCGAGCGCAACGAATGCGTCGTGCGCAAATGATCGAGCGATACAGCCTGCCTGAAATGGCAGAAATTTTTTCGGATGTGTCAAAGTTTCGTCGCTACTTAGAAATTGAGTTACTAGCCACCTCGGCACATTGTGAACTCGGTGTTGTGCCACGTGATCATGCGCAGATTTGTCGTGACCGTGCCCCAAAAGTTGATAGCGAATTTGTGACAGCCGTTAGTGAGCGTGAACGAGTCACCGATCATGATGTCGCTGCGTTTGTAGATGTTGTTCAACAGCGAATTGGAATGCCGGCTGGTGCGTGGATTCATCATGGGTTAACAAGTTCAGATGTCGTTGACACGGCATGGTGTTGGATGTTGCGTGACGCCGCGACCTTGATAGATCGCGCACTTGTTGATTTTTGTGAAGCAGTCATTGTGCTTGCGGAGAAACATCGCGACACAGTAATGATCGGTAGAACTCATGGCGTGCATGCTGAGCCAACAACGTTTGGCGCCAAAGTTGCACTGTGGGCATTGCAGTTGCGTCGAGATCGTGATCGGTTAGATGCAGCAACAAAAAGAATCGCAGTGTGCAAACTTTCAGGTGCGGTTGGCACGTATTCAAATATTGATCCACAAGTAGAACTGAGTGTTGCAACAGCACTCGGGTTGCAAGCAGTGCCGGCAACTCAAGTCATCGCCCGTGATCGTCACGCTGAATATTTGTGGGCGTGCGCAAGCATTGGCACAACAATTGAGACAATTGCTGTTGAATTGCGACACTTGCAACGCACAGAAGTGAACGAGGTGCGTGAAGGATTCGCCTCGGGTCAAAAAGGCAGTTCGGCAATGCCGCACAAACGAAATCCGATCTCGTCTGAAACTTTGACGGGTTTGTCTCGGGTTTTGCGGGCGAATCTTCAAGTCGGTTTGCAAGATGTTGCGCTTTGGCATGAGCGTGATATTTCTCATTCTTCGGCAGAGCGAATTGTTCTACCAGATTCGTCAATGCTGGCTTATTACATGTTGCGACGAGCCACAAAGTTAATAACGAATCTTGAAGTTGATAGTACGCAAATGTTAAAAAATCTGCATTCAAAACATGGTGTTGTATTTTCGCAATCTGTATTGCTTGCTCTCGTGTCTTTGGGCATGTCGCGCGACGACGCATATCGACTTGTCCAAGAACTGGCAGGGCGTGCAGTGGGTGAATCAACTCAGTTTCGTGAACTGCTAGCTGCTGATAAGCGCATTGGTTTAACACCAAAGCAACTAGACGAGATATTTGATCTTAAGAAATCTGTCAAACATACAAATCGCGTCTTCGAAGCCCTTGCTTCGAAACAGTTGTAATTGATTTAAATCTAGAGATGTCCAAACTTCCACCGCTTGATTTAGCGAGAGAAGCATTGCGCCAACATATTCTTCTCCATTCATTGAAGACAGGCTCGTTCACTCTTAAATCTGGAAAAACGAGCGACTGGTTTCTTGATTCGAAACAAACAGCGTGTCGCAGTGATGGAATCTTGCTCGTCAGTGATGTTGCATTAGCAATGTTGCCACCAGACATTGATGCGATTGGTGGGCTAACGATGGGCGCTGATCCAGTTGCATTTGGCATCGCCGCAGTTGCAGCAACACGGGGCAGAATGTTGCGCAGTTTCAGCGTGCGTAAAGAGAGCAAAGATCACGGCGTGACCGGCCGCATTGCAGGTGCACTGCAGCCTGGCGATCGTGTGGCGATTGTTGAAGACACCGTTACGCGTGGCACTTCGCTATTCGAAGCGGTTGAAGTTGTTAGAGCTTTCGGTGCAACACCGGTGTTTATAACAGTGATTGTTGATCGGGGCGGTACTTGTGCGGCAATGGCAACCGAAGCAAAAATTACATATCAACCAATGCTCAGCGCTCCCGATCTTGGCTACGCTTTTGGATCATGACCACTCGTTCAGTTTTCACTAAGTCGTTATTCGCAATTTGCCTGTTGCTTGGCACAGTCGGTTGTTCAAGTTCAACGTCTGATTCTGGCGACGAAACTAAATCAGAAGCAACATCAGAAGCAACATCAGCGACCGACGAAGTTGTCGAGATTTCAGTAATCATCGGTCAAACTTCGGGTTCGGCAGTGGCGTATCAAGCAACGCTTGGCTCAACGGTGCGACTCAAAATTCTTAACCCAGACGCTGACGACGAGTTTCACCTGCACGGCTACGATCTCGAAAGCGGAGTTACCCCCGCCGGCCAAGAAGCGATCGTCGAATTTACTGCCGACAAACTTGGCACCTTTGATCTTGAGAGCCACGTCACCGGCGAATGGATTCTCACACTCGTCGTCGAAGAATAATCGTCACACGCCAATTTGGCTTACGCACGATTAATTAATTATCTAGTTTTCTAATTGTGGTCGGGACCGGCGTCGATCCGGTGACCCTGCGCTTTTCAGGCGCATGCTCTGCCTACTGAGCTACCCGACCGCGACGAGTGTAAACACCCGCCGTGGCGGTCCCGACGGGACTTGAACCCGCGACCTCCGCCTTGACAGGGCGGCGTGAACTCCAACTTCACCACGGGACCAGATTCTGCTATTGCTGAAACTGACCTTTTGCACCCCCAACGGGATTCGAACCCGTGCCGCCACCTTGAAAGGG
>CAMAWU010000006.1 GCA_945862025.1 Ferrithrix thermotolerans DSM 19514 | reverse complement strand
GCAGAAGAAGTTTTGCTTGATGAACTTTTAATTGGTGTTGATTTTATTATCACCGGAGAGGGATTTATGGATAGCGAAAGTTTTGCTGGCAAAGTAGTTGGCTCAATGTCAGAACTTGCGAACGAAAACAAAATTCGAATCGCAGCAATTTGCGGTGAAGTTCATCCTGGTGTGAGAGACCGAATCAGTGCAATAAGCCTTGTTGAGTTGTTTGGCCGAGAAAGTGCAATGCAACAACCGTTGCATTGCATTGAACAGGCTGCGTTACAACTCTTGCGTGATGCTAAATAACTTAAAAAGTTTTTTCTAGCCTGTTGTAGTGGTTGGTGCAACTGGCACAACTGGCACAACCGGCACAACCGGCACAACCGGTGCAACAGCTGCAGCACTCGGCAAGAGTGGAATGCCAGCAATATCGGTACCCAGCACAATTAATACGCTGGCTTCACCGAGTCCACCAGTTTCAGTAGGAATCGGCGCAGGCATCGCGGCAACTGCAACTCCACCAAGTTCTTTTGCGACTGCTGCTGCGGCTGCTTCGCTACCGAGCAAATAATAAACAACGGTCACGGTCTGTTTGGGCGTGATTTCACTTTTGTTCATTGCAGGTTGGACGATAAATCCACGACCTTGTAATTCAGTTGTTAGCTGACCAGCACTGCCAGCGATACCTGAAGCATTAGCGATCTGTACTTTAAAAGCTGTCATCACTATTGTCGTTGCGACAGGAACTTCAACTAGTGATGTTTCGGTCGTAGCAACCGTGTCTTGGGTCGCAGCGGGCAAAGTTTGAGTTGAATTACTTCCAGTTCGGATATCTCGTAATATGAAAAATCCGAGCAGAACTGCAAGCACTGCAATAATTATTGACAAGGTTGAATTTACGTTTGAAGGACCGCCTGAAGATCGCCTTCCCGAGGAGCGACGATCAGAAAGTTGCCGATCTGGGCGAAATTGCTCTTGACTCATACCTATTTAAGTTATCGCATTATTTCAAGCGAGTGGTTTATACCTAAATTGGGTTGGGGAATCATGCCCTATTCGCGCAGGATCTAACGGGGAAAATTCTGAAGCACTTAGTTTGAGCCGAGGGTGGGGATTGAACCCACGACCTACCGCTTACAAGGCGGTTGCTCTGCCACTGAGCTACCCCGGCGATTTTTCTTCGCGGTCAGTGTACGGCAGATATTGGATTGACAGCGTTTTTGGCCGAACTGATTTCACTTAGTCGCGCTTCTAGTTCGAACGATTTCATAGGTTGCCAACGCTGCAGCAACAGAAACATTCAGCGAGGACAGTGATCCAAGCATTGGAATATTTGCCAGTGAGTCGCACCTTTCGCGCACAAGTCTTGACAGGCCTGGTCCTTCAGCGCCGAGGACCACACAGATTGAATCAGTGGCGATCGCTCCGAGTTCGAAAATACTTTTCTCTGCAGAGTCGTCTAGTCCGACGATTAGAACTCCGGCTGATTTCATTTCAGAAAGTGCGCTTGGTAGCCCGCCAACGACGCACATATTTAAATATTCGATGGCTCCCGCTGCGGCTTTTGCAACTGTTGGCGTGATATGTACTGCACGATGTCGTGGCAGAATTACGGCGTCAACGCCAGCCCCGTCGCAACAGCGCAAGATTGCGCCGAGGTTTCCTGGGTCGGTAACTCCGTCTATTGCAACCAATAAAAGCGCTTTGTCGCGAGGAGCGTTTAGTAGATCAGCCAACAAAGTTTCTTCCAGCGATGCAGTCTTTGCCAAGACTCCTTGCGGCGCTTCGCTGCGCGCTTCTCTTTCGATCTCGCGACGAGAAACATTCATCACCTGAATGCGTTGATCGCGCGCGATTTCTAAAATATCGTCAATCACCGGACTGCTTTCGATGTCATTGGCGATCCAGATTTCATGAACTCTGCGTCGCGCGCCGAGAAGAAGCTCTCGCACAGCTTGGCGACCCTCAATTTGTTCTCCGCCAAGGCCGTGTTCTTTATGCGCTGGTCGATTACTGCCTTGAGTTGAGTGGCCAGTTCGTCCAGTTCGGTTTGGACGCTTAGATAAATCAATTCGCTTTGGACTATTTGGATTACGACGATTAGTCCGCTTATTTGGACGACTGTTTCTATTTTGACTCATGGCAAAAAATTAAACATTCTGAGTCACAACAGCAACTGCCCAACAAGCGATTCCTTCACTACGGCCAAGTGACCCGAGTCCTTCGGCGCGCCGACCCTTAATAGTCACTGGTGCCCCAGCAGCAGAACTTAGTTTCATTTGCATCTCATCTCGATGAAGTGAAATCTTTGGTTGTTCACAAACGACGCTGCAATCAATATTGCCGATTTCAAAGTGATTTTCGACCGCCATCTTTGCCACGTTCGAAAGCAATATTAATGAGTCGGCATTTTTCCATTTCGGGTCAGTATCTGGAAAGTGCTCGCCAATATTTCCGAGTCCACAGGCGCCAAGAATTGCTTCGCTTACAGCGTGGGCAATCACATCGGCGTCGCTATGACCGATTAAACCGCGCTCGTTAGCAAAGTGCACGCCACCCAAGATGAGTTTGCGATCAGTATCTGATTGGTCGACAAATCTATGAATATCAAAACCTTGTCCAACTCGAACTTTCATCGCCACGACAGAATCCTTACACTTCGCCACGGGTTATTGCGCGAGCCCAGTTGATATCTTCTGGTGTCGTCAACTTGCGATTAAGTGGGTCACCATGAACTACGACCACGCGACCACCATTTGACTCGACCAAAGCGGCATCGTCTGTACTTTCTGGATTCGTCGAGTGTGCCTCACGCAATATTTTCGCACGAAATGCTTGTGGTGTTTGTACTGCTACAAGTTGAGCACGATTTGGCGTCGAGATCACAACGTTTTCATTTGAAATAAATTTGATTGTGTCAACAACCGGCAACCCCGGGACCGCGCCGTCGGCGCCAGCACAAATCGCGTCAACAACTTCATCAAACAAAAACTCAGAGGCAAATGGCCGTGCAGCGTCGTGGACACAAATAATTGTTGCATCTGCAGGAACAGCGGCCAAACCACACCGCACCGAGGCACTTCGTGACGCACCGCCAACCACCCCATGTTCGCGTTCGGCGTGTGTCGCTGGTAAAACTACAATTACGCCATCGCTTGCAGCACGAGCGGTTTCAACTGCCCAGTCGACTACTCGACGATCGTTAATTAATTCAAATTGCTTCGCACCACCAAATCGGGTGCCAGAACCAGCGGCGACGACAATTGTCCATATTTTCTCACCAACTCTTTGCGTTGGCATGGTGTTCACGCCCATTTAGGGTAGTACCGTCAAGTGTCAATGGCACACGAACAACTTCTTGCAGATAGTGAGTTTTTTGCAGAGACATCCGCTGATGTTCTTGCTTTAATTTCAGCACAGGGCGAAGTAAAAAATTTACAACGCGGGGATGTGCTGTTCAAGGAGGACGATACTCCAGAGTCGATGTACATCGTGTTGTCAGGACGAATCGCGATTGTGATCGGTAACCGCCCATTAGATAGCCGTGAGAGCATGCTTGCGCTAATGGAGCGCGGAGACTTATTTGGTGAACTCGCGTTACTTGATGACGGCAAGCGAAGTGCAATGGCTCGGGCGATTGAGGCGTCGTCACTCTTAGAGATTCCTTACGTGGTGGTGCGTAGTGCATTGCAGTCGAATCCTAAAATGTTGTGGGGAGTTACAAAGTTGCTAGCCACGCGGTTACGAATAATGGATGAAGTTCTTTCCGACAGCGTATTTTTAGATGTAACTGGTCGCACCGCCAAACGGCTACTTGAGTTATCAGGTGGAAAAGATGAATTCGTTTTGCCAATCACTCAAGAAGAACTTGCTGGAATGGTCGGGGCATCTCGCGAACGAGTGAATAAAGCGATTGCAAGTTTTATCAGGCTCGGGTGGCTTGAACAACACGATCGCCGATACCGAATCTTGGCACGCGCAAAACTTGACGTTCGTGCGAGCTAGCGCTAGCGAGTCGTGACTAGCGCGAGCCAGCGCTATTTAACCAGCCAATTTTGGGCGTGAGTAAACGCACTCATTGCGTCTTGTGCCCGATGCGCAGGTCGCGAAGCATCGTGTGCAAAGCCGTGCTCAGCATCTGGATAAATTTCGGTGCGTACGCCGACATCTTTTAATTCAGCAACATCTGCAGCCGGCGTATATGGGTCTTTGCCGCCGATAATTGCCAAGACTCGGTCAGCATGACCTGAGTGCAAATAATCAAGGGGCTCAGCATGTGTTGTGCTTCGCCAACCTTCAGGAAGTTTTATCATCCCATAGAAAGAAACAATCTTTTGAAATCTCTCGGCGCCTGCAGAATTAAAGCAATACATTCCACCCATACAAAAACCCATTAAGCCAACTCTCGGCGTGCCAAGTGCGTCAGCGGCTTGAAGTAGATCGCGTAAATGTGTTTGATCACTGAGTGTTGGCACGGCAGCAAATCGAGGCTCAATCTCTGCACCTAAAGTGTGACCAGGAAATGGGTCGACAGCGCAAACTGCCATATTCCAGTCTTTGGCTAATCTCGAAACAAGGTCGTCAAATAATTTTCGTAGTCCAAAAATATCTGGTGCAATAACTAATCCCATTGTCGGATTAGTCACAGTTTTATCAATTTCGCATTGGGTACCTGATGGCAATGTAATTCGCATCATCCAATTATGGCGCAGTATCAGATCTCAGAAACAACGCGAAGCTACTACTAATCAGATATCTTACAGGCATGGATTTAGGTATTAAAAATAGAGTTGCCTTGGTAACTGGGGCGAGCAAAGGTATTGGTCGAGGAATTTCGGTTGGTCTCGCTAACGAAGGCGCGACGATGCTCCTTGTGGCGCGTTCTGCTGGAGAACTTGAAACTTTACGCAAAGAAATTTCGGCTACTGGTGTCGAGCATCATTGTTTCGTGATTGATTTAATGTCGCCAACCGGCCCAGCATCCTTGATTGCTGAGATTAATGAGAATGGTTTGAACCCAGAGATAATCGTTCACAACCTTGGCGGGTCACTTGGAATTTCAAATATATTTGCGTCAACCGAAGACTGGCAACGAGTTTGGCAACTGAATGTTGGTATTGGTCATGAGTTGAATTGTGAATTCGTTCCCGCAATGATTAAAAATAAGTGGGGAAGAATAGTGCACCTCTCTACGTTGTCGACCACTACTTACAGCGGAAACGCACCGTATGTTTCCGCAAAATGTGCATTAGATGGCTATATCAAGACTCTGAGTCGCCAGGTGGCCAAACATAATGTGATCGTCTCGGCAGTTGCTCCTGGAGCAATCTACACAGAGGGGCGTTATTTCGCAAAACTTAGAAATGAAGACCCTGCGGCCCTGAAAAAATACTTAGACCAAGATTTACCGACTGGAAGGCTGGGTCAGCCAGAAGATATTGCTCCCGCTGTCGCACTTCTCTGTTCAGATCAAGCGTCATTTATGGCTGGAAGTATTATCGCAGTTGATGGAGCGGGGAAATAATGAATATTGTGCTGATCGGTCATCGTGGATATCTTGGTCTAGGGCTACATCATTATCTAATCAAGAATCACAAAGTAATTGGCTGGGATAAAGAAGAAGATATATATAGTCTCACGCGAGATTTTTTAGACAAAAATAAAATTGATGCAATTATAAATCTAGCCGTAATTGATGCTCGCGGGTCGTTGAATTATCAAATCAATACCGTGACAGAGCACGTAACAGTTAACGGTGCAAGACACCTCGCGAACATTTTAACTAATAGTGAAATAGCTTGGTTTCAATTATCCACTAGAGAAGTATTTGGTACTGTCTATGGTTTGAACGATGTCATAATTACGGATTCTGGTTACCGACCAAAATTTCTGGTGAACGAGGACTTTCCATTTGCTCCAACTAATTTTTATGGGAAATCTAAGCTTGTGGCAGAATTTATTTCTGAGTCGCACCCGAAGAGCAATATTATTCGTTTGACCACTGGCTACACCAACTTCGAAAATCGGATAACTGGATGGATTACACCACTCGTAAAAAAGACTATAAATAGTGGTGAAATTACCCTGCCTCGCGGTGGATTGCAATTTCGTGATCCACTTCACGTTGATGACCTAGGACAGTTAATTGAGCAATTATTTGAAAATAAAGTTTTTGGACAAAAAATTAATGCAGGTGGTGGCACCGAAAATCTGCTTTCCCTAAATGAGTTTGTAAAGTTAGTAGACCCAAATGTAAAGGTCATCAGTTCAGACGGCGGAGACTTTGGTTTTGCTTTTGATATTTCGAAGGCTTTCAATCTTGTTGGATGGAAACCCAAGGTTTTGCTAAGAGAAAAACTACCTTTGATTATAAAAAATATCCAGAATGGAAATATCGGTATTCCTTAAATTTGCTTTAAGTTAGAAGTTTTTGGCAGTGAGAGTTTCGGTGAGACTTCACGGGCGAGTTGCGGTGGTGCTATTTCGCACGATGTTGTGCATGACACAACTCACCACAACTCATCAACAATTAAAGACAGATCAACCAGCGCTGGTATGGAGCCCAGGCATTGCGCAAAGGCCGGCTAGTCCTATTTCGCGATTGATAAGAGAATGGCAAGTCATCAGTGTGCGAAACAGAGAGCTTGAAATCGTTAATTCATGGTCTTTGCCGGGCCCGAGAGTCACTCATCTAGACGAAGTTTTAGTTCGTGCCGGCTTCAATACCGCTCGAGATGATTCGCAAGGCGATCAATACTTATGGCTATTAGTTAAGCAGGCGACTAGTGACGAGTTGGCGGCGCGAATTGTTTTACAAAGAATTTTGCCACCGCTATTGGCGATTGCACGACGCCGCGGTCGGATTGTTGAAGGTGGAATCGATACAGCAATTGCCGATGTTTTGCCCAGCGCATGGGGAGTGATTCGAAAATATCCGTGGCATCGGCGATCAAATAAGGTTGCTGCAAATCTGGTGCGTGACAGCGAATATTACGCATTTGTAGATGGCAATCGTTCGAAGCGTTACAAAGTGATTCCGATTGATCCATTTGTACTTAGTGAATTACTTATTGCACCACAAGATGAGTTTGACGACGAGGTAAACCTAGACAAACTAATTGCAGTTGCATTGGCACAAGGGATCAATCCAAAACACATTGCGATTTTGCGCGCAGTTGCAAGTGGCGAAAATGCGTCAGCAATCGCTATGCGATATGGAGTTGCAGAACGCACAGCGCGAGCCTGGCGGGCTAAGGCGATTAGCGAGTTGCGTGTACGAACGCGGTGTGCTGTGTGAGTTTGGTTGTGCGTAATCGCAAACTGTTTGTCACTACAAAAATACTTGAAAATGCCATTGCTAACCCAGCCCACATCGGATTTAAATATCCGAGCGCCGCAAGTGGAATAGCAGCGGTGTTGTATGCAAATGCCCAAAAAACATTTGCGGTAATCGTGCGTAATGTTGCGCGTGAGAGCAAAATCGCATCGGCAACCAATCTTAAATCTCCACTCACAATTGTCAGATCGCTGGCATGCATCGCAACATCTGTTCCAGTTCCCATTGCTATTCCAACATCTGCCTGGGCTAGTGCCGCAGCATCATTCACTCCGTCGCCAACCATCGCAACTGCATAACCGCGTTGTTGTAAATCCGAGACAACGCGAACCTTTTCGTCTGGAAGAACACCAGCAATCACTTGTTGATCGTCGGCCTCAATGCCGACTTGTTGAGCGATTGCAACTGCAGTTGCATGATTGTCTCCAGTTAGCAAAATAGGACGCAGGCCAAGTTTACGAAGTTCGGCGATAGCCGTTGCGCTAGACGATTTTGGTTGATCAGCAACAACGCAAACTGCTTTCACTGCTCCATCAATTACGACTAACACGGCCGTATTGCCACCGTTTCGCGCGCGCGCAAGAGATTCACGAAGATCTGCCGGGATAATTACAAGAGTCTTGCTAAACAAAGATTCACGCCCAACCATAATCTTGTGCCCGTCGACAATTCCAGAAGTGCCCATGCCAGGCGATGAAACAAACTCACTGACATTTGGCAATGTGCCAAATTCTTTGCGAGCAGCATTGGCAATGGCTCGGGCAACTGGATGTTCACTTGCATGTTCAAGTGCGCCTGCCAACTTGAGAACCTCGCTGCGATTTGCGCCCGATGCAACGACAACGTCAATTAGCTGCATCACACCTGTTGTGATCGTTCCAGTTTTGTCAAACACAACGGTGTCAATGCGTCGTGTGCTTTGCAAAACATCAACACCTTTAATCACGATGCCCATTTGCGCGGCACGGCCACTGCCGACCATCAACGCAGTTGGCGTTGCGAGTCCGAGGGCACAAGGGCAAGCGATAATTAATACTGCGACCGCTGAAGTAAAAGCATTAGTCGTGGATGTACCCCAGATATACCATGCGATAAATGTCGCAAATGACAAACCAATAACGGTCGGCACGAACACCCCGCTAACTCGGTCTGCAAGTCTTTGAACTGGCGCTTTTGTTGTCTGTGCATCGCGCACCAGCCGAGTGATTTGGGCAAATGTTGTTTCTGCACCAACTCGAGTAGCACGAATAATCAGTCGCCCCGTGAGATTTACTGTTGTGCCAGTAACCGTGCTGCCTGGGGCAACATCAGTCGGCACGCTTTCGCCAGTCAACATTGAAACATCTAAGGATGAATTACCTTCAACGACGACACCATCGGCTGGAATTATTTCACCGGGCCGCACAACCAATAGATCATCAACACGAACTTGGGCTGCATCAATCGTGTGTTCTTCTGAGTCACGAAGAACTGTTGCAGTGCGGGCATTGAGTGCGAGCAAAGAACGCAATGCATCACCTGCGCGATTTTTTGCTCGAGCCTCAAAGTATCTTCCTGCGAGCAAGAACACGGTGACGGCAACAGCAACCTCTAAATAAATATGAGTGCTGTCTCCAGATTTCATCGTCATACTTGTCATGTTCGTTGAATGTGCCGAACCACGATAAATATTTTCAACTGCATCGCCCCAGATAATTGCCCAAACTGACCATGCTGTTGATGCAAAAACACCGATTGAAATTAGTGTGTCCATTGTTGTTGAGCGATGACGCGCATTCATCAGGGCAGCACGATGAAACGGCCACGCACCCCAAGTCACCACTGGAGCGCTAAGTGCAAGTGCAAGCCACTGCCAATTTCGAAACTCTAAATTGGAGACCATTGATAACAACACAACAGGAAGTGCGAGCAGACTTGAAGCGGTCAGTCGCGTCAACAACATTGCGACTCGGTCGTTGTTTTCGGTTTCTAGCATTTCGGGAGTTGTGTCTGCCAGCAGGCGAGCACCATAACCAAGTGCAGTGACTGTATCAATCAATGCGCTAGGGAGAATCGACGTTGATTCGATTTTGATGCGCGCTGACTCTGTCGCAAAATTTACCGTTGCGGTTACACTGTCGAGTTTGTTTAAACCTTTTTCAATTGAGGTGGCGCAGGCATTGCACGACATACCCGTCAGGCTTAAATCAACTTGTGTAACTGAAGTTTTAGTCGGTGCCACTTCTTATAGTCTCGCTTAGAAAAACTCGGTTGAGTCAGTTTTTGAGTTTTCATTTGTTTTCGTATCGCCATTGTTTTCACGTAAAATTGCCTAATGCTGAGTAATGCGGTGCTGGTGTTTGTGGCGATTTTCTTAGCTGAACTCCCCGATAAAACAATGTTTGCAACTTTGATGCTTTCAACTCGTATGCGCCGACCACTAGCGGTTTGGATTGGTGTGAGCATTGGCTACTGCACTCATGTCACAGTCGCAGTTTTATTTGGATCAGCACTTTCAAAATTGCCAGAAAGACCTATTCATGCCGTCGTAGGTTTTGTGTTTTTAGGATCAGGTATTTTGATGTTTCGTTCGTCCCGAGATAAACAAGAAAAGCAAGACGAAATAAAAGTCTCACGAAATTTTTTTCAAGTCGTATATATTTCGACTTCGGCAATTTTGGTAGCCGAGTTTGCAGACTTGACGCAACTTGCGACAGTTGGTTTTGCTGTTAGAACTGGTGATTCACTTGGTGTTGCGATTGGTGCTGCGACTGCGTTGTGCACAGTGTCGGCTATTGCTGTTGCGGCCGGTGCCTGGTTGCAACGAAAAGTTAAATTGCAACTGGTTCAACGCGCAGCGAGCGTATTCTTCATCATTTTCGGAATTCTGTCGTTATTCAACAGTATTTTTTAGCTCCACTTAGATTGCCCGAACCTGTATCCAACACTGCGCACAGTTTCGATCAGATTGGCGTGCTCTTCACCTAATTTTGCACGCAACCGACGAATGTGAACGTCTACCGTGCGAGCACCACCGTAATACTCGTATCCCCAAACACGCGATAGCAAAATCTCGCGGCTAAAAACTTTGCCAGGGTTTTGCGCCAAGAATTTGAGCAACTCGTACTCCATATATGTCAGGTCAAGGGGGTTGCCACTAAATGTTGCTTGATATGTTTCGGTGTTGAGCACCAGGCCGCCGTATTCAATTAACGATTCTCGCGATACAGATAACTCTGTGTAGAAAAGATGCCTCAGACGTGAGTCAAGTTCACGCGGATGAATCGGCGCAAGGCAAAAGTCATCAAACAGATCGTCACGCATTTCAAGATCTGCAAGTTGTGCGCCACTGACGAGAACAATTATTCGAGTAACCGGCAACTCGCGTCGGCGAAGCGCGCGACACATCGCCCATCCGGCTTCAGGATCTTCACTGCATTCAACGACGGCCCCTGCCCAACCGTTTGCTGGTTCAAGTTGGCCAATTGCGTCATTATTTTTGACTGCCTTCCACAAATACCCAGAGAGGTCTAAAGTTCGAGCAACGTCTATCGGCGCAGGATCAGGAAATACAGCAAGAAGTCGAGTCGCGTCGTTAGTCATTTTCTTCTCAAAGTGAGCGCAGATAGCGATTTAGTTCGTACTGACTGATGTGCGTTTTGTAACCGCGCCACTCTGCACGCTTATTTCTTAAGAACCATTCAAAGATGTGATCTCCAAGTGCATCGGCAACAAGTTCTGAGCGCTCCATTACGCGCAATGCATCAGACATTGATTGAGGAAGTTGTTCTATGCCAAGTTTCGCCAACATGTCATCGCCCATTTCGAAAAGATTGGCGTCAGCTTCTTGTGGAAGTTCGTAACCCTCTTTTATTCCGCGCAAGCCAGCAGCAAGGATCACCGAGAATGCGAGATAAGGGTTGCACGCTGGGTCAGGTGAACGATATTCAATTCGAGTTGCGTTCTCGCTATTGCGCTTTTGAATCGGAACGCGAATTAAACCGCTGCGGTTATTTCGCGCCCACGAAATATGTACGGGTGCTTCAAAACCTGGCACAAGTCGTTTGTAACTATTCACGGTCTGATTTGTTATCGCTGTTATTTCTGCGGCATGACGCAGCAGTCCAGCCATGAATTGTTTTGCTGTTTGCGACAAGTTGTATGGATCATCGGCATCATGAAATGCATTCTGCTCATCTTTGAACAGACTCAAGTGCAAGTGCATCCCAGAACCTTGAACACCTTCAAGTGGCTTAGGCATGAAAGTTGCATGCACATTGTGGAGCGCAGCGATTTCTTTAACGACCAAACGAAAAGTCATCACACTGTCTGCCATTGTCAATGCATCGGTGTGGCGCAGATCGATTTCATGTTGACTAGGGGCGTCTTCGTGAAAGCTGTACTCAACTGGGATACTCATTGTTTCTAATGTGCGAATTGTTTCTTTGCGTAGCGAACTCGTGATGTCGGTGCTTGTTAAATCGAAGAAGCCACCTTCGTCAAGTGGAACAGGTCGTGAATCAACTGCCGGAGGATCAAAATAGAAATATTCAATGTCTGGTGCGACATAGAACTGGTAGCCAAGTTCGCGCGCATTGTTCAAGTTGCGCCGTAAAACTTGGCGCGGGTCCCCATCAAACGGTGTGCCATCTAATTTCGCGACGTCACAAAACACTCGAGCCTCTGCACCTTTTGGGTCAACCCAAGGAAGAACTTCAAATGTGTTGGCATCTGGAAGTGCAAGCACATCACTTTCTTGCACACGACTAAAGCCATCAATCGCCGAGCCGTCAAAAATCATGCCGTCATTGAGTGCATTCTCCATTTCGGCCGGACTGATTGCAAAACTTTTTAAATTTCCGAGAACGTCTGTGAACCACAGGCGAACCAAGCGAATGCCACGTTCTTCAACAGTTCGCAATACATAATCACGCTGCTGTTCGATCATCTCAGGCCTGATTTCGTTGAGAAAGCATGAATATAGTCTGCCGTCGTTACTGCGAGAATTACTCGGGTAACGACGGCAGAATAATTATTTCTTTCGAGCTTTTTTCTTCGCAGGCTTCTTTGGTGCGGTCTTACCAGTCTTAATTATCTTTGGGTTTCCACACACCGTTTCAAGAATTAATTGTGTGACGATGTATGGATCCATATTTGCATTCGGTCGACGGTCTTCTGCATAACCTTTTTTGTCACGAGCAACCTGCCACGGAATTCGCACAGAAGCACCTCGGTTTGAGACACCATATGTGAACTTGTCGTACGGCGCAGTTTCATGTTTGCCAGTCAATCGGCTTTCAATATCGTGACCGTAGTTGCTGACATGCTCGTTGATTCGCGTTCCGAGTGCTTGACATGCGTCGTCGATTGCTTTGTAGTTTGACCGCATATCTTTTGTTGAGAAGTTGGTGTGGCAACCTGCGCCGTTCCAGTCTCCATGTTGTGGTTTTGCATCAAGCGAAATAACTACGTCGTAATCTTCGGCTATCCGATGCAACAGCCAACGAGCAACGTAAAGTTCATCACTCACTCGCAGTGCATCAACTGGACCGATTTGAAACTCCCATTGACCAGGCATAACTTCGGCGTTAGTTCCTGAAATATGTAGACCTGCCTCAAGACACATCTCTGTGTGAATCTCTACTATGTCTCGACCCATTACTCGGCCTGCGCCTACGCCACAGTAGTAAGGACCTTGTGGCTCTGGTTCACCAGAAAGTTCTGGAAAACCAAGTGGACGACCGTTGAGTCGCATCATTGTGTATTCCTGTTCGATTCCATAGATCATTTTTTCGGCCGCATATTTTTTTGTAACAACGGCACATGCTGCTCGCGAGTTTGTCGGATGAGGCTTGCCAGTTGAGGCAACTAATACTTCACACATCACGAGAATATTTTTTCCACCACGAATGGGATCCTTGCAACTGAAAACTGGATTAAGGATGCAGTCAGATGCTTCACCTGTTGCTTGATTTGTTGAAGAACCATCGAATCCCCAAATTGGAAGTGCCTTCGAATTGTTTTCAATGATCTTTGTTTTTGATCGCAAAGTTGGTGTTGGCTCGACGCCGTCAATCCAGATGTACTCAGCTTGATATGCCATGAAGTTTCCCTTCGTAAGAAATGTGCCACGCTGGCGCATTTGTAACGCTTCTAGTTTCACTGACTGTTGTTTCTGAAGTATTCTCCGAATGTAAACGGCGTGTGAAGTTTTCTCTCGCTAGCCTGAAACTGTGGCTGATTTCGCCAAACTTCGCGTTGGGTTAGCCCAAATCAACCCGACAGTCGGGGCACTTTCGGCAAACGCCGCCAAAATTCTCAACTATTACAACCAGGCTGTTGCGGCTAACTGTCAGCTCGTGGCGTTTCCCGAGTTGTCTCTGACTGGTTATCCGCCTGAAGATCTTGTTTTAAAACAAGGATTTGTTGACGACAACTTGTCAACACTCGCGCAAATAGTTAAATCCGTTGGTGACACTATTGCTGTAATCGGATTTGTTGATCGAGATGCTGATTCGGGAGACATTTTTAACGCAGCGGCCGTGTGTCGAAACGGTGCCGTACTTGATGTCTACCGAAAACATTTGCTGCCGAACTACAACGTGTTTGACGAACAAAGATATTTCACACCCGGAGTAGCAAATCCGTTGTTCACGGTGAACGATATTTGTTTTGGTGTAACAATTTGTGAGGATATATGGCAGGCCGATGGTCCGGTTGCAGAGCAGGCTTCGTTAGGCGCGGTTCTAAATATCAATATCAATGGCTCACCATTTCATGGGGGCAAACTTGATGTGCGCCACGAAATGTTGAGTGCTCGGGCGCATGACAATAAATGTGTCATCGCGTATGTCAATCAAGTTGGCGGACAAGACGAATTAGTTTTTGATGGCGGTTCAACGATTTGGTCAGGAGACGGATCGCTTGTTGCTAGTGCTGCCCAGTTTGTTGAAGAGTTGCTTGTTTGTGATTTGTCATTACCAAAATCAACCACGAAGCCTGGGCCTTTGCCTACTCAATCCGTCGGCAGGACTAGTCAGCCTTTAACCGAGATTGCGCAAATTCACGCGGCACTAGTTCTTGGCACTCGCGATTATGTTTTGAAAAACGGTTTTACTGACGTCGTAATCGGTTTATCGGGCGGAGTCGATTCAGCGCTGGTTGCAGCAATCGCGGTTGAATCTCTCGGCGCAGACCATGTACACGGTGTATCGATGCCGTCGCGTTACTCATCGGATGGCTCGCGCACCGATGCGCAAGTTTTAGCCTCTTGCCTTGGCGTTGAAATGCAAACAATTTCAATTGAACCTGCTTTTAGTTCGTATTTAGAGATGCTTGAGCCGAGTTTTGCAAATCGATCAGCAGATTTGACAGAGGAAAATCTGCAAAGTCGTGTGCGCGGGACAACTCTGATGGCACTTTCGAACAAGTTTGGTTGGATGGTTTTAACAACTGGCAACAAGAGTGAAACTGCTGTTGGATATTTCACTTTGTATGGCGACTCAGTAGGTGGTTACGCAGTAATTAAAGATTTATTTAAAACTAAAGTTTATGAATTGTGTGAGTTCATTAATTCACAGTCTCAACGCGAAGTTATCGCGCGAGCAATAATTGATAAAGCACCATCTGCAGAGTTGCGACCTGATCAACGCGATGATCAAAGTCTGCCGCCGTACGACATTTTAGATTCAATTCTTGAGTTATATGTTGAAGACGACCGCACGGCACAACAAATAATTGCGCTTGGATACGACGCTGAACTTGTTAAGCGAATTTCGCGACTCGTTGACATAAATGAATATAAGCGTCGACAGGGTGCTCCTGGTGTGAGAGTAAGTACAAAGGCATTTGGCAAAGATCGTCGATTGCCAATTACAAATAAATATTCTGGCTAGTTCAACAAACTAGACCGTGTGAACTAGACCGTGTGAACTAGACCGCCGCGTCGGTAATACGAAAACATCAATAACGCTGCAATTAAAGCCGAGAAAGCACCAATCAGTGCCGGCATTGCAATTGAGTTGTTTGATTCGTAGGCACGAGTTGCAATAAAACTCATTACTCCACGACCGAGAGTGCCAGCACCGATTACTAAGCCAAGACCACTTCCGGGACGCTTTGGAACCAGATGAGTTGCAAGTGGCAACATACTGACAACAGCAAATTCAAAGCCCAAAATGTAAACCATTAGTGCAAGTATTCCCAAAACTAAGTTATGTGAAACAACTGCTAGCACCACACCGCCGGGCACCATGATCAGTGCACCAATTGCAATGCTGATTTCTTTACCCCACTTATCTGTTTTGTTGGCACTCGTGAGCGAAGCATAAAGTTCGACCAGTCCAATACTAAAACCAACGGCAGCAATACCGAGTGCGCCAAATCCAAACTCGTCATCCAGCCATGCGCCAAAAGTTATAAAGATGCATTGACTTGCACACATCGTGGCAAACATTGTCGCAACAACAAGCCAGGCTCGGCCACTGAGACGCACTCCATCATCGGCGATCCGCGACGAGACCTCATGTGGTTCTGTCTTGATTCGAGACGCAATAAATGTTGTAGAAATCAAAACGCCGATCGCACCGGCAGCAAAACCAGCACGCCAAGAAAATAAAGCAGTAATTATGCCCATCCCAGAAACGCCAATCAATAATCCGAGCGCCCAAGAAATTTCGGTCAGTCCAATTATTCGACCGCGTTTTTCATATGCCACATGATCGGCGATCCAGCCAGACATTCCGAGGTCAAAGAAATTTTTGGTAACACTAATCATTGTCACCCCGATTGTGAAACCAATGAGGTTTGGAGAAACTGCCGCGAGCAGTGCGCCAAAACTAATTCCGAATAATCCCGCAAGCATTGCGACTCGACGCGAAAGTCGGTCAACAAAGCGACCAATGAATGGTGACAGTAAGCCAGAAAACTCAGAGACGGTTAATGCGATACCAATTTCTGAAAGCGAAACATTGAAACCCCTGGCAATGATTGCCACGAACGGTGGAGTAAATCTGTAGCAGGCGTTTGTTGACAGCCTGGCAACTGTCAATGTAGTTACGTTTTTTTTGACGATACTTGAAAAAGAATTATCAAGCCAGCGACTGAGCACAAAATACTTTAGAGCGATTCACTTGAGTTAAGTTCGCCGATTACAGCAACAATTCGCCCAGCAGTCAATCGACCGTCAGGGTGAACATCAAACCAACATCCACCTAAGTTATCTAGCCGCAAATCTTTAACTTTTAGTTCGCGTCGAATCGTGCGAATAACCCCGCTATGGCTAATCACGAGAGCCTGCCCACCGCGACACTTGTCGGCGATATCGATAAACGCCGCGGTCATTCGCTGTACAACATTTTGGTTGGGTTCAAACCCCTCTGGTTGTTTAAGAGAATCTAAATATCCTGGCCAACCAGATTCAATTTCGTCGTATGTCAAACCTTCCCATGGCCCAATATGTGATTCTTTTAAACGGTCATCAATAATCACATCGTCGAAACCATGACTATCTGCAATTATTTCTGCAGTTCGACGCGCGCGTTGCAAATTACTTGCAGCGATCAAATCAAACTTTCCAATTTTTTTCGCAGCCTGATGTGCTTGACGAATACCTTCTTCAGTTAGTTCGATATCGGCTTGTCCTTGCCACCGACCTTGAGCATTCCATTCAGATTGACCGTGTCGTAAAACGAGCAACCTAGTGCTCAATCCCGAATCAACCTGCGCAGACACTCAACGCAGGGTAGTGGCTTAGATACGCTTAGTGCATGGCGCGATTGCTACTTTTTGCATCAGCGAGGCAAGCTGCCGGCACTGCCAGCCAAGAATTTCAAGGATGCACCGTTGACGAGGTATTAAATAACGCCAAGGTTCAGTTCGGCAGTGATTTTGCCAAGGTGCTTGGCAGTTGTCGAGTTTGGTTAAACGGCGAAGAAGCAGTTGGGGCAACTGCGGTCGTCGATGCCGACGAAGTGGCAGTATTGCCTCCAGTTTCTGGGGGATGTTGATGACAGATATTTCAAACGCCAAATCGATGTCGACTGAAGAACTTAGAGTGGCTCGTGCCGCACTACAGATGCAAGAGGATGTGATTTCATTTGTTCGTCGCATGGCCCAAGGTCGATGTGACTTGGCGCGAGACGAGCAGCGCCGCCGTGTTGATGGCACCCCCGCATCAGGAATCAGTGTTGCCGATATCGCAAATGTTTTTAGTCAAGAGCATGGTGGCGGATCATCTCGTCCACCTCGTGAGCCAAATATTTCAACCGAGCACCCATTAGTAGTAGAACTAGAGAAAATTTGTCAAGAGATTAGTTTTGGTGAGATGAGAACTCTTGATGATCAGTCACTTAAAATAGTTGTCGAACGACTTTCAAGTTTTGAGTCTTCTCAATCTGTGGAGCGAAAAACACTTTTCACATCAATTGACGCACTGACAACTGAACTTGTAAAGCGCTACAAAGACGGCGGCCTGAATGTTGACTCGCTACTCGCTGACTAGCTAGTTTCGTTCGTTTGATTAGGCTCGCTGGTTCGGTAGAGGTAAATCCCGACTAAAACGATAGGTTTTATACACAAATGCAACGCGTCGCGATTATTTCGATGCACACTTCGCCATTGGCTCAGCCAGGTGTCGGTGATGGCGGTGGGATGAATGTTTATGTTCGCGAACTCGTTTCGGCGATGGCTCAAAAAGGATTGCAATGCACGACATATACGCGTGCGTGGCGCGAAGGTCTTCCAGAAGTTGTTGATGTCGAACCCAATCATAAAGTTGTTCACCTCAAGGCCGGAAAGTTTGACCTGACGAAAGACGAATTATTGGATGTTGTAGATGAGTTCACACAAGCCGTGGCAAAAGATATTGAACTAAAGGGTGGAACAGATGTGTTGCACGCCAACTATTGGTTGTCAGGTTTGGTCGGTCACAGACTAAAGCATCAACTGGGTTTGCCATTAGTTACAACTTTTCATACTTTGGCGCGAGTCAAATCTCTGGGTGGAGATACTGAATCGGTTGTTCGCGAACGTGCAGAACTTGAAATCATTGGATGCGCCGACGCGATCTGCGTAAGTTGCCCAGAAGAGTTAAGTCAATTTCGTTCACTGTACGGAAAATCTCCCGGAGCATTGACTGTTGCATCACCCGGAGTTGACACTGCATTTTTCTCGCCTGGCGATCGTCGCGGTGCAAGACGGGCACTTGGTTGGGGTGACAAGCCGTTGCTGTTGTTCGTCGGACGGATTCAACCACTTAAAGGTGTAGATGTTGCAGTGCGCACATTGGCTGCACTTAATCGCAGCGATGCCGAACTAATGGTCGTTGGCGGGGCAAGCGGCGCATTTGGAAATAGTGAGACAGTTCATGTGCAGAGACTCATTAGCGAACTGGGATTAAACGGTCGCGTACATTTTGTTGAACCGCAACCGCACCATTTATTGTCCTCTTATTATCGTGCTGCAGATGTCGTGTTAGTACCTTCGCGAAGTGAAAGTTTTGGGCTTGTCGCACTCGAGGCAGCAGCGTGTGGAATTCCAGTGGTGGCAAGTGCAGTTGGTGGACTCTTGAATCTTGTTGAACATGAACGAACTGGATACGTGGTTAAGAACCGAGATGTTGAAACATTCGCTGGTTATACCCGTCGCCTTCTTGACGATTCAATTTTGAGTTTGTCCATGGGAACAAATGCCGCGCACCGTGCGAGAAATTATTCTTGGGCTTCGACGGCTGCCAGCGTGATCGGTGTGTATGAGGCTCTTGAGGCACGCCAATTGGTTGCCTGCTCGTAATCTCGTGAGCGACTTATTCGACGATGCAGCCATTGCGCGTGTCGAAAGACAGATTGACGAATGGCTAGGACGAATTCGCAGTAACTATCCAAACATTGAATCAGTAGACCGTGCAGAGGGTGATGAATTTAGGTGGTTCGTCAGAATGCGTGGTGAAGAAAAAGAATTCACGACAATTTGGTTGACGCTAGGTCAGAGAACCTTGCGATATGAAACATATGTGATGCCTGCACCTGAGCAGAATGCCGAACTTCTGTACGAAACATTGTTGCGTCGAAACGAAAAACTTGTTGGGGCACACTTCTCGATTGGTATTGAAGACGCAGTCTTTTTGCGTGGTGAATTAGTCCTATCGGCGCTTAGCGAAACTGAATTAGACCGAGCAATCGGCACGCTTTATTCAGTAACCGAACAACTTTTCTGGAGTTTGTTAGAAATTGGCTTTGCCAAAGCCAAAGCCATGCGCACACAACGCAGTAGCACTCGAACTACAGAGCGGTCGGGGAAGCCGTTAGGCGGTTCGAGTGCGTCTAACTAGGCTAAATATCCTGTGCAGGGTGATCTTGTTATGAATCGACTGTCTTTAGTTATTTTCGGTGGCGGCAACATGGGGGCAGCGTTAGCCCGTGGTCTAATTGCCAACAAATTTGTGGCGCCTCGTGATTTAGCAATAGTTGAAAAGAGCCAAGAGCGTAGGGCAATTTTGCAAAAAGATTTCCCTGAGGCAGTGATCTGTGAACAGATGCCAAAATGCGACTCGGTCGTGGTTGCCGTGAAGCCTGACGATGTTGCCGACGTGTGTTTAACACTCAGCAACTTTGGTGTCAAACAGTTGCTGTCAATTGCTGCCGGAGTAACTATTGCGTCTATTCGAAGTGCATGTGGTGCGACGATTGCAGTTGTCCGAGCAATGCCAAATACACCTGCGCTAGTTGGACAAGGCGTGTCGGCGATGGCGGCTGGCAGTACATGTTCAGCCGATCAGATTGTGTGGGCGAAAAAAATTCTCGGCAGCGTTGGCAAAGTTGTTGAAGTCGAAGAAAATCTGCTGGATGCGGTGACTGGTTTGTCGGGCAGTGGCCCCGCATATATTTTCTTGCTGGCTGAAGCGTTAATTGCTGCGGGAATACAACAAGGGCTGTCTGCAGAAGTTGCCGATACTTTAGTTAGACAATTACTAGTTGGTTCGTCGGCTCTTCTTGCACAGAGTTCTTCAAGCCCAGAAGAATTAAGAAAAAATGTTACATCGCCAAACGGTACGACAGCGGCTGGTATCGCCGAGTTAGAGAAAAAGAATTTTGCTGAAATTATTGCGGGGGCAGTGCAGGCAGCAACCGCACGCAGTAAACAGCTCGGCAAATGAGTACAAATAGGTACAGCCAGATGATTTATGTGGTTTTAAAAACTACATAATTTCTAGCAAAAATTGTTCAATACCTGTTAATCGTGTCTAAAGTGAGAGTGGAAATGTCGCAAGATCACCGGGCGGGGTAACCCCCCAACTGGGAGTCGCGCTCGCAAGAGTTGCGCCGTTTGAGCCGGTGCCGTCGGGGGGTTGGCACCGGCTCTTACGTTTATCAGTATCGTGAGACGCTGATGTCAAATAAATATTCGACGATTTCTTTTTTGTCTGACTATGGGACACGCGACGAATTTGTTGGCGTCGTGAAGAGTGTGATTTACGAGATTGCTCCGCAATGTCGTGTCGTTGACTTAACACATGAAATTGAACCGTTTGATGTTCGCGCAGGATCACTATCTTTAGCGCGTTGTGTGTCGTATGTCGCTAGTGGTGTTGTGTTGGCAGTTGTTGACCCAGGAGTTGGTTCAACTCGCCGGGCGATCGCTGTTGAAGTCGCTGATGGCAAAGGTGTTTTCGTCGGACCAGATAATGGTTTGTTGGCAATGGCGATTGCTCTTGCCGGTGGTGCTGGAAGAGCAGTGTGTCTAACTAACCCTGAATATCATCTGGTAGCCCCTGGTGAAACTTTTGCTGGGCGAGATATTTTTGGCCCAGTTGCGGCGCATTTATGTAATGGTGTTGATCTAAGCGAACTCGGAGAAATGATTGACCCTGCTTTGTTGTTGCCAGGTGTCGTGCCGTTGCCACGGGAAGAAAACGGTTCGTTGCATGGCGAAGTTACATGGGTGGATCGTTTTGGTAACTGTCAACTAAATATCGGTCCAGATGAAGTTGCAGATTTTGGCGAAGTAGTGCGAGTCGAAATTCGCTCACTAATGAGTGGTGCGAGTGCGACGCGCGAACCAGTCGTAAGGGCATTAAAAGTCGTGAGAAGTTACGACCGAATCGGCAGTGGTATTGGGCTCGTAGTTGACTCATATGGGATGCTTTCAATTTGCGTAGATCGTGGATCGGCTGCAACCGAACTACAGATCGGCCAAGGAGATCTGATCGTTTTGTCGAAATCCAGCGATTCGCCAAGCCAAGATGGGGTCTCAGTCACGACATCGATAAAAATAAGCCCGACTCGTTAATCTTGAGATCATGCGACCATCAACAACTCTGACGATTGCGTTGCTATTGTTTGCGATTTTTGCGGCGGGTATCGCTTCGCTTGTGATTCGCTAACAATTTTGATTTGTCGCCAGTCCTCGCAGACAAATTTGTCTGAAACGACTTAGTAGCGACAAGAAATCCTGCGAACAAAATACATAAACCAATAAGTAATGTCACCGCAAATGCCCGGTCTTTGCCCAGGCGACCAGCCAGCAAACCACTTGCTGAAAGTACGATTGTGCCGGCTGCAACCAAAATGTTGCTCGTTGCTAGTCGCAATCGAGATTTAACGACTCGAACGCTTCTAGTTGACATCGTTGGCGAAGACTTTCGGATAACTCTAAATGTCGACCACAGAGCGCCGAAAATAATTATCAGTGCTGGCACACCTGACCCAACTGCAGCAAGAACTCGTGGAGTCACACCGAAAAGTTCACGAGCCGAAGGAAACTCGCCATCTATTATTTCTCGTTTTGCTGGCGCTACTAATACAACTCCGATAGAAAATGCACTCAAACCAATCAGATAGTTGCGAACACGGTCACCAGTTGTTGTTCCTGCTAATAAATAAATTGTGCCGAGGGCAAGCCAACCAACATTAAGCACGGCGCCCGAAACAAAAAATACTCTGAATACAAAAATCGTCCAGCCCGTTGCTTCAGCCCACCACAGTGCAAGTGAACCGATCGCAAAAAGAGTCATGGCGATTGTCCACGCAAGTTCATGTGGCTGGCCACGAACCTGCCAACGATCAAAAGTGAGCAGCGCAAATGCGCATGCAACGAGTGCGGCCGCACCCGCAAGTGTTGCATTTAATTGACTCGCTAATGTCTGAACCACAGAAATGAGCACATCCGAACGATAACTCTCGTGACAAAAGTCTTTACCGATATCCAATTAATTTGTGTTCTGAACTTTGTGAATTAATGCACTAAGCCCTACCCTGAACGATATGACACAACTTCAAAGACGCAAAATCCCTGATGCAGCGATTGCTCGATTGCCAATTTATTTACAGATTTTAAATAATCTTGCGGCAACTAATGTGCTTCGATTCTCTAGCGACGAACTTGCAGCACTCGCGGGAGTGAATGCAGCCAAGGTTCGAAAAGATCTTTCGTATCTTGGAAGTTACGGAACCCGCGGTGTTGGTTATGAAGTGACATATTTGATTCATCAAATCAAACGAGAACTTGGTCTGATGCGTGAATGGAATGTCGTTGTCGTCGGCGCAGGAAACTTGGGTTGTGCGCTCGCAAAATTTGATGGTTTTTTATCACGCGGTTTTCCAGTTGTTGGAATCGTGGACAATGATCCCAAAAAAATCGGCCGAACAACAAGTTCTCTGACAGTTGGTGATGTCGGCGATCTAAAAAATATTGTCCGAGATGAAAAAGTAAATATTGGTGTGATTACGACTTCTTCTCCAGCAGCTCAGTCCGCAGCCGATGCACTTATCGAAGCAGGTATTACATCAATTCTAAATTTTGCTCCAGTCGTATTGTCAACACCGAGCAGTGTTTCGGTGCGTAATGTTGACCTCGGCGTTGAGTTGCAGATCTTGAGCTATTACGAACAAATGCGAATCGAAAACGGAAGCAAAGCACAAAGTGCACCACAACTCAATTCTGTTGGCGCTCGATAATTAGTTAATTGATTCCGTCTATTCTTGGATAGTGAGACAATTACTAAACTCGCGACTTTGGCTGGCATTGGGCCTACTCGCAGTTAGTGGTTTTTTTGTGCTACTGATTTCGTGCAACGATTGCTTTGGTCGTGGTCAGGACACCGCGGCAATTCAGCAGTCTGTTGAAAAAAATATCGAACTCGTTGCAGTGATTTCAAAATTTGCGGCGAGTGATGGACTGCAAATTGAAAATGGGCGCACTGTCAACGACTCATCGGTAACGCTTGACGATGGCCGAGTCGTGATGATCGCCGCTGGAACACCAGGTGAACTCAATTGTGATGACTTTACTAGCGTGTCTTCCTGCGTGATGTTGGCAAATATGTTTGGCGAATCGGTGATGTGGTTTGCAATTACTAACGTAAATGGCACGCTGCCGACTCGAGTTCTTGAATTACCAAGTCTTGTCGACATGTTGGACAATGGTGACAGGGGTGTGCTGGCCAACGGCTGGATCGTGCGACTTGCAACACCAACACGCAAAACTTGTCGTCAAGATAGTGGGGTAAGTCAAATTAGTTTGAGGGAATTCATCAATAGTTATTCACCAGATAAAAGCATCTCTAAAATGAACCTAATTAGCGATGAAGTTAACGAAGTAGTCTGCCAATGACCAATAGCGAGTTAAGCGTCAGGCATTGCACGCACGATCAAAGCAGCTGCTTTGTACGCCGCTTCGGCTGGCCCAATCTCGTCTGGACGCAACAGATTTGCCATGATTCGGAGCACCCACTCCATCAGGGTGCGACTTTGAATGCCAACCCGAGAAAGTTCGCGCATTAAAACTGGGCGACCGATTATTCGTGCGAATAATCTTGCGACCTTAAAATATTGCCCATATTCGTCTTCGATCATTTGGTCGTAGCGCTTTAACACACTTGCATCTCCGGTGATAAGCGCATCGTGCAAAACATCCGCAGCCAAATGCGCCGTCTCGTAGGCATAGTCAATTCCTTCGCCGTTGAATGGATTAACACTGCCAGCGGCATCACCGATCACAATGTGAGTTGCGCCAACTTTTGGTCCGACAGATCCGCCCATCGGAATCTTGCCACTCGTGGCTTTGCACTCAGGTTGAGTTGGGTCAATCTCCCACCGGTCGGCGACCATGTGGGCATACGAATCAAGTAAATGCGAAGTATTGACATCTTTAAAATTTTTAAAAGTTGAAAGCAATCCAACACCAATATTTATTGTTCCGTCACCAACAGGAAAAATCCATCCATAACCAGGCATTGATTTACCATTGCGGTCTTTAACATCTAACGCCGATTCAATCCATGGTTCGTCGTGTCTTGGACTCTTCCAATAAGTACGAATCGCAGTACCGTACGGCCAAGATTTTTCGCGTGCTGTTCCGATTGCTCGACCGAATCGCGAATTTGCGCCGTCGGCAATAATTACGTATTGCGCATGAATCGCAATGGTGCTCCCGTCAACTTTATTGGTAACCATTGCACCACGCACACAATCTTTAGAAATGATTGGCGCAACTGCTTCGTGTTCTTCAAGAAGTTTGGCACCAGCAGTTTGAGCATTTCGTGCAACCATCATGTCAAGTTCTCGACGGCGTACGACATATCCATACTGCGGATAAATCGGGTGAGTTGGCCATTTCAACTCGAGTGCTTTTCCGTGCGCGGTTGCACGCAGACCTTCGTAGCGATGAAATTGTGATAACTGTTCGCTTAGTCCCATGTCGTCAAGTTGTTTAACTGCTCGGGGAGTCAATCCATCGCCACAAGTTTTTTCGCGCGGAAATTTTTTACGCTCAATCACAGTTACATCGTGACCGAGACGAGCCAACCAAAATCCTGCTGCAGCTCCTGCGGGTCCACCACCGACTACAAGCACTTCAGTACGAAGCACCTGACGAACTTCGCCAGTTATGTCGAGTTCTTGTCGAATTTCATTTTGCATCTAGACCTAAGGCTAAGCAGATTTACTGACTCTGATCTATTTATAGAGTGTGACGTTGCTCGCTGGTCGCGAGATCAGACGACTAGTTATTTGCCAGATGGACGAGGATCGGTGCCGACATGCGCTGGAGCATTTGGCATTGCAGCGTAGGTCTCTGCGAGATTGTCAAAGTTAACCGCACCAGTCTCAAGACCTGCGAATATTTCTGACTCAGGTGAGCACCAGAGTTCATATTCGGCTTTCCATTCTTCACTCTTTGGGTCGGCTCCGCTAAGTGCATATCGCTCGTGACACACAACGCCGAGAATCTCTGCCTCAGTTAAACCACCGCCGTATTTCTCACCCTGCTGTGGCATCGGATTTCCGTTATACGAAAGTGGCGCGTGTGCTCCACCATCTCGATCTGGGTTGCCATAAATTTTGATTCCGGCTGAAACATATTGCTGTGAACCTATATATACGAAGCTCAGCATGTCTTCAATTTTTGGAAAAGTTTTTAGAACTTCGCCTTGATATAAAACTCGACCAGCACCACCAGCACCGTTCGCGCCATGACAACCTGCGCAAGAACCATAGACGCCGGCACCTACGGCAAGTGGTCCCTCAACTATTTTTTCTTGTGGTTGTATCGCAAGAAGATATAAAAAAGCCCAAAGTGGTAACAAACTTAAAGTTGCCATTGCCCAGAACGGAATTTTCTTTCGCGAGTTTGCTGCGACAACATAGCTTGGGTCTGGTGGTGGCGGTGGCGCGCTTGCCGCAGGCGCATTTGCAACTGGTTTATTATCTGCAACTTTTACAAGAACATTTTCCGAAGCAGTTGCCCCATCAGCAGCAGGCGCTTTGCCAGCTGCTTTGTCACGTGCTTCTTGCGCACGCTTAAGTAGATGTTCGGGTATTCCTGCCACTGCACTCCTCAACAATAAGTTTCTAGTTTTTCATAATCCTTGCGCTTAATAGGTTAGACGCAACGCAACCCAATGCGAGAAGTTCACGAGCGCACAACCCGAACAGTCAGGCTTGCCCTCGTTGAGAGGTGTTGAGCAATCGTGAAAACCAGTGACGAAAAAAGACCCTCACAGTTGGTTTCAAGCAGAGTCATTATTATCTTGCCGACTAGGCTAAAAACAGATTTTTACGAGGAAAGGCAAGCCCTCAAACTAATGCTCGCAATTGACATTCTCAGGTGGCCAGGAGTCAACCAGGCTTTTATTTTCTCCGCCATAGTTACGACGCTGTTAAGTCTTGTCATCATTCCAATCGGTAAGCGTCGAAAGTTTGATCGCAAAGCAACTTGGGGCGAAGCAATGCTCGGCGCTGCGTATGTTTTCGCTGTTTTGTTTTTGGCGTTTGGAGTTGTGCCTCACCAGTGGATTGACCACGCTGACAAAGAATTAGGTTGGCGCAAAGACAAACTTGTCTACGGGCCGTTCAACATTTTGAAGTCTGACACGATTGGAGGAAGTTTTCCGATTGTCATAAGTTACGAAGCAATCCGTGACATCGTTGTTGTTGTAATTCATGTCTTCTACATTGGGCTAATGATCTATCTTTTTGGTTGGTGGCAAAAACGTGGAGTAGAAGTTGCCAAAGAAGTTGCAACTTCGACATACGGTCGTCCTCTAATGAAGAAGGGTTAAACGATGGCAAAAACAGACGCAAATCCACCGATGATGCCGTACACGGATGATTATCAACTTGTTGAAGTTGACGCCGAATATTTAAGCAAGGCAGTTAAGCCAAAGCAGTTCATTCACATTGACCAATCTGAGTGCATCATGTGTGAAGGCTGTGTTGACATTTGTCCATGGAAGTGCATCTTTATGGTTTCGCCTGAAGCGATTAGCCAGGCCGAAGGTACTGAGCTTCCAGGTGATGATCCTTCTGACAAGGTTGTGTTTATTATTGACGATGATGTTTGTACGCGTTGCGCTTTATGCGTTGATCGCTGTCCAACCGGAGTGATAATTCTTGGAAAGATTGGAGTTGCACCGGCAACTGGTGAAACTCATATGCGCACGAATAATCATGGCTATTCATATGGCATGCGATTTTAGGAATGGAGTTTAAATAAAATGGTACAAATGCTTGAACAAAAATCTCGCTTGACGGTTAAAGACCGCGTGACGAAATTAAATGAGTCGATGCAAGGAAGCCAAGCGTGGAACTCTATCTTCCGACCAGGATCAATTTTTCGTAAGGGATATTCGGACTCACCAAGAAATCGTTCGTATGTTGTAATGAACTCGGTGCTGTATCACTTACATCCAGTGAAAGTTAAACGACACGCAGTAAAAGTTAGTTACACACTGTGCTTGGGTGGCTTGAGTTTCTTCTTGTTCATCTTGCTAACGATCACCGGAATTTTCTTGATGTTTTTCTACCGACCAACATCTGCCAACGCTTGGCAAGACATTCAGTCATTGCACACGTCGGTGACGTTTGGATTAATGGTCAGAAATATGCATCGCTGGGGAGCACACTTAATGGTGCTATCCGTGTTCTTGCACATGGCGCGTGTTTTCTATCACGGTGCGTACAAAGCTCCTCGAGAATTTAACTGGGTGATTGGTGTCATTCTGTTGACGCTGACACTCTTGCTTTCATTCACTGGCTATTTATTACCATGGGATCAACTAGCGCTATGGGCGGTGACGGTGGGTACCAACATGATGGGTTACTCGCCGGTGATTGGTTCTCAAGTTCGTTTCGTTTTGTTAGGCGGAGTCGAAATTGGACCAGAAACACTATTGCGGTGGTATGTGTTGCATGTCTTACTTTTTCCATTCGTCACAGTCATCTTCCTCGCGATCCATTTTTGGCGCGTGCGTAAAGACGGCGGAATCTCAGGACCTCTCTGATGGCCGGCATCCCAGAACATCTTCTTAAGCGTGCGCAAGAAGCTCGCGAGAAAGCCGCAGCCGAGGCCGCAGGTGCGACAGCACCCGCTGCTACAAGTAGCGATGCAGGTTCGCGAATCCCTGCTGATTTACTTGAGCGAAGCAAAGCAGCAGGAGGCGGTGTTGCGCTTGCAGAAAAACCCGGTGCTGTTGTTGCTGGTACACCCACAAACGGAAGTATCCCTTATGGTGCCGGACCTGGTGGACACACACAGCGTTTACTTACCGTTGTTAAATCTGGATCAATTCAAGATGTCAAGGCTGTTCCAGTTGACAAAGTTCATACATGGCCCCACTTGTTGGGCGTCGAGTTCGTAGCCGGATTGGCGTGTACTGCATTTGTGTTTATGTTTTCGTGGTTTGTAAATGCACCGTTGTTGCAAGCTGCAAACTTCAACCAGACTCCTAATCCGTCAAAAGCACCTTGGTATTTTCTTGGACTACAAGAGTTGTTGACGATGTTTCATCCGATGATTGCTGGTGTGACAATTCCTGGAATGGGAATTATTGCTTTGATGTTTGCGCCGTATTTAGATCGCAACGAATCAAATCGTCCAGAAGATAGAAAGTTCATGACAAGTCTGATGACCGTGCACTTGATGTTTTGGGCAGTTTTAGTAATTATCGGCTCTTTCTTTCGTGGCCCGGGGTTCAACTTCACCTTCCCGTGGCGTGAAGGCATCTTCTTTGAATTGTGATCGGACTCTTTTTTAAATGAACACAACAACAATTATTACGATTGCAATTGCGGTACTTGCTGTACTTGGCCTTGGAGGTGTGCTCACTGCATCGCGCCGTGCCGACATAAAGGAAGTCGGATCGCTGTCGCGTGAAACTAGAAAGCGCGATCGCAACGCGGCAAAAGTTGCGCGCAACTCAACTCGTGATGCTGAGTCACAAGGTGTTGTTAGTCGCAACGCCGTGGCAGTTATGCCACCACCAGAAATTGAGACTTGGGTCGCACCTGACGCAGAAGCACTTGGCGAATCGCGCCGCGCATTTTTGAATCGAGCAACGGTGACATTGATGAGTGCAAGTCTTGGTGGATTCGCTGCCGCACTTATTGCATTTTTGTGGAAAGGTGCCGAAGGCGGTTTTGGATCAAAAATAAATGCTGGCAAGATTGATGACGTGATCGGTCAGATTCGTTCTGGTGGCGGCTTTTTGTACCTTCCTGAGGCTCGCTCTTGGGTTACCGAGTATCCCAAAGAGGCGATTTCGAAAGCAGAAGTTATTTACGGAAAGCAAGGCGCAGTATTTACCGGAATGAATGCCGGAGTAGTTGCGTTATACCAAAAGTGTCCTCATCTTGGTTGTCGAGTGCCTGAATGCTCATCGTCGCAATGGTTCGAGTGCCCATGTCACGGCTCGCAATACAACCGGGTCGGTGAGAAAAAGGGTGGTCCCGCACCACGCGGAATGGATCGATTCGGAGTTTCAGTAGATAATGGAATGTTGGTTATTGATACAGGCACCGTTTTTGGTGGTCCACCGATCGGAACAAACACAACCGGACAAGAAGCAGAAGGCCCCAACTGTGTTGGTGCGTCTGGAGATCACTAAATGTTCAGCACAACTACTCTTGCCGATACAACCACGACGATTGCTTGGGTAATTCTTCTCGTCGCTGTTCTTGGTTGGATCGTTTACGGCCTGGCAAATATTCGCTCGAGCAAACGCGAAATCGGCTCAGAAATAAAACTTGCAGCCAATCGCAAACCGTATTACGACGACGAACGTCTTGAGGGTGAAAAAATTGAACGTACTCAATTTATTGGTCTTGCGTTTCTTGCCGTCGTAACAATCGCGCTTCCGCTGTATTGGATTCTTGAACCAGGTCGCATGGTCGGAGCAGAAAAAGAGTTTCAACACCAGTTTGAAACTTGGGGTGGTGGACTTTTTGCGACAACTGCAGATGGTGGTTATAACTGCGCAGGTTGTCACGGAGGAATGAAAGGTGGTGGTGGCGTTGCTTCGTACGCAATTACTGACCCAAAGACTGGAGCGGTAGAACAAGTCAACTGGAAGGCTCCAGCGATTAATACGGTTTTCTATCGCTACAGCGATGAAGAGTTTCGATTTATTCTAAATTACGGTCGTCCATTTTCGCCGATGTCGGCATGGGGCCTTGTTGGTGGTGGACCGTTGAATGATCAGCAAATTCAAACTGTTCTGGAGTATGTAAAAAGTATTCAGATTCCAAGGGACGAAAATGGCAAGTTGCCAGCAGCCAAACAGCAAGAGATTCAAGCTGAAGCAGAAAGACTTGTCAAGGCTAAAACTTACGCGACAGTTGGTGAAGCACTATTTAATTTAGATCTTGGGAGTGGAAACTTTTCTTGCGCCCGTTGCCACACAAAAGGTTGGTCATACGGCCAACCTCAAATAACTGGTGGTGGAGCGCTTGGTCCAAACCTCACGGGCGGTTCGGCAGTTCGACAGTTTCCGCAACGAGACGAAATGATTGAGTTCATCAAGGGCGGTAGCGAACTCGGCAAAAAATATGGGCAACAAGGTCAAGGTTCGGGTCGAATGCCTGCATTTGGATTAATGCTCACCGATGATCAAATCGCAGCAATCATTGACTATGTGAGAGGTTTATAAATGTTGTCGCTTCTTGCAATTAACTGGGAGCCCGAACTGCGCGGAATCGTCATCGTGGCGATTTCTGTCGGCGTACTTATTGGCGGAACATATTTAGTAGTCGGCACAAACTTAGGAGCACGCCTTGGATTTTTAGTCGTACTTGCCGGATTATTCGGCTGGATGGCAACAATGGGTGTAATTTGGTGGACTTACGGTATCGGTCTAAAAGGTCGTGAGCCGACATGGCAACCAGCAGAACCAGTAACGATTGTGCGTGAAGCGTCTTTATTGCAAGGTTCAGAAATATTGGAGCAACCATTAGAACTCAGTGGCGAAGTTCAGGGTGACTCAAGAAAAGTTTCAACCGCATTGCAGAGCGAAGGATGGTTGTTGTTAGAAGAGTCTGATCCACGCCGTGGTCAAGCAGTTGCTGCGTCTGATGAAATTATTCAACAAGAAGCAGAAGAGCTCGTTGCAGGCGAGTATATTTCTCTCGCTGTTTACGACAAGGGTGGGGACCGTTGGCCAAAAATAAACAACTCGCTCGACTTCATCGCGTTCTTTCATAAACCCCATTTTTCACTTGTTGAAGTTGCGCCAGTAGTGCCACAGCGAACAGAACCCGGCCGCGCGCCAGCGCGTCCTGTAGTCGACGAAACTCAACCGCGTCGCTACATCCACATGATCCGCGACCTTGGCACTAAGCGTCAGCCCGCAATTTTCATCACAATTGGTTCAACAATTATTTTCTTGTTGCTATGTCGGATTTTGCACAAAAGAGATCTTAATTTGCAACAGAACCTTAAAGAACAGTCGCCTGCAAAGGTCTAAATTGTGGGTCAGTATCTTCCGATTGTCGTACTGACAGTTCTTGCAGTTTTATTTGGCGCAGGGTCAGTAGTCGCTTCAAAATTGTTGGCACCGCGTCGACCGAACTCGGCGAAAGAGGCACCATACGAGTGTGGAATAGTTCCAAGCCGTGAAGCACCTGAACGGTTCCCAGTGAGTTTTTATGTTGTTGCAATGCTGTTCATAATGTTTGATATTGAAATAATTTTTGCGTATCCCTATGCAGTTTCAAGCGGAGCGCTTGGTGCCTATGGTTTTTATGAGTTCGCCGCATTCAGCGCGGTGTTTTTTGTCGCGTTCGTTTATGTTATTGCGCGTGGAGCCTTGGACTGGGGTCCAATTAATAAGCCGCGTCAGTTACTGACTATTGACGATGATATTTTTTCAGAGTCGCGAACAACTGCAACCACAATTCGTCGAGTTGGTCTTGATGGTCGAGAATCCCAAAAGATTGCTGACTGATGGGCACTGTACGTAATGTTCTGGATGAAGGGCTCGGTGGGCTTGAGCACAACTTTTTAACAGGTCGAGTTGAAGATCTAGTTAAGTGGTCGCGTTCAAGATCTAGTTGGGCAGCAACATTTGGTTTGGCCTGTTGTGCAATTGAAATGATGGCTTCTGGAACTGCGCATTATGATCTAGCGCGATTTGGAATGGAAGTATTTCGCGCATCACCACGCCAGGCCGACATCATGATTGTGGCTGGTCGCGTCAGTCAAAAAATGGCGCCAGTTTTGCGACAGGTCTACGACCAAATGATGGAACCAAAATGGGTCATCTCAATGGGCGTATGTGCCAGCAGTGGTGGAATGTTCAATAATTATGCGATTGTCCAGGGCGTCGACCAAATCGTGCCAGTTGATGTTTATGCACCTGGTTGCCCACCGACACCTGAGACGCTGATTCATGCAATTGAAACTTTGCATCAACTAATCGAAGACGGCGAAATTATGAAGCGTCGCGCATCAACTGGCGCAGGCGCGCAAGTTCGTATTCAAGAAATTCCTGCTGGCTCGATCACGCCAGTAATTCTCGGAAACCGTTGAAAAATGTCGCAAACCACCAGTCACACTGCTGATGATGTTCGTTTCGTTTCAAAGACTGATTATCTAAAAACACTAACCTCTTTGCGCAGCGAAGGCTTTGAGATGTGTGCTGATCTCACTGCTGTTGATTTCTTAACTCATCCTGGTCGCACGATTTCGCCAGAAGTTGCAACTCAAATTTCACTTGAGCGTTTTGAACTAGTTGTAAATTTGCTTTCGTTGTCACAGCGTCGCCGTGTGCGCTTACGGGTACAACTTTCAGAGTCTGATCCATCAATTGATTCGGCGTTTGATCTCTATCCAGGAACCGAAGCGATGGAGCGAGAAGTTTACGACATGTTCGGGATTACTTTCACGGGTCATCCTGATCTGACACGTATTTTGATGCCAGAAGATTGGGTTGGCTTTCCGTTGCGCAAAGATTATTCGCAAGGAAGTATTCCGGTGCAGTTCAAGGGCGCAGCCTCATGACAACAACCGAGAACTTAAACATAAGCAACGCAGCCGAAATTATTTCTGCTGGCACATCTGAGGGTGGCCAAGAACTGCAGTTGCGTGCCGATATGTCGCACAAAGCAGTGCTTCGAGAGTCGGGCGCAGTTTTGCGAATGAGTGAATCACAAGTTGCGTCACTTGCTGACACACAGAGCGAAGATCAAACGATGATCATCAACATGGGTCCACAACACCCAAGTACACACGGAGTGTTGCGATTGATGCTTGAACTAAAAGGTGAAACTGTTTTGCGTTGCAAGCCAGTGATTGGTTATTTGCATACTGGAATGGAAAAAACCGGTGAGTCATTGACATTTATGCAGGGTGGTACAAATGTCACCCGAATGGATTATGCGTCGCCATTAAATAATGAACTCGTTTTCTCAATGGCGACCGAAAAACTTCTTGGCATTGATCAAGATATTCCTGAACGCGCCGTGTGGATTCGAATGATGCTCTCAGAATTAAATCGCATCAGCAGCCATTTATTGTTTATGGCGACGAACGGCATGGATATTGGTGCGGTATCAATGATGCTCTACGGATTTCGCGAGCGTGAAGAAGTCTTGCGATTCTTTCAAAAAGTTACGGGTTTAAGAATGAATCACAACTTCATTCGCCCTGGTGGAGTCGCAGCAGATCTGCCAGCAGGTTGGCGGGACGAAGTGCTTGGTTTGCTTGATGCACTGCCACAGCGTCTTGCAGAGTATGAGATTTTGATGACAGGACAGCCAATTTGGCGCGAACGGCTTCAAGGTGTTGGTGTGATCACTCGAGATGAAGCAATTGCTTTGAGTGCGACTGGTCCAATTTTACGAAGCACAGGTCTGGCATGGGATTTGCGTCGCGACATGCCGTATTTGCGTTATAGCGAAGTTGAATTTGATGTAATCGTCGGAAGTTACGGCGACGCTTTTGATCGTTATTCAATTCGTCTTAATGAAATTCGCGAATCAATGCGAATTGTTCGACAAATTTTAGATCGCATGCCGCAAGGTGACTATCGAATTCAAGATAAAAAAGTCACGCCACCACCTCGCGGTCGAATTGATGAGTCAATGGAGGCGTTGATTCACCACTTCAAAATTTTTACAGAGGGTTTCAAAGTTCCAGAAGGCGAAGCATACGTGGCGATCGAGAGTCCACGTGGCGAGATTGGTTGTTACATTGCCAGCGATGGTTCTGCCACGCCGTACCGAATGCATGTGCGAGCACCAAGTTTTGTCAACATTCAGACGATGCCGTTGATGATGCACGGAGGACTTATCGCCGATGCCGTTGCTGTAATTTCTTCAGTTGATCCAGTGCTTGGTGAGGTTGATCGATGAGTCGTTTAAGTGACAAAAACTTGGTGATTGCAAAAGAAATCATCGCTCGCTATCCGCGACAAAAATCGGCCTTGATCCCGTTGTTGCACTTGGCCCAAGAGCAAACTGGTTACATCAGCCGTGAAGCAATGGTTCATCTAGGTGAACTCGTAGGTGTCACATCAGCCGAGGTTTATGGCACTGCAACTTTTTATGAAATGTTTCGTTTTGAACCAATCGGTAAATATTTAGTCAATATCTGTGGAACGATGTCGTGTGCCTTGATGGGCGCACACGAGTTAATGCATCATGCCGAAAAACGACTCGGAGTCAAAGCAGGCGGAACAACGCAAGATGGAATGTTCACGCTCGCTCACGCAGAATGTCAGGCTGCATGCACAGAAGCCCCGTGTCTACAAGTCAACTATCGCTATCGACTGCGAGTTTCGACAACAGACCTCGACAAATTAATTGACGATTTAGAAGCAGGAAAACTTTCCGAAGAAATTCCTGCTCATGGCGTTCTGGCAAAAGTGCGTCAACATATCGCACCAGATCGTGTCGTTGGTGCCGTGTCACCCGAACTTGTTAATCAAGCGCCAGCATGGTTAAACGGTAAGGCAGCGTTATGAGCGCAACCTATTCTCACGCGCCAGGATTTGTTGCAGGTGATCGTCCAAAGATCGTGACATCACGATTTGAATTCGCTGATTCATTCACCCTTGAGCGCTACTTGGCTACAAACGGCTACAAAGGTTTACGAGCAGCGCTATCTCGTCCTGCTAATGAAATTCATGACGATGTAAAAAGTGCGACGGTGCTTGGTCGCGGTGGGGCAGGATTTCCTGCGGGAACAAAGTGGGGTTTAACCCCGCAGCAAGTTTGGCCAAAGTATTTAGTTGTCAATGGTGACGAAAGCGAACCAGGCACCTACAAAGACAGATTGCTAATGGAGCGCGATCCACATCAACTTATTGAAGGGTGTTTGATTGCTTGCTATGCGGCGGGGTTGTCGCAGTGCTTCCTATATATAAGAGGCGAAATGGCACTCGCCCAAGAGCGAGTTGCGGCGGCTTTAAATGAGGCATATGCCGCTGGATATGTTGGCAAAAATATTCTTGGCTCAAATTTTTCGGTTGACATTATTTTGCATTGGGGTGCAGGTGCATATGTAGTCGGAGAAGAAACTGCGCTGATCGAAAGTCTCGAAGGAAACCGTGGCATGCCGCGACTCAAGCCACCTTTTTTTCCGGCTGTGAACGGACTCTATGGTCAGCCGACGATTGTAAATAATGTTGAAACTCTCGCTAACTTGCCGTGGCTGTTGTGCAATGGAGTTGCCGCGTACACGACGGTCGGAACAAAAACATCACCTGGCACGAGAATGGTTGCAGTGTCTGGTCATGTTAAACGACCAGGGGTTTTCGAAATTATCAACGGTACGACAACTTTTCGAGATCTAATTTTCGGTGAAGAATTTTGTGGCGGAATACGAAATGACAAACAACTCAAAGCATTTGTTCCTGGCGGAGGTTCGGCGCCGTGGTTTACTGCAGACCAATTAGATTTACCGTTTGAAGCAAGCCAAGTCGGACCAGCAGGATCAATGCTTGGTTCGGGTGCAGTAATCGTGATGGATGAGACAACAGATATTCCGGCAGCGGCTCTTACGCTGACACATTTTTATGCGCACGAATCTTGTGGCAAGTGCACTCCGTGTCGCGAAGGCGGAACTTGGCTTGAGCGAATTCTTCGTCGAATTGTTGACGGTGATGGCACCGATGCCGATCTGCAACAACTTCTTGAAGTCGGTGCAATGATTTGTCCTGGAGATTTTCCGCATGCAGCAAATGAAAAATTAGGTTTAACTGCCGTGCCATTCCCGTACAAGATGACGACAATTTGTTTCGTTGGACCATCGGCGTTCGCACCTGTTCACTCGGCGCTGACACTTTTTAGAAGTGAATTTGAATCACGAGTGACAAAGCGCGTGACGATTCCTGTTACCGCGGTTTCGGCAGTCAAAACGGTTACACCGGTCGGGGCGCACTAATGACGATTGTTGATCCAACTGCCGAAAATATTGTCGCTGATCCAAATGTTGTAAACATTACGATTAATGACAAGCCAGTTTTGGCGCGAAAAGGTGAGCTGATAATTGCGGCTGCCGATCGCACCGATGATTTCATTCCAAGATTTTGTTATCACCCGCGGATGAGTTCAGTAGGCATGTGTCGTCAGTGTCTAGTTGAAGTAGAAACTCCGCGCGGACCAATGATGGTTGTGTCGTGCATGACGCCAGTTGCCGAAGGTCAAATCGTTCGTACCGCAACTGAAACAGTTAAAAAAGCTCAAGAGGGTGTGCTTGAACTTTTGCTTGCCAATCACCCACTTGATTGTCCTGTTTGCGACAAAGGTGGTGAATGTCCACTACAAGATCAAGCATTCAGCCATGGTCCTGGAGAAAGTCGATTCGTTGAAGAGAAGCGTCACTACGAAAAACCAATCGCAATTAGCGAAATTGTTTATCTTGACCGTGAGCGTTGCATTTTGTGTGACCGATGCACAAGGTTCGCCGATGAAGTTGCGGGAGACCCGCTAATTTCATTTACTAGTCGTGGCAATGACACACAAGTCATGACGTTTCCCGAAGAACCTTTCAGCAGTTACTTCTCTGGAAACACTGTTCAAATCTGTCCAGTAGGAGCATTGACCGCAAAGCCTTATCGATTTAAAGCTCGTCCATGGGACATTGAGCAAACAGAAAGCACTTGCACTTCTTGTTCAGTTGGCTGTCGCGTAGTCGTGCAAAGCAGCCGAGATGAATTAGTTCGGTTTCAAGGAGTAGATATAGACCCAGTCAACTGGGGTTGGCTGTGTGATCGTGGTCGCTACAACTTTGAGTCGGTCAATTCTACCGAGCGATTGATTGCGCCATTAATCAAAACTGATTCTGGTCTCGCGACTACGTCATGGTCGGTCGCTCTCGAATCTGCAGCAAGAATTATTCGCACCGCCTTGAACAGCGGCACCGATTCAGTAGCAATTCTTGGTGGTGCTCGTGGTACTAACGAAGACGCATTTGCTTGGGCATCGTTGGTAGATCAACTTGGAATCACGCAACGCGATTCTCAACTCGGTGACGGCTTAACGCCAGAAATTTTTAACCTAGCCCAAGCAACAATCGATGAAACTTGTGCTGCAAGCACAATCATCTTGTTGTCCCCAGATCTCAAAGAAGAACTTCCTGTGCTTTATCTACGGGTTCGTGACGCAGCGCAAAAACGAAAGTCACGAATTTTAGAGTTCTCCCCGCGTGATTCAGGTTTGACTCCGTATGCATGGCGAAGTGTCTCTTTTGAGCCAGGTCGGCAGGCTCAAGTTGTTCGAGAGACTCTTGGGTCACAAGAAATGCAAGAACAAATTCGTCGTGGCGAGGTTGTTGTCGTACTTGGCCGTTCGAACTTGGCCGAGAACGAAGCGTTTACTCTGCATGCTCTAGGTGAGATTCTTCATGCAATTCCGAATGCAAAAATTCTCCCAGTGTTACGTCGCGGAAATGTTCGTGGAGCAGTTGCGGTTGGGCTCACTCCACAAAAAAACTCTGGCGACGCAATTGATATTTTAACCAAAGCCGCAGCCGGAAAAATAGAATGCCTAATTCTGCTTGGAGCAGACCCACTCGCTGATGTTGCCGACTCGGATCTTGTTGCTCGAGCATTTAATCGAACCAGAAGCGTGATCAGCATCGACACTTTTATAAATAGTTCGAACCGCAATGCCGATGTTGTTCTTCCTGCTGCAGCATTTACAGAAAAAGCAGGTACTACTACCAACCTTGAAGGACGAATCAGCAATGTGACGCAGCAGATTACCCCGCGTGGTACATCTCGTCCAGATTGGATGATTGCAACTGAACTTGGACTGAGTCTTGGCATTGATCTCGGGGTATCAAGCCTGGATGAGTTGCATCAAAAAATGACTTCAAGTATCGCTGCGTTTTCTTCGTGTGCAAATAATCCAGTGATTAATAGCGACGGTGTGTTGATGGAAAATGAAGCGTCAGCAACAATTTCGCGTGCTTCGGTAGTTCTAGTAGATCGAAATTCATATAGTTATCGATTAATTGTGTCTCGCACGATGTATGACAACGCACAATCGACAACGACCAGTCCTTCACTTGTCGGAATCATCACCAAGTCAGCAATCTATGTCAATCCACTTGATCTGGCTCGCATCGGTGTAGTGGAAGGTACAAATATTCGAGTCGGCATTGATGACAAAAGCATTGTGCTGCCAGTAAATGCCCACAGTGGCGTGCACCGTGGAACCGCATGGTTGCCATACAACCACACGAGTGTCGATATTCGACCTCTGTTGGATATCACTTCAGATGTAGTTGATGTTCGGATTGAGCAACTCAGATGATCGCTCTTGACGAACTTCTTGTCGACAATTTGCTGTGGGCTCCGTTGCTGATTGTGTTGTTGAAAGTTGTTGTTGTTTTCATCGTCGGCTTGTTGGCCACGATGTTGATGGTGTGGTTTGAGCGCAAAGCGATTGCCGGAATGCAAAATCGAATCGGACCAAATAAAACCGGTCCATTCGGAATACTGCAGACTCTTGCTGATGGAATCAAGTTGTTCTTTAAAGAAGACTTAATTCCAAATCGCTCCGACCGTTTTGTGTTTGCTCTCGCACCGTTCTTGTCGTTTGTGCCGGCCTTTTTGGCCTTTGCAATCATCCCGCTAGGTGGCGACTTTCGCAATGGAAACGGTGGTGAAGTCACTTGGTTCGGTCATGTAACTAAGGTCCAACTTGCCGACCCACCGATTGGTGTTTTATTTGCTTTGGCAATTTCGTCGATTGCCGTTTACGGCATCATGCTCGCTGGCTGGTCAAGTGGATCTAAATATCCGCTGATTGGTTCTGTGCGCGCTTCAGCACAAATGGTTAGTTATGAAGCAGCACTCGGTTTATCTCTTGCGTCGGTGTTGTTGCTCGCTGGCACGCTTTCAACAAGTGGCATTGTTGCATCCCAAACAACAATTACCCAATGGAATGTGGTCTCAACCGGTTTCATTCCATTTATTATTTTCCTGATCGCAGCAACTGCCGAGTTAAATCGCCCACCATTTGACTTAGTTGAGGCAGAACAAGAACTTGTCGGTGGCTTTAATACTGAATATTCATCAATTCGGTTTGCACTGTTCTATCTTGCGGAATTCATGAACACAGTCACGATGTCGGCACTGATTGTCACACTATTTTTTGGTGGACCGCAGCCTATTGCTTTTGGTAATTTCGTATTTGATATTCCATTGCTTCCAAATGCACTTGAGGGTACTTTCTGGCTTTTAGCCAAAGTTCTCGTGTTTTTATATATCTATATTTGGTTCCGAGCAACTCTTCCTCGTTTGAGATATGACCAACTTATGGATCTTGGATGGAAAGTTCTTATTCCTGGATCACTTGGATGGTTCATGCTTTTGGCTTCACAACGCCTAGCTCGCCAAAACGATTGGAACATCTTCATAGTGACAGGCTCTTCGGTAGTTGTGATGGTGGCCTGTTATTTACTTTTGCAAGCAGCATTTTCAAAGAGCGCGCGAGAGCGTGAGATTCAAGGATCAATGTTCTAATGGGCTACCTCGGTGGATTTATAGTTACGCTTCGTCAACGCGGAGAAAAAAATCGTGTCACGACCCAATACTCAGGTGGTCGTGTATTTCGCCGAAATAAGAAGCGTGCCGTCAAAATGGACGAGAAGTTAGACAAGCCAGAACGAATGCATGGTCGACATGTTCTCAATCGTTACGAAGACGGAATGGAAAAATGCATCGGATGCGAATTGTGCGCCGCGGTGTGTCCAGCAAAATGTATCCACGTTCGTGGCGCCGACAACAATCCAACTAACCCGACATCACCAGGCGAACGATTCGGTTGGATTTACGAAATCAACTACTTGCGATGTATTCACTGTGACCTGTGCGTTGAGGCGTGTCCGACAGAAGCAATCACCGAAACTAAAATGTTTGAGTTTTCATTTACAAATCGCAAAGACGCGATCTATACAAAAGATGAACTTCTTGTTGACAATGCAGGCAAACCGCAGCAACTTGCTTGGGAGGATTGGCGCGAAGGTGAAGATCAGAACACGTCGGGTTGGATGCGGGCGACAGCAGCATCAGGAGATGCAAACTTTGTTGGTGTCGTGTCATGGAGTGGCGAACTAGGTCACGGCGTGCGTCCCGCAGAAGATAAGAGCGAATAGATGGAATTTTTTGTTTTTGGTTGTGCCGCGCTAATGATTCTTGTCGGTGCAGTTGGAGTAATAACCCGCAGTCATCCCGTGCACGCAGCATTAAGTCTTGTCCTGACGTTGTTCGGGGTAGCGGTTTTGTTTGTAGCCCAAGATGCACACTTTCTGGCCGCAGTTCAGGTGATTGTTTATGCAGGAGCAATCGTCGTGTTGTTTTTGTTTGTGATCATGTTGCTCGGCGTTGACCGTGTTGAGAATCTTCGGACCGAGCCGCTTACAGCGCAACGACCGCTTGCGGTAATCGTCAGTCTTGGTCTAATCGGAATTCTTGTCGCTGCGTTCACCACCGGCAGTGGTGCGCTACATGAACGAGGCGAAGGTATAATTGTTCCAGATTTAAGTACAGGCACAGATGCCAATACAACACAACTCGCCGAATCTATTTTTTCTGATTATGTAGTTGCATTTGAAGTCACTTCAGTGCTGTTGGTTGTAGCTGTTGTGGGTACCGTTCTCCTTTCTCGACGAATTAAATCAGTCGAAGTGGAAACTTCAAAGTGATCGCTGCATTGTTGGTGCCAACTGCCACTTGGTATCTCGTGCTTAGCGCGATACTTTTTGGCATCGGAACATTTGGCGTACTTGTTCGTCGCAATCCACTTGTGATGTTTATGTGTATTGAGTTGATGCTCAACGCAGTGAATTTGAGCTTCGTCACTTTGGCCCGAGAACTTAACGATATCAATGGACAGACAATCGTATTTTTCGTAATGGTTGTGGCTGCTGCCGAAGTTGTAGTTGGCCTTGGCATCATTGTTGCAATTATGCGAAATCGAAGTTCTGTAACTGCCGACGATCTCATCGAACTGAACGGTTAAATGTGCTCGACTTGATTTGGTTGATACCAGTATTGCCACTTGCTGGGGCGATGATCAATCTAGTTTTTGGTCGAAAACTAGGTGACCCCCGCGCAGGATGGGTCGCGACCACTGCTACTGCTACATCATTTCTAATCACAGTTCTCGCATACTTTGAAATGCTGGGTCTTCCTGCAGAAGAACGCAGCCACATTGTTAATCTGTTTTCTTGGATTCGTGTTGGCGCGCTACAAGTTGACCTTGCAGTGCTGGCCGACCCACTCAGCATTGTGATGGCACTATTCGTTACAGGAATCTCAACTTTGATTCATCTCTATGCAATTGGTTATATGCATGGTGACACTAAATTCTCAAAGTTCTTTTTGTATTTGAATCTGTTCGTGTTCAGCATGTTGATTCTCGTGCTTGGCGAGAACTTACTCGTCACGTTCTTAGGTTGGGAAGGTGTCGGTGCGTGTAGCTATTTTTTAATTTCGTTCTGGCATACCCGCAACAGTGCGGCAGTCGCTGGCAAGAAGGCGTTCGTAACGAATCGCATCGGCGACTTTGGTGTGATGACCGCAATGTTTCTTGCTTTCCAAAGTCTGGGCACGCTGTCATACGGGGCAATAAATGAATCTGCGCATAGTGGCGCACTTGCTCCAGTTACGGCAACAGCAATCGGGTTGTTGTTGTTCGTTGGCGCATGTGGCAAGAGCGCTCAGCTTCCGCTTTATCTTTGGCTGCCAGATGCAATGGAAGGACCAACACCAGTTTCGGCATTAATCCACGCAGCAACGATGGTTACATCAGGCGTGTTCTTGATGACTCGAATGAGTCCAATTTTGCACGCGTCATACGAGTGGGCGCCGACAGTGATTGCTGTGGTTGGTGCAGCCACTGCGTTGTACGCAGCAACAGTCGCCGTTGCACAAAACGACATAAAAAAAGTTCTTGCGTATAGCACCGTTTCACAATTGGGATACATGTTTTTAGCAGTCGGATCAGGTGCCTATGTTGCTGCAATTTTTCACATGGTGACTCACGCATTCTTCAAAGCGTTGCTGTTTCTCGGTTCAGGTTCTGTAATTCACGGCATGCATCACGAGCAAGACATGCGTCGGATGGGTGCATTGCGCAAGGTGATGCCGGTTACAGCATTCACTTTTATTATTGGTTGGTTAGCAATCGCCGGCGTGCCACCGTTTGCTGGCTTCTGGTCGAAGGATGAGATTTTGCTCTATGTTTATGCCAACAACCGTGGTCTTTATGTAGTTGGATTAATAACTGCACTGCTCACAGCTTTCTACATGACTCGCCAAGTGATCATGGTTTTTTACGGCAAAGCAAATTGGAACGATCACAGCGCCGAACACGGTGCGCACGGCGACATCACTCCGCATGAGAGCCCAAAAGTGATGTTGGCGCCACTTTTAGTTTTATCGTTGCTGTCAATAGTCGGTGGTGCAATGCAATTGCCGTTTGGTAAGAACTTCAATTTTCTTGAGCGCTGGCTCGCACCTGTAGTTGAAGAATCTGAGGCGCACATTCACGAGACTTGGGCATATCAAAATAAATATTTATTGCTAGTTGTGGCGATCGTGGTTGCAATAGTTGGAATCGCGGCGTCGGTTGCTGTTTATGCAAAGTCTTGGTTAAAAGTGGTTGAGCCCAAAGTTCTTGAGCAAGCGTGGTATTACGATGCTGCTGCAAGTCGGCTTATTGCTGGCCCAGGTGCGGCAGGTTTTAATTTGCTCGCATGGATCGACACCAACATCGTTGATGGCATCGTCAATGGAGTCGGATCAGTTATTCGGCGTGTTGCAAGATCTTTGCGTCGTGCGCAAAATGGATTCGTTCGAGCGTACGCGTTATTGATTAGTCTTGGCGCCGTTGTCGTTCTAGCTTGGTTCTTGTTGCGGGGAGCACTGTTGTGATCTCAGCAAATACCGAAGTTCTGAACTTTCCGATTCTGACGATGCTTGTGATTTTGCCAGTCATTGGATCAATAGTTGTTGCACTACTTGGTAAATCTCGACCAGAGTGGATGAAACTCAGCGCGCTAATTTCAAGTGTTACAACTGCGGCATTATCGCTCTGGCTGCTTGGTGTTTTCAAGTCTGGCGAGGCTGGGTTTCAATTTGTCTCGCAACACGAGTGGATTAGCCAGTGGGGAATTTCATGGCACCTCGGCGTTGACGGCATCTCACTGTTCTTGGTAGTGCTAACTGGAATTTTATTTCCATTAGTAATTGTTGGCATTGACCCGCATCACGATGAAACTTCTTATTTTGCGTGGATGTTGTTGTTGCAAGCTGGGGTAATGGGTTCGTTTTTATCTCTCGACTTGTTTCTGTTTTTCGTGATGTTCGAAATTGTTTTGGTTCCGATGTATTTCTTAATCGCTGGTTGGGGATACGACCAACGCATTTATGCGGCATTGAAATTCTTTTTGTACACAATGGCTGGTTCGGCCTTCATGCTCGTTGGGATAATTGCGACAGTCGTACTTGCACACCGAGACCTTGGAGTTGTGACATTTGATCTTGTCAAAATTGCCGAAGGCGCAAATTTTTCAAGAACCGCCGGTCGCTGGCTGTTCTTATCTTTTGCTATCGCCTTTGCAGTAAAGGTGCCACTGTTTCCATTTCATACTTGGTTACCTGATGCCCACACCCAAGCACCCACTGGTGGCTCAGTAATTCTCGCTGGTGTGTTGCTGAAGATGGGCACTTATGGTTTTCTACGTTTCGGAGTTTACTTATTTCCAAAAGCGGCGATGTGGGCAAGACCAGCAATTTTTACTCTCGCCGTAATCGGAATTATCTACGGCGCAATTGCTGCAACGATGCAACGCGACCTCAAGAGACTCGTTGCGTATTCATCGGTTGCTCACCTTGGTTTCATCGTGCTCGGAACATTCGCATTGAGTACTCAGGCCGTCACTGGTGCTGTAATGCAAATGGTAAATCACGGTGTCTCAACTGGAGCGTTGTTCTTGCTCGTTGGCATGATTTATGAGCGTCGACATACTCGCGAAATCTCAGAGCTTCGTGGAATTCAACATGTAGCACCGATATTTGCCGGCGTATTTACAGTTGTGATGCTGTCATCGGTTGGTTTGCCAGGGCTCAACGGGTTCGTCGGTGAGTTTTTAATTCTGATTGGTTCATTTGGTCCAGCACGATGGTGGACAGTTGTCGCCACAGTCGGAGTAGTACTGGCAGCACTTTATTTGCTCTGGGCATATCAGCGCGTATTCCATGGTGAACCTGATGAAGCAAATTCAAGTTTTAAAGAAATTACAATTCGTGAAGGGTTATTGATGTCGGTCTTTGTCGCGATCATCGTCGTTTCTGGTATTTATCCAAAGCCAATTCTTGATCGAATTGAACCAAGTGTGGCTGCGCTAATTAGTCATGTAGAAGGAAAAACTAAGTGAACGATGAAGTAGCAACATTTGTCGGACCAGCAATTGACTGGTTCTCGGTTTCGCCAATAGTTGTTTTGCTCTGTGGGGCACTGCTATTACTGCTCGTCGGTTCATTAACACCACAGTGGCGACGTGGCGGTTATGGATTAGCCAGCGCGGTAATTGCATTGATCGCGATCGCGCTGTCAGTTTTCTTGTGGCGAGATATTTCTAGTTCTGGTCCGAAACTTCTTGTTGGTAGTGCACTTGCACTTGATCAGTTCGCCGTGCTTGCTTCAATAGCGATTTGTTCGGCAGTGGTTTTAGTCAGTCTCGTGACAAGTGACTACCTCGCCAGCGAGAATGCTGACTCGCCAGAGATATACGCACTTTATTTGACGGCAGCCATTGGCGGCATTGTGATGGCAGCGTCTAATGATTTGGTAGTTTTATTCCTCGGATTAGAAACTCTTAGCCTTTCGCTTTATTTGCTTGCAGCCAGCAATCGAAAACGCACTCAGAGTCAAGAGGCAGGATTGAAATATTTTATTCTTGGTGGTTTTGCCTCGGCTTTCTTTTTATATGGAGTCGCTCTCACCTACGGAACAACGGGGTCAACTCGTTTGGTTGATATAAATCTTGCTTTGAATTCTTATATAACTGTTCCGCGCAACGACACTTTGCTTCTTGTTGGTGTCGGTCTGATGCTCATCGGGTTTGGTTTCAAAGTTTCACTTGTGCCGTTTCAAGCATGGACCCCCGATGTTTATCAAGGTTCGCCAACACCAGTTACAGCATTTATGGCCTCCGTCGGAAAAGTCGCCGCACTAGTTGCACTCGTCCGCGTATTTGTAACTGCATTTCCATCACGAGCCGACGATTGGGGACCAGTCGTGCTTGTGTTGTCTGCGCTGACACTTATTGTTGGATCAGTAGTGGCGATTATCCAAGTAGATGTCAAGCGAATGCTCGCGTATTCGTCTATCAGTCATGCTGGTTTTATCCTTGTGGGTCTAGAAGTTTCTTCGCATCGATCATCGCCCGATGTCGGAGATGGGCTGATCGCGATCGGGGTTTATGTTGCGTTATACGCTGCGCTAGTCGTCGGCACATTTAGTGTCGTCACAGTTGTTGCTCAAAACACAAATGATGGAGCGACTTCTCTTGATGCGTTCAAGAGTCTCGGAAAACGCAAACCATTACTTGCGCTTGCGATGACGGTGTTGTTGCTGGCCCAAGCCGGTGTGCCATTGACGAGTGGTTTTGTTGCCAAGTTCGGAATAATCCAAGCCGCAGTTGCCGTAGGCAGCTATGAACTCGCCGTGATTGCGATGGTTTGCGCCGTGATCGCAGCGTTCGTTTATTTGCGAATCATGGTCAGCATGTGGTCGAGCGAGGCCACGACAACCGAGCCGTTCAAGGTCTCTTCGTTCTCTGCAATTTCAATCGCAATTGCAGTTTTAACAACTTTAGTAATCGGCATTCTTCCAAACCTGCTACTTGACTTAACTTCAAATCTCTCTCAGCTCGCTTCAAAATAATTTATTAGCAAATTATTTTGTTACTGGCAACTAGTTCTTAGCAGCCTTCACAAAAGATACAAATAAGTTTTGCTGTTCGAGTTCGGTAGCAGCGTCGTCTTCCGGATGCCATTGCACGCCAACAATCCATTTTGCTGATTTATGTTCAACAGCCTCGACCGTGCCATCGAGGGCTCGACCTGTAACTACCAAATCATCGGCAATTTTATTAAGTGCCTGATGGTGGAATGAATGCGATCTGTTTGGCGAAGTTGTGCTCATCGCTAGAGCAACTCGGCTGTTAGCGGTTAGCAAAATTTCGTGATAGGTATTCCAATGTGCTTCGCCATCTTCAAGCACCTCGCCCAGATCTTGATACAAGGTTCCGCCTAGAGCGACATTAAGAATCTGCATGCCACGGCAAATCGCAAGTACTGGCTTGTTTTGCTGAATTGCCGCATTAACTATTGCAATTTCAAGTTCGTCATGCTGTTTGACGATGCCGTAAATTTTATTGCTTTGTTGTTTCTCACCGTAAAGTTTCGGGTCAATGTCGCCGCCACCTTGAATTAACACGCCGTCACACCGCGCAACAAGATCGTTTGCCGAATTGATACTTTGCGCCACAGGGGGAACCTGCAAGGCAACGCCCCCGGCACTAGCGATCGCTTCGCTGTAAAGCCTGCCTGTTGAATACGAATCACCTCGAACACCTTTAGATTCGGTTGTTAATTTTCCTGGTAGTAAAATAATCGGTGTCATCGCACTTAATTTGTAACTTGAGAAACGTCGAACCCAGCTGTCTTTGCCGCTGAAATAATTTCAGTCGTGTGGTCTAGCCCTCGAACTTCGAGCACTACCTGCACACCTGTTTCGCGGACGCGCAGATTTAAGCCTTCGCGAACATGACTTACTTCTATGAGGTTGGCCCCTGATTTAGCAATCACATCCAAAAAATTTGCAAGAGCGCCCGGTCGATCTGGAACCCGAACAAATAGAAGTGCTCGACGCCCAGCCTTAGTTTCGTGCCGACGTATCAAGTTTGGAATCAAGCCCATATCCACATTGCCACCAGACAGCACAACACATGTCGAACCTTTCTTGGCAGGCTTGACGCGCAAAGCGAGAAGCGCTGAAACACCTACTGCGCCTCCACCCTCAACATACATTTTTGATCGCTCAAGCAAAATCATCATTGCGTCGGCAACGCTGTCTTCGTCGACATCAACAAGTTCATCCACCCAAGTTTCAATCAATGGTCGGGTCACCTCGCCAGGTTGTTTAACAGCGATACCATCGGCAAGAGTTGGCACAGCGCCACTCGGGGCGGTGCCATAAATATATGGAGCGCACGACGAAACTTGCACACCAATAATTCGCACATCAGGGCGTTGTTGCTTAATCGCCAGCGCCACGCCAGAAAGCAATCCACCACCACCTAGTGGAATTATCACTTGTGCAAGGTCTGGAATATCTTCTAGCAACTCAAGGCCAAGTGTGCCTTGACCTGCGACCACGTCTACATCGTCATACGGATGACAAAATGCCATATTTGTTTCAAGTGCCCTTGCTTTTGCAGCAGCAACTGCCGTGTCAACACTCTCGCCGCCATCTAGAACTATTCCGCCGTAACCTTTGCAAGCATTAACTTTTGAAAGCGATGCACCAAGTGGAATGAATATTTCAGATTTAACACCGAAATGATTTGCGGCAAATGCGAGTCCTTGAGCGTGGTTACCAGCACTTCCCGCAACAACGCCGTTTTTTGCAAGATCTCCAAGTTGATGTAATTTATTAATTGCTCCACGAATTTTGAAAGCTCCAGTTCGTTGCAAATTTTCTGCCTTCAAGATAATTTTTCCGCCAAATTGTTGAGATAAATATGCTGAAGGTGTTACTGGTGTGTGCTCAACAACCGAACGCCCAACCTCGCGAGCCGCACGAATTGCGTCTAAGTCGATTCCAAGATTGTCGCTAGTCATTTAGAACCACGCTATTACGCTGGGCGGGTTTCTGAATCATCATTGCAGTTAAGATTATTCTCAATGGAGCCGCAACCTAGCGATCAATATATTGCGACTATTTCGGTCGTCGTACCCGTGTATCAAGGCGAAAAAACCATAACCAAATTAGTCAACGAACTCACTGATTATATAGAGCCATCCGTTACTGGTTCTGGGTTGAAATATGTTGTAGGCGAAGTCTTGCTGGTTCATGATTTTGGGCCCGATAACTCGGCTGAAGTAATTAAAAATTTGAGTTATCAATATGATTGGATTCGTCCCGTATGGTTGTCGCGCAATTTCGGTCAACACGCTGCAACTTTGGCAGGTAT
>CAMAWU010000005.1 GCA_945862025.1 Ferrithrix thermotolerans DSM 19514 | reverse complement strand
TTCTTTTAATCGCAACTTTCCAAAACGAAACGATGGCTCGGCAAACCCACTGAGTTTCGTCACCAGTCCCGACACCGTGATCGCACTCGCCCTCGCTGGTCGCCTTGACTTTGATCCGACTACTGACACGATTACGGCACCTGATGGATCGCAAGTTTCACTCGCCGCCCCAGTTGGTGAAGTACTGCCGAAAAACGGCTACGACGCTGGCGCCGAAACATTCATTGCCCCGCCTAGCGATGGCTCAGACATTGAAGTTGTAGTTGATCCGAATAGTGACAGATTGCAACTACTTGAACCGTTTGAGAAATGGGATGGCAATGATTTCATTTACATGCCAGTGCTTATGAAAGCAAAAGGTAAATGCACGACAGACCACATTTCTGCTGCCGGCCCTTGGCTTAAGTTTCGTGGACACTTAGAAAACATTTCCGGAAACTTGTTTATCGGTGCGGTCAACGCATACACCGACAAAGTTGGCGAAGGCATCGACAGAATTGATGATGAAGTTCGTACCTATCCCGAAATTGCTCGGCACTATGGCGACAACAATAAGCAGTGGTGCGCAATCGGTGATCAAAATTATGGTGAAGGTTCATCGCGCGAACATGCTGCGATGGAGCCTCGATACCGCGGTGCTTGCGCTATCTTCGCGCGATCATTCGCTCGAATTCACGAAACAAATTTAAAAAAGCAAGGCATTGTTCCATTAACTTTTGCCGACCCAAAGGTTTACGATTTAATCGGCGAGTATGACACGATCAGCGTGCGAGAGATGCCCCCCGTGCCAGATCAGCCGGTGCGTTGCATCGTGCACAAGCGCGGTGGCAACGATATTGAGTTTCAAGCACTGCACACTTTTTCACCAGAACAAGTGAAATGGTTTATAGCCGGCAGCGCCCTCAATGTTGTGCGCAAGAAAGTAATGACCTCAAAAAAGTAACTGGCAAATTAATTTAAGCACTAAACGGGAAAGGCCCCGCGCAGTGGCGGGACCTCTCAACCTGTTAACTAAGGCAACTGGGGGAGCCGCCTTAGTGATTACGCGAAGAACCTGGGGGAGGTTCTTTCGCTATGTATTAATTATGCTGCAAATTGTCCCTATATTTCAAGGCGAACGATAAGATATCCCCTATCATTTTTAGTGATATGGAGCTCCGCCAATTAGAAGTCTTAGTTTCGATAGCCGATAATGGTTCGTTTTCGGCTGCGGCTAAAGCCTTAACCACAGTCCAAAGCAATGTCTCGGCCCATATTTCGCGGCTTGAAAAAGAACTTACAACAACTCTGGTCGAAAGAGCAACTGGCAAACTCACTGAAGACGGCCAGATAGTTGTTGAACATGCCCGGCGCGTATTCAACCAAATTCAAGACATCGCTTCCGAGGTTCAGTCAAACGAAAAAGAAATCAAAGGTGAATCTCGGCTTGGATGCATCGGCACTACGGGGCGTTGGCTGATACCTGCAATTCTGCCCGCGATATCAACACGATTCCCAAATATCCGTGTCACAATTTCAGAAGGCAGCACATCTAGTTTGCTCCCCCGATTAATTGACGGCTCACTTGATGCAGCCATCGTCCACTTACCTGTCGAGGATGAACAACTCGAATCACACTCACTTTTCGCCGAAGACTTAATGTTGCTCGTCAATAATAAACATCAGTGGGCTGATCTCGAAACGATCACGATCGCCGAACTCGTAACCGAACCATTATTACTTCCACCAAAGAACACCGCTCTGCGAAGAATTTTAGATCGTGCGGCCGGCGCACAACGACTTGTTTTTAAGTCGCAAGCCGAAATTGATGGCGTTCGACTTCTTACATCACTCGCATTTGAAGGCTTTGGTGCAGCGATCGTCCCAGCAACTGCGGCCCCAGGATGGTTGACAGGAGAATTCAAACGCATCAAAGTACCCGAGTTGCCGCGACGCGTAGTCGGATGGGTACAAAGGACACGACCACTACCGAGCAAAGCCACGCAAGCTGTCACCGCTGTAATCCGCGAGGTTATTGAATTAGGTGGTTACCAGCAACCAGGTGTGCACACTGGCAAAGGTGCGTTCCCGCTCAAACGATCCTCCTAAGTAGCCTTAAGAGTCATGACGGTTCATCTTCAACGGGCGGTCAAAGGCGCGGCTGCTGCAGAAGTTCGTTGGCTTGAAACAATTAGTCGTCGCACAGTTTGGGTTGATGTTGATGAAACGGTTCGTCGTGGAGCGCTTTCAGCTGAAGCATCGGGTGTGATCGCTCACGCCGCTGAAACTGCGCGCGAAAAAGGTTTGCCACTTGTAATGACGATCGGCAGTTCTGGTGCAGACATTGTTGAAGGTGTTGCAGCATTACATGGATGGGGCCAAGCTGCAAAAGCAATCGCTAAATGTTCTGGTTATGTACCGATTATTACCGTCGTAACTGGACCGGCTGTTTCTGGACCAGCACTTTTAATTGGATTAAGCGACATCGTAATAATGACAAGCGATGCGTATGCATTCGTTAGCGGTCCAACAATGGTCGCCGAATTCACTGGAATACAAATCACCAATCACGAACTCGGTGGTGCAGACATTCATGCCAAACAAAGTGGCGTCGCTCACTTAGTTGTAGCAGACCGCGACGCAGCGTTCGCTGAAGTTGAACATGTGCTTTCTTTTTTGCCCGACAATGTTGATGAGCTTGCTCCTACTGCTCAAACCTCAGATTCGCCCGAACGATTAACACCCGAAGCGGGGGCATTAATCCCCGATATGTCAACAGGCAGCTACGACGTCAAAGAAGTCATTCAGGCAATTGCCGACGATGGGTATTTGCTTGAACTTCGCGCTCGATGGGCTGCGAACATTGTGACCGGACTAATCACAATCAGTGGACAAAGTGTTGGCGTTGTCGCCAATCAACCGATGAATTTGGCGGGGACACTTGATATTCCGGCTTCGCAAAAAGCAGCGCGCTTCGTTTCGTTTTGCGACGCATTTAACATTCCGATTTTAACTCTTGTTGATACGCCTGGTTTTTATCCTGGCAAAGATCTTGAGTGGCGTGGGATGATTCGCCACGGTGCACAATTAGTTTTTGCTTACGGCCGTGCGACAGTGCCAAGAGTCTGTGTAATTTTACGCAAAAGCTATGGTGGCGCTTACATTGTGATGGACTCAAAAAAAATGGGCAACGATATGTGTATGGCATGGCCGACTGCAGAACTCGCAGTGATGGGAGCCGGCCAGGCTGCTGCGATTTTGCAACGCCATGCATCACCACAGGAACGCGAGGCTTATGAACAAGATTACGCCGAGCGGCTTTTGAATCCATATGTCGCTGCCGAGCGTGGATATGTTGACAGCGTGATTGACCCAGCAGATACGCGTCGTGAAATTGCAGCGGCATTTTCAATGCTCTGCGACAAGCGCGAAAAGTTGCAAGCGCGCAAGCACGACAACACGCCTCTCTAACCAGTCAAACGACTAGATTGAATATGGGACTGGAAGCTCCCACAACATAAAAAGGACACCACAGTGGCTGAAACAATCACCATTATTGATGACCGGACTGGTAAGAAAGTTACTGTTCCGCTACGAGACGGCGTTTTTCCGTCGAGCGCATTGCGCGAACTAGACCCAGATTTACGAATGTATGACCCGGCTTTCTTATCGACAGCTGCGTGCGAATCTTCGATCACCTACATTGACGGCGACGCAGGTATTTTGCGATATCGCGGATATCCAATCGAGCAGTTGGCAGAGAAGTCGACATATCTAGAAGTTGCATATTTGCTTTTAAACGGTGAACTGCCAACGCCAGTACAACTTGAAAAATGGAACTTTGATGTAATTCATCACACAATGATCCACGAAAACATGCGCAAGCGTTTTGTTGACGGTTTCCACTACGACGCACACCCGATGGGCATGTTCGTGTCAGCAGTTGCGGCACTCGGAACTTTCTATCCCGAGTCAAAAGACATTTTCAATAGTGCTGCTCTAGAAAAACAAATTTTGCGGTTAATTGCCAAGGTTCCAACTCTTGCAGCGATGTGTTATCGCTTCAGTTCTGGTTTGCCATTCGTTTCTCCGAATAATGCGATGAGCTATCCAGAAAACTTCTTGAACATGATGTTCAGACTCGGCGATGACCACACTGTCGACCCAAGGCTCACAAAAGCGATGGATTTGCTTTTCATATTGCACGCCGATCACGAGCAAAACTGCGGCACGACAGCGATGCGTGTCGTCGCCTCGTCGCATGCTGACCCATTCAGCGCAATGTCAGCAGCCTCATCTGCTTTATACGGCCCGCTTCACGGTGGTGCAAACGAAGCAGCAATCAACATGCTCACCGAAATTGGAAGTATTGATAACGTCGAAGCCTTCGTAAAGTCTGTGAAAGCAGGGGACGAAAGACTGCAGGGTTTCGGACACCGCGTATACAAAAATTATGATCCGCGAGCGGCGATTATCAAAAAAGCCGCCTATGACGTGTTCGATGTGACCGGCAAGAACCCACTACTTGACATTGCGCTCAAACTTGAAGACGTGGCTCTAAGCGATGAATATTTCATCTCTCGCAAACTGTATCCAAATGTTGACTTTTATTCGGGATTAATTTATCAAGCGCTCGGATTCCCAATTGAAATGTTCACGGTATTGTTTGCAATCCCACGAACAGTCGGCTGGCTCACACACTTCAGCGAGTTGCTGAAAGATGACGCCCAAAAAATCAGTCGACCCCGTCAGTGGTATACGGGTTCCAACAAACGCGACTATGTCGCAATCAACAAACGTCAATAATAATTTTGCCAGTACTGGCGTTGGTCTCCATATAACTGTGTGCCGCAGAAATATTCTCTAGTGTGTACCTGCTGTCTATTACAGGGCGCAACTTTCCGGTCTCGAACATAGGCAACATTTCGCTGATGAACCTCTGAGTTACAGCGATCTTTTCTTCAAGTGGGCGGGGTCGCAACACTGTTCCGATTAATCGGGCCCGCTTTGGCATCAGCGCAGAAATATTAAACGGTGTGGAGGCGCCACCCATCAGACCAACCTGGACAATTGTGCCTTTGAGTGCCAGCGAAGCGACATTTTTATTGAGATATTCTCCACCGATGACATCCAGTACTGCATTGACGCCGTGACTATTTGTTGCATGTTTACACACGTCAACAAAATCTTCCGTTTTATAATCAACAGCCAAGTCAGCGCCGAGCGAAAGACAAGCATCACGCTTGCCCGACGAACATGTGACAATCACATTCGCGCCAATGGCTTTACAAATTTGTATCGCTGCAGTGCCCACACCCGACGCACCAGCATGAACGAGTGCCCAGTCGCCTGATTTCAAATTGCCCTGACAAACGAGCGCATCCCAAGCAGTAATAAAAACTTCAGGAATCGCGCCAGCATCGTCAAAACTCACTTTGCTTGGCGCACGCATCGCCTGATTTTCGTGGACAACTAGATATTCGGCGTAAGCACCACCACTAACGATTCCCATTACTTGATCGCCAGGTTTCCAGACTTTTGTCGCGCTTCCACAAAGTTCAACAGTGCCTGCGAACTCAAGTCCGGGAATTTCTTGTTTCCCCGGAAATGGATCTGGGTAGAACCCCATCCGCTGCAATAGGTCGGCACGATTTAGCGAAGTCGCACGAACCTTCACCAAAATCTCATTTGGGTTTGGTTGTGGTCTTTCTACATCAACAATGTCCAAAACTTCTGGATCGCCATGTTTCGTAATTACAACAGCACGCACGACTAATTATTCAGCATTTTCTCTTGTAACCGTCGGTCAACTGCCGCCAAGAATTGTTGAGTCGTCAGCCATGGTTGATCTTTGGATACGAGAGCTGCTAAATCTTTAGTCATCTCTCCGCCCTCTACGGTTTCAATGCACACTGCTTCAAGAGACTCGGCGAACTCAATAACTTTTGGCGTGTTGTCAAGTTTGCCTCGATGACTCAGACCTCTTGTCCATGCAAAAATTGAAGCAATTGAGTTAGTTGAAGTCTCTAGACCTTTTTGATGATCACGAAAATGTCGAGTTACTGTGCCGTGTGCAGCCTCAGACTCTAGAACTCTGCCATCTGGTGTTGTTAGAACCGAAGTCATCAATCCAAGTGAGCCAAAACCTTGGGCGACAATGTCAGATTGAACATCGCCATCGTAATTTTTGCAGGCCCACAAGTAACCGCCTTCCCATCTCATCATGCATGCCACCATGTCGTCAATCAGACGATGCTCGTAAGTCAATTTGCGTTTATCAAATTCGGCCTTAAATTCGTTATCAAAAATCTCTTGAAAAATATCTTTGAACCGACCGTCGTATGCCTTAAGAATCGTATTCTTGGTGCTCAAGAAAACCGGAAAATTGCGTTGCAAGCCGTAGTTAAATGAAGCACGAGCAAAACTTCGAATCGACTCGTCGTAGTTATACATCCCCATCACCACTCCCGAACTTTTGAAATCAGCAACTTTCATCTCAACTGGCTTGCTTCCATCTTGCGGCACATAAGTCATCGTCACCGTGCCAGGACCTGGAACTTTAAAATCGGTCGCCTTATATTGATCGCCGTGCGCATGACGCCCGATCACAATTGGCTTTTTCCAAGTCGGTACAAGTTTTGGAATGTTTGCACAAATAATCGGTTCGCGAAATACAACGCCATCCAAAATATTGCGGATCGTGCCATTCGGCGACTTCCACATCTGTTTCAAGTTAAATTCTTTTACTCGCCCCTCGTCAGGAGTAATCGTCGCGCACTTCACACCAACGCCATGTTTCAAAATCGCATTCGCAGCATCAATCGTCACCTGATCACTCGTCGCATCGCGATTTTCGACACCCAGATCGTAATATTCAATGTTTAGATCGAGATACGGCAAAATCAAACGGTCTTTGATGAAACTCCAAATGATTCGAGTCATTTCGTCTCCGTCAATATCTACAACAGGATTGACGACCTTTATTTTGCTTGACATAAATATTCGCTGCTTTCGTTAGTTAATACTTGTATCTTACTTGTAGACAATAGCGTCAAGCCTCTACCATGCTCAATGTGGATTTCGCATGGACACCAGATCAGGTCGCGTTGCGCCAACGTGCAAAGTTGGTGGCAACAGAGGCAGTTAAGAAGTACGGCCGATTCAACGACACTTGGATGAACGGCTACTCGCGCGAATTTTCTCGCGAACTCGCTAGTCACGGATGGATAGGTATGACCTGGCCAGTTGAATTTGGTGGTGGAGGTCGGCCCGCGATAGAACGGCTCATTGTTGGAGAAGAAATGATTAGCGCTGGTGCGCCTATCGCGGCGTCTTGGTTTGCTGATCGACAAATGGGGCCAGCGTTGATTGCTTACGGCACAAAAGTTCAGCAAGATGCGTTCTTACCTGAGATGCTCTCTGGTAATTCAACCTGGTGCATCGGCATGAGCGAACCAAACGCAGGCAGCGATCTTGCTTCATTGAAAACTTTTGCGCAGCGCGACGGCGATGAGTTCGTCATTAATGGTCAAAAAATTTGGACGAGTTTCGGCGAACACGCTGATTATTGTTATTTAATTTGTCGCACCAGTAACGACGGTTCGCCGCACGCAGGAATCAGCGAAATCATCGTGCCGATGAATACTCCTGGTATCGATATTCGTCCAATTAAAGACATGACAACTAACAGCCATTTCTGTGAAGTTTTCTACACGAATGTTCGAGTGCCAGCAACAAATTTAGTTGGCGCTCTGGGTGGCGCATTCAAACAGACGATGCGACAACTCGAGCACGAGCGTGGCGGTATTGACCGGCTGGTCTCGAATCACGCGCTTTACAAGATGGCGCTTGAATGTGCCGACCGAAAAGATCCTCTGGTTCGCCAAGAAATCGCCGCACTTGAAACCGGCTATCAAATTGGTCGGATCTTGGTCATCCGCGAAGTTTTGCATCAAGCGCCAAGTGGTTTCTCGGCAGCAACGAAATGTTTCTGTACAGAGCACGAGTGGCGTGTTGCCGAATTTGTTAATAAAGTTTTCGGCGCCAATGCGCTTCTTTGGGATGACCTATCACAAGGGCTCGCCTATGCGTCTGCCTACACAATTATGGGTGGCACCTCAAATGTGATGCGCAACATTCTCGGCGAGCGCACACTCGGCCTCCCCCGCGAACCCAAATAACTTTTTCTAAGCGTTGCCGAACACGAATTCGTATGGCGCTTCACCCGGCCTAACCGGGAAGTCAAGTCCGTCAATTGGCAACCTTGTCCGAATACCCGATTGTGGCGAGAATCGTTTATTAACGAAAGTCATTTCCAAATAGAGCGGCATTCCTAATTCGGTGCATCTGTCGCTCGTATTTCCGTGTAAATGTGCAATCCAAAAATGCTCCTTCAAAAATTCGACTACTTGTAAAAATTCGGTTTTTCTCGTGTCATGCAATTCCATTATCAGCACCGGCACATCTGCGAGCAGATCAACGTCTTGTTTGCTGCGTAATAGATCCCACTCGCCACCCTCAATATCAATTTTCACAATTGTTCGATTCGGAGCGGTGCGATAACTTAAAGCCTCAACAAAAGATATTTCGTTGCTCTTCGTTGCGTTATGAACAACAAATTTTCTGATATGCCTGAATTTATTTTTGCGCCATCTAAAAGTAGGTAGATAAATTGCAAGCGCAATTAGCGATCTCTTCAAATCTTCTAATTTAAATTTTCGTTCAGATTCAGGTCTTCGCGTACGAATCTCATAAACAGTTCTCCTGCCCATATAAATCAAACTTTTGAGAATTCCAAACACTGATATTGAAGCGTCAAAAAACACGATGTTTTCTGGTTTTATCCTGCCATCTTTTAATTCAAAAAGTGCCTGCTCAAAACTCCACTCAGCACCTAGTCCAAAAGATAAGCAACCGACTATCTCATCTAAGACTTCGCTTGGCAACAAATATCCCCCATCTGCATTGCGACCGAGTCGCACTAAATCAGACATTTGCGGTGTAAGTTCTGCGGGGGCGTTACATACGGTTCTAAATGTTTTTGAGATCGAATTCACCCGACAAAACTAACAGAAAAGTATTTAGTAGTCTCGGAGAATGGGTACGAGCGCGAATATGAATCCGATTGAACTATCTACGAAAGTTATTGATTCTGGAATTGTTGATCAGCCACTAAATCGTGTCACCAACGAAATCACCGAACTTGCAGAGGGTCTGGCAATCGTTGAAAGTTTCAGTCACAGCGCTGTATTCGACACTGGCGATGGTCTGATGTGTTTCGATGCGTCGGGCGCGGGCAGCGGCAAAGATGTCGTCAACGCGATCCGTTCGTGGCGCAACAACCCATTTTCGACACTGATATATACCCATGGTCACGCCGATCACATCGGCGGAAGTTTTGCTTTCGCCGCCGATGCAACAAATAAGAATCATCCGAAACCACATGTCATCGGCCACGAAAATGTCAACGCCCGTATTGATCGCTACACACAAACAAGCGATTGGAATATTCGGATTAACCAGCGCCAATTCGGTGGCATCCGCAGCGATATGGGCTTAAACATCGGTGAGAATTTGCAACGGTTCTTGCCACGCGCCACGATGCGGCCAGACGAAACTTTTCGTGAGTCACATATCTTTAAGGCTGGTGGCACACAAGTCGAGTTGCATCACGCTCGTGGCGAAACAGACGACCATCTGTGGGCATGGCTACCTGAAAAGAAATGGTTGTTCTCTGGTGATTTTGTTATTTGGAACTATCCAAACGCTGGTAATCCGCAAAAAGTTCAGCGATATGCATTTGAATGGGCGCAAGCATTGCGCCGCATGATCACTCAAGGACCAGAGTTACTTGTGCCTGCGCACGGTTTGCCGATTGAGGGCAAGGCGCGCATTGCAACTGTGCTCGACGACATTGCGACATCTCTTGAGAGTCTCGTCACTCAAGTTATTGAAATGATGAATAGCGGCGAGACATTAGACACGATCATTCACACTGTCAGGGTTCCGCAATATATTTTGGATAAACCATATATGCGACCGCTTTATGACGAGCCAGAATTCGTCGTGAGAAATATCTGGAGGCTTTACGGTGGCTGGTGGGATGGCGCGGCATCACGACTCAAGCCAGCGCCCGACGTACAAGTCGCCACCGAACTAGCAAAACTTTCAGGTGGTGCAGAAAATTTGATGACTCGTGCGCTCGAATTGATGGCGAGTGGAGACATTCGTTTGGCGTGCCACCTTGCAGACTTCGCTGGATGGGCAGCACCGCAAGATGCGGCGATCCACGCCAATCGCGCGACCATCTACGAACAACGACGAAAAAGTGAACTCTCATTAATGAGCAAAGGAATATTTAAAGGCGCTGCCCGCGAATCTAAAGCAATCGCCGAAAAGAAATAATTTTGTGGGCGCGACGGGGCTCGAACCCGGGACCTCTACCATGTCGAGGTAGCGCTCTACCAACTGAGCTACGCGCCCTTACTGAACAGTCAGCATAGCGTACGGGTTCGTCCGCCAAAAGAGTGAAATGCGATACTTGGTGTTCGTTCTTAAATAAATTACGGGGGCTTCATGGCGAAATTAACACTCAAAGATCTTTTCGAAGCGAAGGGCAAGCGACACCTGACTCAGGTTTTTGTTCGCACGCCAAACGAGGCCGCAGCCTGTGAAGAAGCTGGCATCGACATGCTTGTCGCCGCCGAACTTCATGACGGTCAATCAAGTGATTATGTTGGCATTCGTAAAGCCGCACCAAATACTTTTCTTACAATCGGCTTGGCAGTCAACACATATCCGAGCCACGCCGAAGTACTACGCAACGCGTATCGCCTCATGGGTGTTGGTGCCGACACACTTTATTGCGGATATGGAATACCAACGATCAAAGCTCTCGCAGACGAATACATCCCAGTAGTTGGTCACGTCGGGCTAGTGCCTTATCGCAACTCTTGGTTCGGCGGAATGAAGGCCGTCGGCAAGACAAGTGCCGAAGCACTTCGTGTTTACGAACTCACAAAACAATATGAGGACGCCGGCGCAGTCGGAGTCGAAATGGAAGTTGTACCCGCGCAAGTCGCCACCGAAATTTCAAAGCGTACAAAGATGCTGATCATCGGCATGGGTGCTGGTGTCAACTGTGATGTTCAGTATCTTTTTGCGACCGATATTCTTGGCGACAACGAGGGCCACGTGCCACGACACTCTAAGGTCTACCGAGATTTCAAATCCGAATACCATCGTCTACATCGCGAGTCGGTGGCTGCATTCAAAGAGTTTCGTAGTGATGTCTTGACTGGTTCATACCCTTCTGTACAAAATGATGTCTCAATCGACAAGCGTGAGTTAACTGCATTTCTTAAAGCCATAAAATCTAAAATTTAGACCGTATTAATTAGACCGTATTAATTAAATCGTGTCAATAAGTCGTAAGGCGACTTCGTTTGCTAGCAGTCGACCTGCGCGAGTTAAAATTGTTTGACCTTCACGCTGTTCAAGCAACTCACTCATCTCTTCGCGGTCTGCGTCACTAAACGAATTAACTGGCACACCCTCGCGTGTGCGCACTAGAAGTTGTAACGCTTCGCGTTTGCGAGTTTGTGCATCAAGAGTTTCGCTAGAAGATTCAGGTGACTCACCAGCCATGACAAGTTCGATATATCGCTCAGGTGTACGAACATTCCACCAGCGTCTGCCATCTAGGTGCGCATGGGCTGCGCTTCCGAATCCTTCGTAGTTGCCTTGCTGCCAATACAGCGAATTATGTTCACATTCGTGGCCAGGTTTTGCCCAATTAGAAATCTCATAATTTGTTAAACCATTCGCCGCAAAAACTTCATCAACAATGATGTACTTATCGGCTTGGTCGTCGTCATCGGGATGACGTGTAGGTTGTGTTGCCAAAGCCGTATTTGGTTCAACCGTCAATCCATACGCCGATACATGCGGTGGACCAAGTGCGACAACATCACTCACGGTTCTCGACCAATCATCAACTGTCTCGCCTGCAGCGCCATAAATTATGTCGAGATTAAAAGTCTTAAACCCTGCTTCGCGCACATATGACACAGCTCGTTGAACATTTTCGGGATTATGTGTTCTGCCAAGAGATCTAAGAACATGATCAACAGTTGATTGCACACCGATACTGACACGATTCACGCCGCCCGTACGAAATGTCTGCATCATCTGCAGAGTTATGTCATCGGGGTTGCACTCGACAGTGACTTCGGCGCCAATCGCTAGCGGTATTTCTTCAAGCACACTCATCAATTCGTCTGCCGGCACAAGTGTCGGTGTACCACCACCGATAAACACGCTCGTCGCTTTGGGCATTGCTGCGGCGACACTGCGCTGAATGTGTGTACGCATCGCGGCGAGATAGTCACTCATTAGTTGGTGCCGATCGGTAAATGTTGCGAACGCGCAGTAGTCACATTTCTTTGCACAGAATGGAATGTGTACATACACACCGAATCCGGGGTGCACTGATTTCAACTTTGCGTAGTTGGTGGCACGAACAATAAATCAAGTTCCGCAAGTTTTGGCCCGACTTGATCAATCGGAATATCCAGCATTACGGCAATCGCACGCGTGTCATGCGCGCGAACAGTAATCACCTTGCCATTAAAGTCTTGACGCTGCACCTGAATCATCCGCAAAAAACGTTCAAGCATCTTAAACTCGAGTCCCGTCCGCATTGAAAGTTTTGCAACATCGATTCGTAACTTCGTTGGCGCTGACGCACCTGGTTGATTGTCTTCAACTCGCATTGGATCGCGTGGCAACAACTGATCAATCGTCACCCCATAAAATTTTGCCAACTTTTCAAGTCTGGGCACAGAAATCGCTCGCTCGCCACGCTCATATGCGCCGAGCACAGACGCCTTGAACTGCTCATGTGACTGCAATTCAACTTCGTTAAGCGACAAACTTTTTTGTTGACGAATTGCACGCAACCGTTCTCCCACCATCCTTGAAAATGGTGATTGCTCGTTTAGTTCGTCGTCAGTTGGGCTCATGGTTAGTTTCGTTTTCGTCGGTAATCCGACATTAGAACAGCAGCGCTAATAGCTGCGGTTTCAGCACGCAAAACCGTATCGCCAAGCGAAACTAGACCTGCGCCGACGCCAGATTCCTGTTCTGTGAAACCCCCTTCTGGGCCGATCGCAATCGTGCGATGGGTGGCATCAAGTGGCACTCCATCTGGATCGGCAATATATATTTCTGGAATTGCAAACAACTCAGTGACATCACAAACATTCGGTAACCAGGTTCGGCGAGACTGCATTGCGGCTTCTCTGGCGACCCGACGAAGTCGCGAAATATTTTTGCCTGCGCGATCTTTATCCCAGCGCACCACGCTGCGCGAAGTTGCCGCTAGTAAAATAATTTCATCAATACCAATTTCGGTAAGTTTTTGCACGGTCCATTCCGGACGATCTCCCTTGACGAGAGAAAAAGCCACAGAGAGTTTAAAAGTTGGTGATGGTTGCGCGAAAATTTCGCTCGTCACTTCAAGTACTGCATCGGCGCCAACTGTGCAGGAGCGCCAGTTACCTTTGCCATCACTTACTGTGACTAGATCACTCGGCTTAACTCGTAGAACTCGCAACAAATGGTGTGCGTCTAGTTCACCTATTACTGGCGTATCAATCGCGTCAACAAACACATGCGCTGTTGAATCGCGGAGCGTAGAGATCACGAAAATGCAGACTTAATTTTCGATTTCACTCGACTTTCTTGAGAGGCTACAGATTCATTACGCAATTTCGCAAGTTCTTCTAAAAGTTCTCGCTCGCGCGTACTTAACTTTTTTGGTACAACTACCGAGATCTGAACCCGCAGATCACCGCGATTTTTGCTCCGACTACGTCCACCTTGATTCAAAAATGGAACACCCCGACCTTTTAGAACAAATTCATTGCCGTGCTGAACACCAGCAGGAACGATCAGGACTTCATCACCGTCTAATGTTGCCAACACAAATTCTGCACCGAGTGCCGCCTGCGCAATGGAGACTTTCACTTCGGTCAGGAGATCCTCTTCTTCACGACGGTACATTTCGTGAGCGCCAACTTCAATATGCACATATAGATCGCCTGCTTGACCGCCGCGCGGTCCAACACCACCACGACCACTGACTCGCATTGTTTGACCAGTTGCGATACCAGCAGGAATTTCTATTTTGTGTGTCTGTTCGCGAGTTACACGACCCTCGCCCCGACATGCCGTGCATGGCGACTCAATATTTTGTCCAGTTCCACGACACCTGCTGCACGGACTTGCCGTAACCATCTGCCCGAGAATACTTTGACGCGTGCGACGAATTTGTCCGCTTCCACCACAATCTGAGCAATTCAAAATTTCGGTTCCAGAAGTAGCGCCTGAACCACCACAATCATCACATTGAACTGCCGTACGAACAGAGACAGACGATGTACAACCGAACACCGCCTCGGCGAATTCAATCTCAAGTCGAGTTTCAAGATCTGGTCCGCGTTGCGGGCCTGTCTGTTGACGACCCCCACCACCACCAAACGGCGAATCGCCCCCAAAGAAAGCGTCAAAGATCGAACCAAAACCAGCACCGCCTCCAAACGGCGAACCACCTGCACCATTAGATCCGCGACCGCCACCAGAAATTCCTGCTTCACCAAACTGGTCGTATCGTGCTCGAGTTTCTTGATCAGATAAGACTTCGTACGCCCGACTCACTTCTTTGAATTTTTCTTCGGCTTGGGGATTATTTGGATTCGCATCTGGATGCAACTCGCGCGCCAATTTGCGGTAAGCGCGTTTCAACTCTTCTTGATTTGCAGATGGCGAGACGCCCAACAACTGATAAAAATCTGTAGCCATCGTGATTTAATTCTCTGTTAATCGACGACCGAGACGATCGCTAACGAGTTCAACAGTCGCGAGTGCTTGCGGATAATTCATACGCGTAGGTCCAAGCACGCCGACAGTGCCAACTGATTCGCCATCGGCCATCACTGGTGCCAGTACCACAGAGCAAGCCGAGAGTGGTTCAACGCCGTGTTCGGCACCAATTGCAACTGATAATCCACGATTCAACATGTCGCGCACCAAAGTAACAACAACATATTGCTGTTCAAGAGTATGCAAAACATTACGCACAATTTCTACAGCATCAAAGGCCTCCGCCATTTGAGCAGCACCGCCAACAAAAAATGTCTCATCATTTCTTGTCCGATCAAGTGCTTCAAGCACTCGATGCGACAACTCAGTCGCGGCATCGGAAGTTTTGCGATTGACGAGTCGGTGCTTTGGAACATCGCGTAGTGGTGTATTCATCATCAAGTTTTGTAATTTTGAAGTTGCAAGTGAAATTTCTTCATCTGAAATATCTAAACCAACTTCGATCTGCTCATTCTCGACGGCGCCATTTGATAACACCACGACAACGGTGATGTGGTGACTTGAGAGACGAACGAGTTGCAACGACTTAACAGTGGCTATTTCGACAGTTGGTCCAATTACGACGGAGGCATAATTAGTTAGTTGAGTCAGCAACATTGATGTGCGTTGCAGGGTTTCTTCAAGACGAAAATGCGCACTCTCGAAAAAACTTCCAACTTTGGCTTGCTCAAGAGAACCTAATGCTCCATTGGGCACGAGATTATCCACAAAAAATCGATATCCCTTATCAGTCGGAATTCGCCCCGCCGATGTATGCGGATGAGTTAGAAAACCTTCGCGTTCAAGTGCCGCCATGTCGTTGCGAACAGTCGCCGACGAGACAGCGAATTCGTTGGATTTGGCGATATGCGACGAACCCACCGGTAAAGCGGTGGCGATGTACTCCTCGACGATTGCTCGGAGGATGGCAGTTTTACGATCATCAAGCATTTGTTACCTTTTAGACTACCGAGCGATTGATTTCTCCGCTTAATTTATAACGATTCAGAGCCTCGTCGCGTTCTTTCGAATGGTCAACAATCGGTGCTACATAGTTATTGAAAAGCCCGCTTTCGGCGAGCCATGGCGAGTGAACAAATTTTTTCGGGACATCGCGTAATTCTGGAATCCACTCTCGAACGAAATTGCCATCTGGATCAAATCGTTCACCCTGTAGAACAGGATTAAAAACACGAAAATATGGTGCCGCATCGGTACCGGTACCCGCAGTCCACTGCCACCCATGATTATTTGATGCAATGTCGCCATCAACTAAATGTTTCATAAAGAACTTTGCGCCCCATTGCCACGGCAAATGCAGATCTTTTACCAAAAAACTCGCCGCAATCATACGCACGCGATTATGCATCCAGCCAGTCGCCAGCATCTGACGCATTCCGGCATCAACAATTGGATACCCAGTCGCGCCATCACACCATTGCGCAAATAATTTTTTTGCACCTGCCCCAGTGTCGACTTTTAGAGAGTCCATTTTCGGTTGAAGGTTCTTCCATGTCGTGTGAGGGTGGTGAAATAAGACATCACCATAAAATTCTCGCCAACAGAGTTCGCTTCGATAATGATCGTGGTCTGCGTTCGGCTCAAGTTCGGCTAGTAACTGCCGTGGATGAATTGTTCCAAAGCGCAAATAAACAGACATCTTGCTGCAGCCATCACGATCGGGATTGTTTCGCTCATTTTTGTATTTGTTCAAGCCAGTTTTTGCGAAATACTCCCAGCGCTTCCATGCTGCTTTAGAACCAGCATCAGCAATGAGAGCACCCATCTTCGGATCAACCGGTATTTCATCGGTCGCAACCTCTGGAGCACCGTGCCAAGTTACGCGCGCCTTGCCCGTCGGCGCTGGCCACCCGTGCGCCAGCCAAATCTTCGAGAAAGGCGTGAACACTGCATACGGCGTGCCGTCAGTTTTGCGCACAGTACCTGGGTCAACTGCATATGAAGAACCAACATGATTTAATTTTGCGCCAAACTTTGCCAACGCGCTAGCCACCGCCGCATCTCGCTTTTGTCCGTATGGCGCGAAATCTTTGGCGGCGAAAATCTCTGTCGCATTTACTTCTTTGGCAACTTGACCAACCACATCAATCGGATTGCCGACTCGTATAACAAGTGCCCCGCCCATCTGACTATTTAAATCGCGCAAAGATCTAAATAGAAACGACAATCGTGGTGCGCCCGATCGCTCCAAGAACATCGGGTCTAAAACAAATAACGGCACAACTTTGCCAGGTTTGTTGGCGTTACTTGCAGCAACCAAGGCTGGGTTGTCTTCAAGTCGCAAATCGCGACGAAACCACATCACTGAATTCGTCATTTAAATTTCGACCCTCTCTAGCGCCATAAAATCGCCGCCACTACTGCACAAAAAATTGCTATCACGCCACCATATGCCAACGACCACTCAAGCGAAATATTGTCAGCAATCAATCCTGTAATCGGACCACCAATTGGAGTGCTGCCCAAAAACGCAACTGCTGTCAATGCCAACAGACGCCCGCGCATATCTGGTGGAGATTCTTGCTGACTGATTGCGTTACCCGAAGCAATCATCGCCGCCCCACCTAGACCAAGTGGAATACTCCACAGAAACGCAAAGATCAAACTTGGTGCAAATGCCAAGCCGATTCCTGATGCACCCAGCAGCGCAATATTGCCAACGAACCACCGCATCGTCACAACTTTATGTCGAGCGGTGAGCAGTGCCCCAGCAAGATTGCCGATGCCGGTTGTTGCCATTATCCAACCGAATGCTCGGGCGTCACCCCACCGCACATCTGCGAGTTTTGGCAAAGCAACTCCGTAGTTAAACGCAAAGGTGCTGACAATCAGATATACAGAAAACATTGTCGCCAAACGACGATTGCCGGCAACATATTTAAAAACATCGCGAACAGGCGAACCGCCAGCGGGCCGTTGCATCGGCGGATACATTTCGCTTTTGCGCAAACCAGTTATTCCATAAATCATCGCGGCATAAGAAATGCCGTTGAGGATGAATAACCAACCAGTGCCAAGCGGGCCGACTAGTGCAGTCGCGATTGCCGCGCCAAAAATTCTTGAGCCTGTCATAACTGCCGTATTTAACGACATTGCATTCGGCAGGTCTTCTATCGGTACTAATTCAGTAACTAGTCCACGGCGTGCTGGATTATCGAATGCACCAATCACACCGAGCATCAGCGACAATGCGTAAACAATTGGAACATTAATTGACCCAGTTAAATCAAGAACCCCAATTAAAAATGCCTGCACCGCTAGCCCTGCTTGGGTAATCAATGCAATTCTGCGCCGATTATGCCGGTCAGCCAATGCTCCGCACCAAGTTCCAAAAAATAGCATTGGCAAAAACTGAAACGCGACGTTGTAACCAAGATCGGCTGCATTGCCTGTGAGTCGATAAAGCAACAACGATGAGGCAGTTAACTGCAACCAACTACCGATATTTGACACCAAAAGACTTACGAAAAAAAGCTTTGCATTAAAATATTGCAGTGACCGAAAAATGCCGCTGCTGTTATCGGACATAAATTCTCTGTGCAGATTTCAATCGTCAAGCTTCAAGGCCGAGATAAATACATCTCCAGGTATCTCAACGCGTCCGATTGACTTCATCTTCTTTTTACCTTCTTTTTGTTTCTCTAACAGTTTTCGCTTGCGCGAAATATCGCCACCATAACATTTAGCCAAAACATCTTTACGCTTTGCTTTTACTGTTTCGCGTGCGATGAACTTTCCACCGATTGCTGCTTGAATCGGCACATCAAACATTTGTCGCGGAATAAGCTCTTTCAACTTTTCGCACATCCGTTTACCATAGTCATATGCCTTATCACGATGCACGATTGTGCTGAAAGCGTCGGCAGCAATTGCATTTAAAAAAAGGTCGACTTTTACTAGATCTGACTCGCGGTAGCCGTCAAGTTCGTAGTCGAGACTTGCATATCCTTGAGAGCGACTTTTCATTTGATCAAAGAAATCAACGACAACCTCGGCAAGTGGAATCAGATAGTGCAACTCAACTCTTTCTGGAGAAAGATATTCAAGTTTGCCAAGTTCACCGCGACGGGTTTGACAAAGGTCCATCAAAGTTCCGGTGTAATCCTTCGGAGTAATAATGTTCACTTTGAAATATGGCTCTTGTATTGACTTGATGTAAACAGTTGGTGGCAGTTCGGCTGGGTTGTCAACTATTTCAAGAGTTCCATCGGTTCGCGTAACTTGATATTGCACCGACGGTGCGGTTGCAATTAGCGCCAAGTTGAATTCGCGCTCAAGGCGTTCTTTCACGATCTCCATGTGCAACAAACCGAGAAAGCCGCACCTAAAACCGAACCCTAGTGCCCCTGATGACTCTGGCAAGTAGCTAATTGATGCGTCGTTGAGCTTAAGTTTTTGCAAACTCTCTCGCAGTGTTTCAAAATCGTCGGCATCAATCGGAAACAATCCACAAAAAACCATTGGCTTGGGATCGCTGTAACCAGCAAGTGGCTCAGTTGCTTGTCGTGCTTCATGAGTTACAGTTTCACCACTTCGTGCTTCACCGACATCTTTGATTCCTGCAATTAAATATCCAACTTCACCTGGCCCAAGTTCATCTACTGGCGAAGGCACAGGTCGCCGCACGCCAACTTCAAGTGCTTCATGCACAGCATTAGTCTGCATAAACCGCAACTTGTCAGTGCTGCGTATTCGACCATTCATCACGCGAATTGATGAGACCACGCCACGATATTGGTCGTATTGACTGTCGAAAATTAATGCTTGCAACGGCGCGTCAGGGTCGCCCTTCGGTGGCGGAATTCTTTCAACGATTGCATCTAACAATGCGGGTACTCCATCGCCAGTCTTCGCCGAGATTCGCAAAATATCTTCGGCACGAATACCAAGAACTTTTTCAATTTCCATTGCATAACGATCAGGGTCTGCTGCAGGAAGGTCAATTTTATTTAGCGCTGCAACAATCTCTAAGTTATTTTCAAGAGCCAAATAACAATTGGCCAAAGTTTGCGCTTCAATTCCCTGAGCAGCATCAACTATCAAAACAACACCTTCACATGCAGCCAACGAACGACTTACTTCATATCCAAAGTCAACGTGCCCCGGAGTGTCAATCAGATGCAACGTGTTGCCCTTCCAGTCGACGCGCACATTTTGGGCTTTGATCGTGATCCCACGCTCCCGCTCAAGATCCATCGTGTCGAGATACTGCGCTCGCATCGCTCTCGCTTCAACGGCATTAGTCATCTCTAAAATTCGGTCGGAAAGCGTTGATTTGCCGTGATCGATGTGGGCGATGATCGAGAAATTTCGTATTAAAGCTAAATCCATTAGGCCATTTCTTTTGAGACTGTGATCTTCGCGACGCTGGTCTTAAAATAAGACGAACGCGAAGCAAGTAAATTCTACACGGCTTATGTTTGGCAAGGCCTTACTCGCTGTTAGCCTTGCGACGTGGCAAATATCAAATCTCAGAAAAAACGCATCCTTACCAACGCCAAAGCCAACGACCGAAACAAGGCCGTACGCAGCGAATTACGCTCACGAGTAAAAGCCGCAAATGAGACCGCAGGCACACCAGAAAACGCCGAAGCAGTTCGAATCGCAGTCAAGCGCCTCGACACCGCTGCACGAAAGCGCATCATTCACCCTAAGCAGGCTGCTCGTCGTAAGAGCCGCTTGATGCGCAAACTAAACGCAACTGCTGCTGCCGCGAAATAATTTTTAGTTTCGCTTCGGCGAAAAAGTGCGCTTACTGCTACTCAATTTTGTGGCTCCACCGACTCGGCACAATCTAGCGACGAGTATTTCCATCGTCAGTTCTTCACCGAGATCTTTCCCGCCGCGCAGGTCGACATCAGCTCTTGCAAGTAACTGTATAGCTTGAGAGATTCCTGAAGTACCGATTCGCCGATACTGAGTGAGATATTTTTTCGCCTGAAACTCGCTCTTGCCACCAATCAAAGTCAAAACATCTGCGGCAGAATGAATCTCAGGACCATCAATTCGCATCAACTTTAAGTAATGCGTGTGCAAAATCGCCATCACTTGCAACGGATGAAAGTCTCCGCTTCGTAGCATTCTCCGCAGCATCTCTAACGCCAATTTTGAATCTCCAGCGTCAACGGCATCGGTTAAATCCCATGGCTTGACTCCTCCTGCATCACCAAGAAATACCGCGACATCTTGAGCCGTTAATTTCTTTGATGTGCCGTACGCCGACACGAGTGTGTCAATCAATCCTGGAAGTCTTGCTTGGTCTTCACCCAGCCAGTCAATGATGTTATTCAGCGCTACAGCATCGACACTCAACTCAGACTCTGCAAACTTTTCTAAAAACCAAGTAACAAGTTCTTGACGGCGCGCTGGAGGCTCAGTTGAAATAACCGTTGTACCTGATCGTTTAAATGCATCGCTAATTGATTTTGGTAATTTGCCGGTGGCACTAACTACTAAGTGCGTGCTGTCAGCTGGCTGGTCAAGGTATTTAACAAGTATCGCCAGTTCATTGACAGTTGCTTCTGCAATTTCTCGGATCACCACAACGCGCTCTTCGCCGAACAACGACATTGTCTCGGCCGATGCGATTGCTTGACGGATTGCATTCTCACGAAGATCAGAGCTTGGCGCTCCTGCATCGTGAGTCTCTAAAATCGTGCTACGGCTCTCTTGTGAATCCATAGCCTTAATTAATTCTCGAGTAATCTCGGTAACTTTGTCTGAGACAAGTCGTGGGTCGCTACCAGTAATTAAGTGAATCGTCACCCCTCTACTCTCGCACTTCGGTGTAGCAACGACAAGATCATCGCCAAGACTGCAATCCACAAGCAAAGATTGATGAAACCTGTTGTATTCAATCGTTCACCGATCGCTGCCACCCACCAAACCCACCGCACGCCAATAAAAACTGGCCACATCATTACTGTCCCGATTGCAGAAAATACAGTTTGACTTAGTGCCCCAGCCAAAAGCGACAGCGGCAAACCCACGAGCATCACTAACGCCGCGACGGGAACCGCTAATACATTTGCGATAATTCCGATGGCTGCTGGCAAACCAAACACGAAAATTACTGCAGGTGTAACTCCTGCTTGTGCCGAGACAGTTGCGCCAATCAAATTGGCAAGCCAGCGTGGGCCAGGAACTACCCGTGCAAGCGGCCCAGACAATAAACATAAACCTGCTGTTGCCCCGACCGACATGAAATATCCGACCGACCATGCAAGTAGCGGATCAAAAAATATCGTTGCGATAACAGTTATCGCAAGCAGTCGCAATGTGCGCGTTGGACGTCCAATTGAAATTGAGAGTGTTGCCACACCGGCCATCACCGCTGCACGAACGACGCTTGGTTCAACTCGAGTAATCACGACAAACCAAATCAAAATGCCACAGGTGACGATCAGCCGTGCAGTGCGAGGCAAGCGACGCAATAATGGAGAAAGTCCTGCCAGCACAAACGCCACATTCTGACCCGACACGGCGACGAGATGAGCCAAGCCAGATTTTCGAAAAGCCATGACCATTTCCTCAGGCTGTTCTGAATCATCACCGATTACCAAACCCGTGAACAGTGATCTTTCGTCATACGAGAATGACGAAGCGCCACGATCAATTAATTTGCGAACACGCTGTGCACTTCGAAACAACGGCGCCGCAGTAAACCTTCGTTCTTCGACTGACTTGATTTCAAATTTGCCCTTGATGTGCTTCGAGATTAATCGTTGCTCATGCTCTGGCGAGAGTCTGCTGCGCCAACCTGTTACAAGAATCCTTTCTCCAACAGAAACATTGTTTAACCGCCATGCGGGTGGTCCATATGCGTAGACAATAAATCTGTCTCTGGCAATTTCAAGGACAATCTGGGTTGCCGCACCACTGCGTTGCGGGTCGCTAATCACTCGAGCAACACCCGAATAATTTCCCAACTTGACACTCCGTAATTCGTTGATTGCAGCAGTGCCGTGCAACAAGCCAAGCAAACTGAAAAATAACAGTGCAATGCTTAAAGAAATTCTGGTCCTTCGAATTGCCATTGCAATCAGCATCACGCTGAGGACGAGCGCCAAAATGATCGTTGGCACGAGAAGTTTTTCGGCCGCGCGAGTCGCACAAACAGCCGAAATCGCTAATCCAACTATGAACCAATCAGAACGCCATAGATCGTACGATTGAGTCATGGCAAAAGCCCGCAAGACAAAAAACTCAGGCGGGCGTACGAGCGAACGTACGAGCGAGCGAGCAGACGGGCGACTTGACGTACATCAAGGCAAACTTTTATCTGGTTCGCTATTGGCTCGCAAACGCAAACCACAAGTCGTAAAAGATGGAATCCTCGCGAATCGCGACGAAGTTCATCAAAAAGGTGGATTCGCGGCAATCGCCCTCTCACTGATCGTTTTAGTGACTGGCTTATTTTTGATTGTATTGCCGGGCTCATTTACAGGTTTGATCGGATTCGTACTCACCGTTATCGCCCTGCCGACACTGCCATTGTTTGGTGTTCCGGCTGCTGGTGGAGTCATTCGCTATGCCTTGAGTTTTATTTCGAGTGCATTGTTGTGGTGGGTCGTTGGTCATTATGCCGCTCGTCGCGCAGTTCAATTAACTATTTCTAGTTGGCCAGAGTGGATTAAGGAATTTCGTCCACTAGCAATTGGTGTCGTTCTGGGTTCACTCATTTCACTTGCACTGGCGGCTGTAGTCCTCGGAGTTATCTAGAAAACTATTTCACGCGCGCTTGCGGCAAAATTTCATTTAGTTTTGCGGGGCCAATTCCACGGACATTGAGTAGATCTTCAACGCTGAGAAATGCGCCACTTTTTTCGCGATAGGCAATAATCGCTTTCGATGTCGACGGACCAACCCCAGGAAGTTGCTCAAGTTCAATCGCAGTTGCAGTGTTGATATTTACTAGCAGTGGTGCTATTTGTGTTGCACCTCCAGAAATTATGTTGCCAGCAGAACTTGGTAAACCTGGCGCTCTCGGTTGCACGATTACATGTGGCTTATCATTTCGTTTCGGAATATAAATTTGTTCGCCTTCATTCAATATCGTTGCAAGATTTACCGAATCCAAATCTGCTTGTGTTGTCGCCCCGCCTGCCGCGATAACACCATCGTTCACTCGCGACCCTGCATCAAGTTTGTATACCCCTGGTTCAAGAACAGCACCAGCAACATGCACCGTGATCAATGTAAGTTCAATTGTCGTTTGCGGTGTGATGTCTAGAGTGCTCAAAACTGTGGTCGTACTCGCAAATGCCATTGCATACTCTGGCGGCGGCGGTGGAACTCGCAACAACCACCACCCCGCGAATGAAACAATTATCAAACTAACCACAGAGCCAAGCAGCCTCGACAGACCGAACCATTTAACAAGCGACTTGAAGCGGTCGAAATTCGAAAGAATTAATTTCACTGCCCCATGTGGGCACTAACCCCAAATCGGGGCACTAACAATTTGAGATATTTGAGATATTTAAAAAAGTTGTGCCGTCAACTTTTTGCGATAATCACTTGTGCGCGGATCGTTTGGTCCCATTTTCAGCAAAATATCGAGATATTGCTGCTTGGCTTGTTCATCCGTCTTTACGCTCAATAAAAGAGCAGTCAATTGCTTGTCATAATCATCATCGGGAGTAAAAGCAGACCTTGCTGCAGCAATAGCAACACGCACTCGATCTGTCTCGGGGATCGTCTTTAAAACTTCAAGTGCCGCCATGCAATCATTGCGGGCAACGAGCATTTCTGCAAGCGCTATCACAACTGCCTCATTAGTCGGCTCAGCTTCAAGTGCTTTACGCAAACTGGCTTCATCGCCTTTGGCAAGAAGTTCTTTCGCGTCTACAACCTCAACTTCTGGCAGAAGTTTATTTACAAACTCACTCACAGCATGTTCTGGTTGAGCACCAACAAAACCATCCAGAATCTTTCCGTCTTTCATTGCATAGACGGCAGGAATTGACTGAGCTTGAAACGCCTGGGCAATTTGCGGGCACTTATCGACATCGACTTTCGCCAAAATAACTTGACCTTTGGTTGCATCAACTAATTTTTCAAGAATCGGGCCAAGCGTCTTGCACGGTCCACACCATGGAGCCCACAAATCAACAATCACCGGAAAAATCATTGACTTATCAATAACTTCTTTTTGAAAAGTCAGATCTGTTACATCAATTGCCATGCTTCAAACGATACTGCCCATGTATTGTTTAGGCACTTTTGATACAGCACATGAGCATTGTTTAGTCGCAAGTGGCACGACACAGCAGATTTTAGATAGGTTTCTTGTAATGAGTGACACAGTCGGCGCTGGTATTGACTCACCAAAAGTTACGAAATGGCTTGAAGCCAATGTCGAAGGTGCTCAAGGTCCATTTAGTTTTGAATTTATTGCTGGTGGTCATTCGAATTTGACTTTTTCAGTTCGCGACACAAATCAAAATCACTATGTTCTTCGCCGTCCGCCACTTAGCCACGGGCTTGCAAGCGCCCATGACATGGGGCGCGAGCACCGAATGATCGCGGCGCTGCAGAACTCAGGTGTTCCTGTTCCGCGTGCGCGTGGATTATGCACAGATACAGAAATTAACGGTGCTCCATTTTATGTGATGAATTTTGTAGATGGTCACATTGTCCGCGACATTCCGATCGCCGAAAGAGTCTTGACCGAACAAACACGCACCCGCGCGAGCGAATCACTCGTTGAAACTTTGGCCAAAATTCACGCCGTTGATTTGAATGCAGTCGGACTACAAGATTTCAGTCGACATGAGGGCTATATCGCTCGTCAACTGAAGCGTTGGTACGGACAATGGAATGCACAAAAGACTCGTGAACTTTCATCGATTGATCGAGTGCACGATGAACTTTCAAAGCGAATTCCAGAACAAGGCCCAGCAACGATTGTGCACGGTGACTATCGACTTGATAATTGCATCGTAAGTTCTCAAGGAGAAATTCAAGCAGTTCTTGATTGGGAGATCTGCACTCTTGGTGACCCACTCGCAGATCTGGGTCTGCTTACTGTTTATTGGACCGGACCAAACGATGAAGCGTCTCCGTGGATGTCGCAATACACAACCGTTAAAGGATTTTTGAATCGCAGTGATTTAATCGCACGATACGCAAAAATTACCGGTCGCGATGTTTCAAATATTGAGTTCTATCGAGCCTTCGCCTATTGGAAACTTGCTTGCATCGTCGAGGGCGTTTATGCACGATATTTAGGCGGTGCACTTGGAGAAAAGCAGTCGGCCGATCTTGAGCCATTTAAGTTGCAGACTGAAGCCGCAGCCAACAGTGCGCAAGAAGCGTTATCCCGTCTAAACTGAGGTCACAAAATGGATAAGCCGTACACAATTATTGGTGACATGCCAGAGATCAATGAGCCGTTGCTAGTCGTAATGATGACGGGCTGGATTGACACGAGTTCGGCTGCCGCAAACGCGATGGAATCAGTTTCGAAAGAGACAAATGCCAAACCAATAATCTCTTTTGATAACGATACTTTTGTTGACTATCGAGCACGACGCCCAATTATGGAGTTGCGCGATGGGGTAAATACGAAACTTATTTGGTCGACGCCAGAAATGGCACTCGGCCAAGACATCAATGGCAAAGATGTATTACTTCTTACCGGCCCTGAGCCTGATACTCGTTGGCATCTATTTGCACAAACTATTGCCGACATCAGCGTTGAATTCGGTGTTCGTCGCATGATCGGCATTGGTGCGTACCCATTTGCCACTCCGCATACGCGAGCCGTATATATTTCGTGCACATCACCTGATAAAGATCTCGTGGCAAATCTTCCTTATATAAAAAGTTCTGTCGATGTACCGGCTGGCATGGCAGCGGCAATTGAACATGCCCTTTTTGAGCGAAGAATTCAAGCGCTCGGATTATGGGCGCGTGTTCCACATTATGTTGCATCAATGCCTTACCCTGCTGCGTCGGCGGCTTTGCTTTCTGCATTGTGCGACTCTGGAGGAATATCAATCGACGTTTCAGCAATGCGCGAACAAGCCACTACTCAACGCGAACGACTTGATCAATTAATCGCCGGCAACAACGATCACGCGCAAATGCTGACACAACTTGAGCAAAGTTTTGATGAGCAACTCGCGAACGGAACGACCGAAATTAATTTTGGTGGACCGATTCCAAGTGGTGATGAGATCGCTGCTGAATTCGAAAAATATTTACGCGAGCACTAAAAACTAACTAGCGCGAGCGAGGCCGTGCAACCAAGATTGCACATTTACGCCTAGAGCATTTACGTCGTAACCGCCCTCTTGCAGCACAACAGTTGGCAAGCCAAGTGCTCCGACTAGCGCACCGCAACGGTCGTATCCAGGAGTCGTTAAAGACAAATCACTAATCGGGTCAGTGATAAAAGTATCAAGTCCAAGAGAAACTATCAATAACGACGGGCCAAACTTTTTGATACTCTCGCAGGCACGCTCAAGTGACTTTAGATAACTGTCATCATCGGTGCGCGCAGCCAGTGGCAAATTAAGCGTCGAACCAAGTCCTTTACTTGATCCTGTCTCTTCGGCGTAGCCAGTGAAATACGGATAAGCGCGCACGGGGTCACCATGCAACGAAACAAACTGCACGTCATCGCGTTCATAAAAAATTTGCTGCGTGCCATTGCCGTGGTGATAATCAACATCCAACACAGTCACTTTGGTGCCAGTTGTGCTGGCAACATGGTGGGCTGCAATCGCCGCGTTATTGAAAAAACAATATCCGCCATATAAATCTGTAGTCGCATGATGACCTGGCGGGCGACACAATCCGTAACTATTTTTTTCGCCATCCAAAACAATTTTTGTTGCACTCAAAGCAACATCAACCGCACCTCGCGCTGCCTCGTAGGTGCCGACAGTTAGCGGTGTTGTCGTTTCAAAACACCACCAACCCAATTTGCCGTTGATTGACTCTGGCTCAGTACGAGAACCCATATGTTCGCGCAGGTTTGATTTAAAAAACATGTCAGGCACAACCTCGCGAACTTCTTTTACGTCGCGCTGATAATCAGCCCACGCTGTCGACAAAAACTTCAATAAACCTGGATTATGAATCTTGGTTATCGGTTCAGTACCCCACGCAGTCGGCGATACAAAGTCGAAAGCCTTGTCGCCAGCCAAAGTCTCACGAATCTTTTCGGCACGACCAATGTGCTCAAACGGCGAATGAGCAGACGATCGTTCAATTTCAACTTCTGGATTATGCAACAAATGTGCCGGCGTATATACAACTTTCATTAATACCTCAATTCTAAATTTCTATGTTAAGTCCAAAGATATTCGTGAACGTTTGAATTCTGCCATTCCTGGCGTCGTAGCAACCGCCTCAACTGCATCCCAAAATTTAACAGCATCGTCTCCACGAGGAATTTTTGAAATCACTGGACCAAAAAACGTTCCCTCAGAAGTAGTGCCCGGTTTAAAAGTGAGAATCGGGGCGCCAAGGTCTTTTCCTGCTCGCGAAATTGCCAAGTCAGTCTCGAAACGAATTATCGGTGTATGCGTTTCGTCATCGTAAGCATCGGCCCATTGTGTCGGTAGTGATTGGCTCTTTAATATTTCTGTCAGAACTTGATGTGGGTTCGTATCTGAACCTTGACGCTTTTTTAAATTATGAAATGATGTGCCAAACGCAGTGTAAAACTTTCTTACACCCTCGTTACCTTCAGCCGCACGAGCAGCGCTGGCGACACGCAAAGTAGCCAGACCAAAATTATGAATAACTTTGTGATACTCATCGTCGGGTGCATAGCCGCGATCACCATTAACCATTGCTAATGAAATAAACTTCCACGACACTTCATAGTGTCGAATTTTTACAACCTCTGTGATCCAACGCGAAGTTGCCCAAGCCCACGGACAACCTGGATCAAAGAAAAACTCAAGATCTGCCACAACGACAGATTAGACGCTTCAGACGCGCTCAACCTCTTTGAGTTCGTAGGTCTCAATGACATCACCGGGCTTTAGATCTTGGAAGTCAGTCAAACTTATGCCACACTCAAAACCTTCACGGACTTCACGAACATCATCTTTGAAGCGGCGCAATGTATTGATATTGCCCTTCCAAATGATTGTTCCGTCGCGCAAGAATCGAACTTTCGATCCACGAGTAATTACACCCGAAGTTACCGAACATCCTGCAACTGATCCAACCTTTGGTGCCTTGAAAATCTCACGAACTTCGGCTTCGCCAGTCACAACTTCAATAAATTCTGGGGCGAGCATTCCCTTCATCGCCTTCTCAACATCTTCAAGAAGCTTGTAGATAATTTCGTAAGTTCGAATCTCTACATTCTCTTTTTCGGCCAATTCGCGAATCTTGCGATCAGGACGAACATTGAAGCCAATCAAAGTTGCGTTCGTTGCAGCCGCCAACGAAATGTCGTTTTCGGTTATTGAGCCAACACCACGGTGAACGAACGCGGCACGCACATCGTCACGCTCAAGTTTGCGCAAACTCTCAGTTACTGCTTCAAGTGATCCATGCACATCGGCTTTGACGATCACGTTCAGTGTTGCGACTTCGCCAGCCTGAATCTGTGTGAAGATATCTTCAAGTTTCACGCCGCGCTGAACACGAGCATCGCCCCGTTGGTTCATCGTGCGATATCGCTGCTCACGTGCAGCAGCAACAGTTCGCGCCGTGCGCTCATCGGGTGCTGATCTAAATTCTTCACCCGCACCAGGAACCGCAGACAACCCGAGAACTTGCACCGGCGAAGAAGGACCTGCTTGTTTCACTTGCTCGCCACGATCGTTAATTAATGCGCGAACTTTGCCCCAAGCAGCACCAGCAACAATTGGGTCGCCAACTTTGAGCATTCCCTTATCAACCAAAATTGTCACCACTGGCCCACGACCAATATCGAGTTGTGCTTCAAGCACAACACCCTTTGCACGACCTGTTGGGTTCGCAGTCAGTTCTTCAAGTTCGGCGACAACATTTAATTGCTCAAGCAAGTCGTCAACGCCAAGTCCGCTCTGCGCTGACATCTCAACCACGATCGTGTCGCCACCCCACGCTTCTGGAGTTAGTTGTTGTTCTGCAAGCCCCGAAAGCACACGCTGAACATCTGCATTATCTTTATCAATTTTGTTAAGCGCTACAACAATCGGCACTTCAGCAACTCGAGCGTGATTAATCGCTTCAATTGTTTGTGGCATCACACCGTCATCTGCTGCAACAACCAACACAACGATGTCGGTGACCCCTGCACCACGAGCGCGCATTTTTGTAAATGCAGCGTGACCAGGGGTGTCAATGAAAGTAATTAGCTTGCCACTCTTTTCAATTTGATATGCACCGATGTGTTGAGTTATTCCACCAGCTTCGCCAGAGACAACATTGGCATTGCGAATCTTGTCAAGCAGAGTTGTTTTGCCGTGGTCAACATGCCCCATGATCGTGATAATCGGCGGACGAGTTTCTTGTAATTCAGGGTCATCGTCGTCTGAGTCATCAAACATTGCTTGCAATTCAAGTTCTTCTTGCTGACCCGGATCTACGAGAAGAATCTCTGCACCAATTTCGAGTGCGAAGAGTTCCATTTGTTCGTCAACAAGTGTCATCGTTGCGGTGACCATTTCACCGTGCTCAAGCAGAAAGCGAACAACATCAGCCGGTGTGCGATTTAATTTCGGCGCGAACTCTTGTGAAGAACCTCCGCGCTCAATTACGACGATGCCTTCAGGAACTGGACTTGCGCTCGGCGTATAACTTGTTGGCGTCTGTGGAAGTTGCTCTTCAAATTCTTGACGACGCTGACCACGAGTTTTTTTACGCGGACCACGACGTTGACCGCCGCCAGGACCACGACCTGCTGCTGGACGACCACCAGGACCAGTTGGACTACTTCGACCAAGTGCGGTTCCGCGTCCACCAGTTGGCGCACCCGGACGACCGCCGACACCAGTAGGTCGACTGCCAGGAGCCGAACGATCAGGAGAAGTGCGACCACCCGAACCAGCAGGACCACGACCAAGTTGTGACGCAGGAATTCGACCAGTGCGTGCATTCGTTGATGGAGCAGAACTGCGAGGCGCTGAGCGATTAAACGGCGGACGAGTTACTCCACCTTCTGGGCGACGCGGAATCGGTGGTGGTGGAATCGGACGCGACGAACCTGGCGGTGGTGGAATCGGACGCGCACCAGGTGTTGCTGGGCGAGCAGGTTGACTTGGCACAGTCGGCACATTCGGAACTGTTGGAGCAGTCGGCGCAATGCGCGCTGCCGGCGCTGGTTGTGCAACGGGTCGAACTGGTTCTGGTTGCAACGGTTGAATTTGTCGAACCGGTTGATTCGAAGCAGTACTAGAAGTAGCACTAGTTGGTGCAGTTGCTCGATGCGGCTGAGCGGATGAAACTACACGACTAGTTGAAATCTCAGTCTCGCCTACTACAACTGGTACGGAAGCCACGACCGGCTGTTGTACATCAACCGGTGCTACTTCAACATCGTCAACTTTCGATGTGCCAGTAATATTTTTTGCTCCAGCAACCTTCTTGGCGCCGGCAACTTTCTTCGCAACAGCAACTTTTTTAACAGCAGCCTTTTTGACTGGTTTTGCCGAGACATCTTCTGGCTGAGTCGGGCGAGTCAGGCCTTCTCGATCGGCTCGCGCACGAATTCGATCTGCCTGGGCATCAATAACTGTTGAGGATGGACCCTTCACACCGATGCCAAGTTTTCCGCTGAGGTCAATGACCTCAGCGTTTGTCATTCCGAGTTCTTTGGCGATCTCGTGAACGCGTTTAGCCTTTGGCAAAGTGCTTAGCCTTTCGATTCTTCTGTTGACGCACCAGATTGCGCAGCAACTTGTTCTTGACTGAGAATTGATCCATCGGCCGCATGCCACTCCATAGCGCCAGAATTTGTATTAGTCTTCCATTCACCTTCGGCATATACCGATTCTGGGGCTGCCTCAACAGAGCGACGAACAACGGCATTGCCATCAGCAGCCGCTTCTGACTCGCTCTTGATATCAAGGCGAACGCCGGTCAGTCGTGCCGCAAGTGTTGCGTTTACACCCATCTTGCCGATCGCCAGCGACAATTGAAAGTCAGGCACGATTACATCGGCTTGAGTTTCGTCTGCACTTAAACGAACTTCGGTAACTTTTGCTGGTGACATTGCTTTAGCGATGAAATCACGCTTATCTTCGCTAAACGGAATGATGTCAACTTTTTCTCCGCGCAGTTCATTAACAACCATGCGCACGCGGCCACCACGAGCGCCAACGCAAGCACCAACAGGGTCAATTGCCTTGTCATTTGACCACACCGCAATTTTTGTGCGTTGACCCGGTTCACGAGCACACGATTTAATCTCAACGATTCGGTCAGCAATCTCAGGAACTTCCATTTCGAATAGTCGCATAATCAAACCTGGGTGAGTGCGACTGACAACAATCTGCGGACCCTTTGGAGTGCGACGCACTTCAACAATGTATGCCTTTAGTCGAGCATTAGGTTCGCGTGTTTCTCCAAGTACTTGTTCTGCTTGTGGCAGTAATGCCTCAACGCGTCCCAAATCAAGCAGTGTGTATCGAGTGTCAGTCTTTTGAACTGTTCCTGAAACTATGTCGCCTTCACGGTTCGCATACTCTTCGAACTTGCGTTCACGCTCTACTTCGCGAATTCGTTGACTCATTACTTGACGGAAAGTCACCGCAGCGATGCGACCGAGTTCGTCTTTCTTCGGTGTGTCATCGCGTTCGTTGATCCATTCACCGTCGTCATTTACGTCGTATGCCGTAAAAGAAATATCCATATTGTCTGGGTTTACCCCGACTATTACTTCTTCTGCCGCACCTGGTCGCTTCTTATACGCCGTTGCTAATGCTTCGACGAGTACTTGCAATAGCGCGTCAATAGTGATTCCGCGATCTGCTGCGAGCATGCGCAGCGCTTCTGACATGTCCATGTTGCTCATGATGCTTTGGCCTCCGTTGTAGTAGCGAATTTTTTCTTTGAGTGGCGAGCTTCTTCCTTTGAAGTCGGCTTCCATTCGAAAACTGTTCGAGCGCGATCGATCATCGCGTAATTAATTGCGATTTCGACATCACTTGCATTACGCACAGTGATTTCGCGATCGTCAGCGCTTACGAGCAGACCTTGCACACGGCGCTCATTGCTATTTTCAAGCGGTGCGGTCAATCGCACACTAATAACCTTATTGACCTCGCGAACATAGTGCCGCGGCAAACGCAAGTTGCGCTCAAGACCTGGGCTCGTCACTTCAAGTGTGTAGCGACCTGGCACCGGCTCTGAGTGATCAAACTCTTTTGAGATAAGCCGAGTGAGCACACCAATTTTTTCGAGATCAACACCCGCAGGTTGACCATCTTCGCCCAGTAACCCAGGTTTTGTGTCTACGACAACTCGCACGACACCACTGTTAAATTCGAGGTCATAGAGGTCAAGGCCGAGATCGCTAACAATCGGTGTTACGAGTTCGGTGATACGTGTGGCTATTGCATTTGTGCCTGCCACATTCGTGCCTGCACTCTCGTTTGAACTCGTGGCCATTAGATATCTCCTTTCTCGTAATAACACGGTTAAATAACTATCAAATCGCTATCAAATAGCCCTTTTACTTACTAAAAAGACACCCGATAGAGAACAAAAGGCGTGGGCCTAAACCCACGCCTTCGGTTCAATGAACTTTTAGGTCGCCTTAAGTATAGGGGCGCGGAACTAAAGTTTAAGACGGCGCTGATTCACGCGCCGCCAAGTGAGGGCTCGTGATTTTGCGGATGTCAACAATGTTTTTAAGGACATTACGCGATGACCCAGCTGACGCCGAGGTGCCAAGTCATCGCCTCTTGGTTCGAGCAGGGTATATTCGTCGCGCTTCGCCTGGCGGATATACATGGTTGCCACTTGGTTTACGAACACTGAATCGAGTTGAAACCATCGTCCGCGAAGAAATGGATGCGATCGGCGCCCAAGAAGTGCATTTTCCTGCGATGTTGCCACGCGAACCCTACGAAATAACCGGTCGGTGGACAGACTATGGCCCGAATTTATTTCGCTTACAAGACCGACGCGGTGTCGATTATCTACTTGGTCCAACTCACGAAGAAATGTTCACACTTTTAGTCAAAGATTTGTACAGCAGTTACAAAGATCTACCGCTGTGGCTTTACCAAATTCAAACTAAGTTTCGCGATGAGGCTCGCCCACGCGCAGGTCTGTTGCGTGGACGCGAATTTTTGATGAAAGATTCATACAGTTTCGATCTGGACGACGAAGGTTTGCAGCGCAGCTACGACGCACATCGGGCCGCATACTTAAGAACCTTCGATCGGTTGGGTTTGCCTTACGCGGTCGTCTCGGCGATGTCAGGGGCAATGGGCGGGTCGGCTTCTGAAGAGTTTTTGTTCCCTTGTGATTCTGGTGAAGACACATTCGTCAGTTGTACAAAGTGCGACTACTCGGCCAACACCGAAGCAGTTCGAGTCGGCGAACCAGCCAAAATTGAATCCTCGAATCTTGGCGCGGCTGTTGTGCACGACACGCCAGCAACGCCGACGATCGCTACTTTGGTTGATTTATTCAACACGCGATCTGATTTAAAGCGCGCCGACCGTCAGTGGATGGCGGCCGACACACTCAAAAATGTCATCGTCAATTTGCGTTATCCGGATGGTCGCCTTGAACCTCTCGCAGTTGGTGTGCCAGGTGATCGTGATGTCGATACCAAGCGTCTTGAAGCACAAGTCTCGCCAGCCGAAATCGTTGAGTTCACAGAAGCAGATTTCGCTTCTAACAAGAATCTCGTCAAGGGATATATCGGACCGCAGTCGCTCGGGTTAAAAAACTCAAGTGGCATCAAATATTTACTCGACCGCAGCATTGCAATTGGTAGCGCGTGGATAACTGGTGCCAATGCGTCAGGTCGACATGTTGCAGGTCTCGTATACGGTCGTGATTTCGCAAGCGACGGCGTAATCGATGCCGCTGATGTACGTGACGGTGACGCATGTCCAAAATGCAACGCAAAGTTAGGAATTCGCCGCGGCATTGAGATCGGTCACGTGTTTCAACTGGGTCGCAAATATGCCGAAGCACTCGGACTCACTGTGCTTGACCAAAACGGAAAATCACAAGTCGTCACAATGGGTTCTTACGGAATCGGAGTCTCGCGAGCAGTTGCAGCAATCGCCGAAGCGAACCACGACGAAATTGGTTTGAAGTGGCCTTCCGCGGTCTCACCAACTGATGTACACATTGTTGTTGCCGGCAAACCCGGTGATGAAACCTCAACTGTTGGCGAAGCACTCGCAACTGCTCTGCACGATCAAAACATGACTGTGTTACTTGATGATCGCAAAGGTGTTTCGCCAGGTGTCAAATTTAAAGATGCTGAACTTATCGGCACCCCGCGAATAGTGATCGCTGGTCGTGGTGTGGCGACGGGAGTTGTTGAAGTTCGCAATCGCCGTGCCGGAACTTCGAGCGATGTCGCAATAGTTGATGCCGCGAATCATATTGTTGCAATGCCGATAATTTAACGAAGCGTGTAACGAAAATGTCTGCAATTCTTAACCCTGCAATAAAACACTACGAATGGGGCGACATCGCTGCGTTGCCAGATTTGCTCGGATTGCCGCGAGAAAATAAACCCTGGGCTGAACTTTGGTTCGGCACACATCCAGATGGGCCGTCAACTTTAGAAACTGGCAACGGCATCGCACCATTAAAAAATGTCACTGGCGATCTTTCGTTCTTATTGAAACTAATTGCAGTCGCAAAACCACTGTCGTTACAAACTCACCCAAATACAGTTCAGGCACTCGCTGGTTTTAACCGTGAGAACAGTCTTGGCATCAGTCGCACCGCAATAAATCGCATCTATAAAGATCAGGCCGCCAAGCCAGAGTTGCTCTGCGCAATTTCCGAATTTCAAATGCTTTGCGGTTTTGCATCCGTAGGCGAATCGCTTGCACGCGCCGAGCAAAACGGCTGGCACGAAATAGCCGAACAATTGCAATCAAACGGATTAGAAGCAACCGTGCGATGGGCGCTCAATGAAACATCGAAGCCGAATTTTCAGAATCTTCCACAACATCTTCAAATGCTTGCATCTTTGTATCCAAATAGTGGTGGCGTGATAGTTGCGTTATTAATGAATCATGTTGTCTTAAAACCTGGTGACGCGATTTATCTTGAGCCTGGCAATGTGCATTCGTACTTAGGTGGCATGGCTGTCGAAGTAATGACGAGTAGCGACAATGTGATGCGTGCTGCATTTACGACTAAGCACATTGACATTAATGAATTTTTTGCAACGGCGAACTTCAATCCTCAAGCACCAAGATCTGTTACTCCCCCAACAAGCTCGAACCCTGTTTCAAGATTTCAGATTCCGAGTGCACCGTTCAGCGTCGAACGTTGGCATGTAACAAGTGGCATATCTATCTCCGCCGAGCACGAGGTAGAGATATACCTATGTGTTCAGGGGCAATCTGGAGATTTGCGCCAAGGTCAAGCGTGCGTGTTGCGTCGCGGTGAAAATTTGAGTCTCACCGGACCATCACTCGTGTTTCGAGTCTGGGGAGATCCGACTAACTAATGTTTCGAATTAGTAACAAAAGACGGTTAGCTCAACGACTTGTTTTGATTTCAGTTGCTTTTGCTATCACTCTTGGCGCTGGCAGTAGCACGCCATTTACAGTTGGCACGAGCCCGTCACTTTTAATTCTCGGAGACAGCATCACTTGGGGCACTGACTATTTTGCAAAGGCCCAAAAACTCGTTGCAGGTGATGGACAGTGGGTGAATGTCGTTGTTGACGGGCAATACTCTCGGCGAGTTGCGTTTCCGACTCCGAACACTTCTATTCGAATGTCAGGGGTCAAGAGTTATTTAAAACTCAAAGCAGCGGGGCTGAACCCCGATGCAGTAATTGTTGCGCTCGGCAGCAACGATGTTGCGCTCGAGACAAAAGTCGAAGTTTACGAAAAGATTATCCGCGAATTAATGAACACGATCGGCAACGTTCCTGTCACTTGGCTGACTATTAATCGAAGAGACACCAAGGCGATCTTTGCAAGAAGTGTTGTTTTCAATACCGTTCTCGTGAAACTCACTTCCGAATATCCAAATCTTGTTCTCTCAGATTGGTCTGCAATAATTAACGACAATCCGAAGTTGATGTCTTGGGATAAAGTTCATCTCACACCAACTGGTTACGTGATTCGCGCTAAGTCGTACCAGTCTTTGGCACGTGACATATACGAACGATATTGGATAGCCACTGCGCCGACTACTACAACTACATTGCCAGCCGAGACAACTACAACCACAACGATTGTTACGACCACTGCGACGACCTTGCCAGCCGTGACGACGACTATTATCGCAGCAACTACAACGGTTCTGCCAACAACAACAGTTCCAGCATCTTCACCGTAGTAGCCAATGTCATTCTGTGAACTCAGATAAGTTCTCTATATGGTCGGGGCGATCTTGCTGAAAGATAAATAGCAGACAACTCTTTGGTCTGACTATCAAGCGCTACTAACCTCTGACTAAACAAATTTGATCGGTCACAACGTGGCTAATACAGCAACAAAACTTGAGGATAGCTCCGTTGAACAAGTAGTGATCTATATTCGGAACTCTATTGTTTCTGGTGAATTTTCGCCGAATTAGCTAAAATTCTCTCCAAGATAGTTAAAGCTTGAGAGCCGCCTTTGACGGTAATAAAAACTTTCTATAGAACCAGACTTGCTGGTGCGGCACTTCCAAAATTGTCTTTAAGTTGATTCCGCAGATCACTCGAAACCCAAGTATCTATCGCCGTCATGGCAAGAAGTTTCGCACCAGCGATAACTGCATCATCGGCTTGGGAACTAGCTGCACACTCAGCAAATTCGGTTGTGTGCAAGGCAACACCATTTGGAGCTATCTGGATCATTGGATGTATCGAAGGAACAATGTAACTTATATTGCCCATATCAGTCGACCCACTGCCCCCGCTTGGAAGAGCAGAAAGGTCATACGATCTACCTAGCGATTTAGCATTAGCAACATACGCATCAACCATAGGCATGTTGTGCTTTACGTCTGCCGCCGTGAAGTGATCGTAATCAATCTTGACCTGGCAATCACAGACTGTTGCGGCGCCGTTAAAACACGAGACAACTCGCTTCTTCAGCGGTTGCAGTGACTCGATACTCGGTGATCTGACGTACCACTCCATTTCTGTCTCTCGCGGAACAATATTTGGACGTTCACCACCGCGCACAAATATCCCGTGAATCCGCTCAGTTGGCAATATATGTTGACGCAACGCTGAAACACCCATGTATCCAAGTACTGCAGCATCGAGAGCATTTTTGCCTCTGTGTGGCGAGACCGAAGCATGCGCCGCAAGCCCCGTAAAGGTTACCTTCATCTGTTGTATCGCAAGAAAACTTAAAGCCGCTATATCTGCATCGGCAGGATGTACCATCATCGCGGCATCAACATTCGCAAAAGCTCCCGCTCGTGCCATGACTACTTTGCCACCACCTGATTCTTCAGCCGGAGTACCAAGAATTCTCAGTCTCACTCCAAGAGCTTCAGCAATAGGCGCTAGGGCTATTCCTGCTCCTAATCCTGCTGCCGCAATTACATTGTGCCCACATGCGTGCCCTATGCCCGGTAGCGCATCATATTCACAAATGACTGACACGCAGTAGTCCCCAGAGCCAACATCAACCGAGAATGCCGTTTCTACACCAAACGCATTTAGAACAACTGGAAGTCCCTCGTCTTTAAGAGCATCAGTCAAAGTTGCATGTGCAAAATGTTCATCAAATGCAACTTCCGGGTTCTCGTGAATTGCATGACTAATTTTGATTAATTTTTCTTTTTGCGAGTCAACCGCATCGATAACTTTTTTTTTCAAAGATTCGACATTGGAATTAATTACCTGCATTGTTTTCTCCTTTGTACTTTACTAATTCTGAAACTGCCTTGATCCCTTCCAGTATTTTGCTTGCAGGGCTGGCCAAAGAAATCCGGATCCATCCCTCTCCATTTGATCCAAATGCTGTGCCTGGGGCAATTGCGGTTGAATATTTGTCAAGAAGTTCAAGCGCGAAATCACGAGAAGATATTCGGCTTTTCGAAATATCTACCCAAAGATAGAATGCCCCACCTGGATGCACAACTTGCAGTCCTGTTCGTTTAGCCTCAGCGAGTGCAGTGTCTCTACGAAGTTTGTATTCAGCAACCATACCCTTGACCGCGTTTTGATCACCATCTAAAGCAGCAATTGCGGCGAATTGAGCTGGAGTATTGACGCAGGATATAACTGGTTCTTGGACTTTAGCGAGCGCCCCCGAAATTGAATTGGGGACAATTGCGTAGCCGACTCGCCAACCCGTCATCGCATAAGTCTTAGAGAAGCTAAAAGCCGTAATCACATTGCTAGCTGCATCAAGTGATCCAATACTGCAGTTATCTGCCTCGTAGGTAATTTGGTCATAACACTCATCAGATACAACCCATAACCCTGACGAATTAGCAAAACTTAAAATTTCTTCTGTTTTCTTTTTCCCTAATACAACCCCAAGGGGATTTGATGGCGAATTAATCAAAAGAGCTTTTACTTTTGAGCTCAATAGGCCCTTGAGTTCATTCACATCTGGTTCGAAATTATGCTCACTACTTAAGGAATAAAAAACTGGCTCCACACTAAGCAAAGAACACATCATCCTAAAATTTGGCCAACCAGGATTTGGCAATAGTATTTGATCTCCTGGATTCAAGATCGTCGTTAGCGCGATAAATAATGCCTCAACTGCCCCGGAACTGACGACAATTTGACTCTCGTCGCAAGTAATTTGATTTATTGCTCGAACTTTTTCAACAAGACGTCCCCTTAACTGGTTGATTCCAGCATTTGGAGAGTACTTTGTTTCGCCCGAATTAATTGCAGAAATTGCGGCATCAGAGATCCACTTAGGTGTCGGAAAATCGGGCTCGCCAACTTCTAAGTGATTCACGTTTTCCATTGACCACGCGAGATCCATGATCTCTCTGATACCTGACCTAGACATCTGACTAATACGCTCAGTTGCTCCGAGATCACTTTTCTCTGTCATGACTTTAACTTCAATAATCTCTGTGCATTACCGCCCATGATTTCTTGGCGGTCAAAATCAGAAATACCACCAAAATAAATATCAGTTAGCGCAATTAGCGATTCGTACCCAGGATTGACTTCAATCCACGGCCAATCAGATGCCCACAACATCCTGCTTGGACCAAACGAGTCAAGTATCCTCGTTGCGATCGGCTTTATGTCGAGAAATGGAAATTTCTCATGCGAAAATCCATATTCCCCAGAAAACTTTACATTTATATTTTTGAATTCTGCTAATGCTTCAACTATTTCTACTGACTGTGGTGGCAACTTGACTTCAATATGAGGTCTGTTAAAACCATCTACCGAAAAGCCCTGCTGGCAAAACCCTAGGTGATTCAAGACGATAGTCATCTCAGGCAAAGCTCTGGCAACCAAGTGAATTAATTTTAACTGCTCAAGTGACCCATAAAACCACAAAATTAAGTCAAGGGATGCCATTTCGCGTAGCAACTGTGCCAAAGCCAGATCTTCGAAGCGAGTTGTCGATGGATCTCCTATTTCACCCATAATCCGAATACCTTTTATTCCAATCTCATCCTTCCATCGATGAATATCTTCGCCTGGGTTTTGACTTTTGTAGTCAAGTACTGCTATCCCAGAAAATTTCTCAGGAAATGCTTTGAGGATCTCAATTAAATATCTAGTCTCAGTTCCCAATGGGACAATTACGGCGTGTCGCACATTATTCACAGCCATAACTTCAATAAAGTCGTCAACTAGCGCCTCTCGCTCGGCAGGATAAAAGGAGGCACAATCACGCGGATAATCTGCGGTTGCTTTTTTAAATAAATGCAAATGTGAATCAACAACCCAAGTCTTGTCACTCATCTTTTCAAAAGTCTTCTACTAAACAGTCCTACTCCAGCAACAACAATTAAACCTCGAACAAAGGTTTGCCAATACTGAGAAATACCTGTCAAGTTCAGGACGTTATTAATAAGAGTAAGCAACATCGCCCCGCCCACCACAGCAGAAACTTTTCCCTTTCCTCCACCAAGAGTTGCTCCCCCCATAACAACTGCGGTGATTGCCAAAAGCTCCACCCCTGATCCGGTACTAGGGGCACCAATACCTTGCCGACTGACCTGCACAACTGCGGCAATCATCGTAAAAAGCGAACATACGATAAAACTCTTAGTAACAGTTCGATAGATATCAATACCTGACCGACGAGCCATAGCCGAGTCTCCACCCACTGCATACATCCATAGGCCAGTTCGACTGTGTGACAATAATTGACTCAAAAAAACTAGCATTCCAATACCGATCATGAATACGTAAGGAAGCGGACCAACTGAACCGTAAACAAAATCCGAGACGGACATCGGAATCGAACCTTCACCTTTTTCGGTGTACGCATAAGCGGCGCCCTCAAGAATTATGCTCATTCCTAGAGTAACAATAAATGCGTCTATGTTGAAGGTATTAATAATTAGTGAATTCATAAATCCAACAAAACATGCAATAACTGTTACCAGCACAAGCGCAAAGATAAATTTTATATTGTTCCCATCTGCAACTCCAGACATGAGTACTGCTACCAGACGCACTTGTGACGCAACACTTAGATCTATATGACCAGTCACCACCACAGCCAGCATTCCAGCCGTAACCAACATTAAAGATGTGTACTGACCTAAAACATTTGTTAAATTTCTAGACGTCGCAAAACTGTCAGTCTTTAAGATTGCAATGACTATAAGCAAAATTACTGTTAGCCAAATAGCTTGTCCATCATCTTTAAGCTTGCCGATTCGTGTTTCAAGATTCATGCTCATGAATTTTCCACAGCGAGAGCAAGTTCGTTTTCGTCGAGGTTCGGCTTGCTCATCAGACTATGAGTGGCACCATTTCGCAATATCAAGACCTTGTTTGTCAAGGCTATTATGTCAGCGAGTTCAGACGACACAACTAATGCAACATTACCGAGAGCCACGTGACTCTTAATTGCGTCAATTATTTCAGTTTTAGCTCCAACATCTACACCGCGCAATGGCTCGTCAAGCAACAAAACTTGCGGGGCGGACAACATAGTTCGAGCTAACAAAACTTTCTGCTGGTTGCCTCCAGAAAGTCTCGCCACAAGTTGATCTAATCCCTGGGCACGTATTCGTAGTTTGATAAAAAATTCTTGAGAAATCAACATAATTTTTTTAAAGTTTAAGAACCCAAACTTAGAGAGTGTGGAGACATCAGACACGACTATATTGTCACGAATGCTTCGGTCAAGAAATAGCCCTAGCTTTTTCCGATCTTCTGGCAAGTAACGAACACTGAGACCCTTCAGTTTTTTCAAATCTTTCCCTTCGTATTTAACACCCTCAATCTCGATTGAGCCACCAATTACACCACCAAGACCAGCGAGTCCTTTGAGCAATCTCGATCTGCCGGATCCTGTGTGGCCGGCAACTCCTAAAATCTCACCCCTTAAGAGAGTAAAGCTAATTCCAACTTCGTCATTATTGTGAAGCTTTAGACCATCAACAGAAAATGCATTAGTTACAGAAATTTTCGTGTGAGCAGTCTCTCGAAAACTAGATTCGTTACCTATCATCGCCCTTATCAACTTCGGCCGGTCAAAATTTTCTCTGGATTGAAGCAATGCAGTACAACCATCTCTTAAGACTGTGATTTGATCTGAAATCTGCTCAACCTCAGCCAACCGATGAGAGATATAAATCACTCCGGTTCCTCGAGCGTTCAATCGTTTTATTAATTCGAAAAGTGTTGAAATTTCATTAGAACCGAGCACTGCCGATGGTTCGTCAAGAATCAGTACTTTGACATTTCGCCGAACGCACCTCGCGATCTCGACTATCTGCCTCTGCGCTAGTGAAAGGCGCCATGTCCGACTGGCCGCATCTATTCCGTAGCCACCGAGTTCTGACAACAAAGCACGAGTCTGTTCGATCATCTCTGAACTATCCAAACGACGGTTTTTTACTATTTCGTCGCCAAGAAACATATTTTCGTAGACTGCAAGCTCTGGTAGGAGGCTTAGCTCCTGATAAACAGTTGCTATTCCGGCGCTCAACGCTGCTCGAGGACTTCCATGTTCAATTGGATTATCAGAGACTCGAACATCTCCGCTGTCTGGCACAACTATCCCAGAGATGATCCCGACGAGAGTTGACTTGCCCGCACCGTTTTGGCCAATTACCCCATGCACCGTGCCAGCTTGAAGCGAAAAATCAATGTTCGCAAGAACAACATTTTCGCCATATTTTTTTGAAACACTTTCAACTTGGAGGAGAGGGATAATACCCCTCCCCTCCAGTCGATTTGTCATAAAAACCGCTAACAATTTTTTCTAGCAGAGTTTGAGTTTTTTCAATAACTCATCGCTCAAACCAACAGCAGGAACCCAAAGGTCATCGCTGCAAGCTGTCTTAACATATTTGTCTACACCGGAGAGTTCAAAAATTGGAACCGGTGCATTTACCCAACTTGTTAGTGGCTTACCTTGCAGAGCATCAACTGCCGCATTTAAGCAATCAACCGACATTGTCGGTGGATATCCCACGGCCAAGAAATCAACATTGTGCTGTTTGGCAAGTTTGAGGAATCCATTCAATGGCTCTCCGGTCATTGGCGGAATCTTCTTTCCTGCTTCAACATAAACCGGAATTACACCCACATCGTTGATTCCACTGTCCGACCAAATTGCATCAATTTTGTCGCCATGCTTCGTCAATAATTGCTCCATCAACGTCTTTGCCTCGGTTGGCGACCAATTGGTTTCACCAGAATCGAGAATTTTAATGTCCGGATATTTAGCAAAGACTTCCAACGCAGCATCTTTTCGATTAAGCGCGGTCTGTGTTGCAAGTATGCCAGACAACATAATGATGTTGCCCTTGCCATTAATCTTCTTTGCGATCCATTCCGCGTACATAGCTCCATTTAGTCGGTTGTCTCTCACCACAGTGGCAGTTGCTTCTGGCAACTCTCCTGCGCAAGCTATAACCGGTATTTTTGCGTCTATAAGTCGCTTGACTGGCGCAGCAATCGCAGGTCCCATCGGAGCGACAACTACGGCGTCCACGTTTTGAGCAAGCAGGTCATTTAGGTCATTGACTTGCTTATCTTCTTTACCGTCCGCACTCACATAAACAAGTTCCACACCTAACTCGGCCGCCCGAGCTTTTAAAGCCTCGTCATAAACAGTTGCCCAAGAGTTGGTCGGTCCTTGTGATGCAAACCCAATTTTGTACGGACCATCTTTTTTGAAACCGCTAGTATCTACTGCTGATATTGCCCAGTCGGAAACCGCAATTCCAGGATTTTCTAAACCTGCAATCTCCCAGTCGTTGGCCCAGGCGTCAGTAAGACTATTGCTTTCAGATGATCCACTCTCTGTTGCTCCAGAATCTGTTGAACTACTTGAACCGCCACACGAGGCGACGATGAAAGCAGCGACCAATCCCATTGCTAGCAACTTCGTTTTAGTTTTATTCATCCCATTACCCCCAATTTTGTATATTTAAGTTGCACCGTGCAACTGAGTTGAGCGTAGTCTTATATTATATTTTTTGCAAATTTAATTCGATCAGACTGCAACACCATGGACAGAATGATCACGAAACCAGTTGACACGAATCTAAGCCAACGATCTGCGCCCGTTAGCAGTATCACATTTGAGATTCCAGCAATCGTAAACACCCCGGCAAGAGTTCGAAATGCGCCGCCACGCCCACCCGCAAAGGCCGTTCCTCCAACAATTGCCGCCGCAATTGAGTCAAGTTCCCATCCCTGACCCAAATATCGATCTACATAGCCAATGTAGCCACTTAGAAGCAGACCGCCGATTACCGCACATACGGAACAAATCACGTAAGCGAGAATTGTTACGAGTCCAGTCGGGATCCCGGCAATTTTTGCTGCTTCAGAATTTTGGCCAGTTGCATAAATCCAACTTCCAAATATTGTTCGCGAGAGCAAAACTGCCAAACATATTGTTAAACCTAAACCAATCGCAGTTGGAATCGGCAAAATACCGACTTTTGTGGCTCCAAGTTGTTTCAAAATCTGGGGAACTTCGCCACTTGGAACTCCCTTTGTCCAAATTGAAATTATCCCATTCAATAATAAATACATTGAAAGAGTTGCCACAAAGGGCGGGATATTTCTTCCAAGAACTAGGTAGGCATTGACGAGGCCGACGACAACTCCAACAAAAAGTGCTCCAGTTATCAATAATCTTGGATCAACCTCTGTCTCGCGGGCATTCCGCGCGACGAAAACCATGGCGAGAGTCATTAATGCTCCAACCGATAAATCAATTCCCTTAATCAGTAGGACAACCATCTGGCCAAGAGCAACTACCGAAAGAAAACCAATCTGCCGTGACAAATTCGCGAAGTTACCCACAGAAAAAAAATTCGAAGCAAATAAAAAACCAACGACAATTACTGCAAACGGCCCTAATAGCGGGGCTACTAGTAATGGCGATGATTTAACTAACGAATTTATTTTCAAAGCTGTGCCTAAATTTTTACCATTTAGTCGTCTTGTACCTAGATGCCCAATCAACACCTTGCCATGTGTTCATAGTCTCGACATCTAGCCTGAACAACCAACGTGGCTCGTTCAAAGTTGGCACTAAGTAGCTCGGACCGTTAGGACCTAAATATCGAACTGACATCCGATTTCCGAATTCAACCCAAGCGCCCCCGATGTTTGGCTCTTCAACGCAAGTCGCTCGACACTTTGCTACAACTTTTATCAGTGGATCCATTTGATCTACAACTATTGAACATCGGGACTCATCCTTTAAGAATTGAGCCCACTTGGACTTAAGCCGGGGAACAACCCAAAATGATTTACCATCCCACTCGTGCCAAGTTGGAACTATGTATGGCCAACCATCTTGATCTAAACACGCAAGTCGAGCAGTTTTACCTTCCGAAAGAAATTCAGTTATTTCGGATTGGCTAAGACCACCGACCTTACCTCGCCAATTTTCATCAGCCATTTAGTCCCCCATTCGTATTAATAATATATTATAGATATAGTTCATCTATCGACGAATTTCCAAATTGTTGCCATTCATGGCATCTAGGATCTCTGATTCTGCAACCACTAGGTGATCGCCGTAAATTCCTCGTTTCAAGCTGGCCATCGCCTGCCCCCTGCGAATCCCTTCAACAATATTTCCTTTTAGAAAGCCCGAAATAACTCCAGCCATGAAACTATCTCCAGCACCAACTCTGTCAATAGTCTCCACAATTTGCGCATCTGTAGATCCATTTCGCCCATCCAAAACCCAAGTTACGCCGCTCAACCCTTGAGTAACAATGACGTTAGAAACAGATAGTCGATTTGATAATTTTTGTGCAAGGTTTTCATCATCCTGACTCAAACCATACAAATCTTCGGCATCTCTGGAAGTACAAACCACCAATGATGAAAGAGAAGCCAAATGCGAGACCTCTTTCTTTGCGTCCTCTGTACTCCAAAGTGCAGATCGATAATTGATATCAAAGGTGATCGGAACTCCCTCTGACTTCGCTACCTTTAAAGATTCTCGACACAACTGCTGACAGGTTGAACTCAGTGCTGGGGTGATCCCTGACAAGTGAAATAGTTTACAATCCTTAATCACAGCAAGATCAGTATTTAAAGTAGACATTTGAGAAGCAGCTGACCCTTGCCTGTCATATAAAACAGATACGCCTCTTGGAGACCCGCTCAATTCAACAAAATAGAGCCCGGCGCGTCCATCATCACTCCAAGATAAAGCTGAAGTATCAACTCCATGCATCCTGATCTCATTGGCAATTCTCTTGCCGAGAAAAGAATTTGGCAACCGAGAAAGCCAAGCAACTTTATGACCAGCGCGGGCGAGCGCAACGGCGACATTTGCCTCTGAACCTCCAACAGAAACTTTCATCGCCTCTACTGTTTCAAGGCGCATCCCATTATTCGTCCAAAGCCGAAGCATGGCTTCTCCGAGTGTCACTACCTCATAAGTCATAAAATTACTTTCATAAACTTTTTTAACAGCTTTTCAAGTTTTAAAAAATCTGCGGACTCAATCAACTCTGATTTGATCAAAGCACTTCCAATTCCCACCGCAAATGCTCCAGCCTCGATGTAACGCGGTGCATTATGAATGTCCACACCTCCAGTTGGGATTAGCCTCGGATTGAGTAACGGGGACATTACTGCTTTCAAAAAACTTGGACCGCCAAGCTGTTGTGCCGGAAAAATTTTAACGGCAGTGGCCCCAAGTGCAGATGCTTGGATAATCTCACTCGGAGTTGCCGCACCCGGAAACACGGCTAGTCCTCTTTGTGAACTTGCCAACATCACTTCTTCAGAGATAATCGGTGAAACTATGAATCTCCCACCTATTTCTGCAACCGTTTTGACATCACCGGCAGAATGAACTGTTCCCGCGCCGACTATAAGACCAGGATGCTCAGCAATAACTTTTTGAATTGAATCAAATGGCCTTAACGAGTCTAAAGTAATTTCAACCAAGCGAATCCCAGACTGTTCCAAGGCTGCGACGACGTTCAATAACGCGAACTCTGGACATTTTCTGAGAATCGCAATTGCGCGTGTCTCAGCCCCGACCTTGACAATTTCATCAATTCCTCTGTTCACAGAATCGACATTAACCCAAGGTTTCTGGCTCATAACTGCCCCCATATTAGGCAGAACTTGTCTGTATATTATAATTTTGTTACTGTCCTAGTTCACTATGAAAAACTACAAATTTGCTTTGGTAACCGGCGCATCGCAAGGAATCGGCCTGGCATGCGCAAAACGCCTAAGCCAAGACGGATGCAGAGTCATCGGTGTCGATATTTATAAGCCAACGACTGTGGGTTCAGAGTTTGCAAACTTCTTAACTGCAGATGTCAGTAACTCGTCTGATTGTAATAAAGCAGTACAAGATGCAGGCCAGATCGACATTCTTGTAAACAGCGCTGGCATCGTCGGGCCCAACATGCCGTTTTGGGATGTAACCGATGATGCTTGGCTTCAGACAATGAACATTAACTTGACTGGCACATTTAACATGATGCGAGCAGTTGTCGGTCAAATGCGAATTCGAAAATGGGGTCGCATAATCAATATAGCAAGCATCGCCGGCAAAGAAGGCAACCCAAACCTTGCCGCATACTCTGCTTCGAAAGCCGCAGTGATCGGACTTACTAAGTCAGTTGGTAAAGAACTTGCAACAGACGGCATCTTGGTTAATTCAATTGCACCTGCGGTAATCAGCACTCCAATAAATCAGAAGACTGATCCAAAAGTTCTTGAATATATGATCGCAAAAATTCCTATGTCACGAGTAGGACAACCTGAAGAAGTTGCAGCCCTTGTATCTTGGCTCGCTTCAGAAGAATGCAGTTTTTCAACAGGTGCGTGTTACGACATTTCAGGCGGAAGGGCAACTTACTAATGAGTGAAAGATTTTTGGTAACTGGTGCGAATGGATGCATCGGAGCATGGGTTGTTAAACAACTGCTTGAGCAGGACATCGAAGTAACTGCATTTGATCTAAAGGCAGATGAGCATCGCCACCTTTTGATAAATCATGGGTCAATGCCGAAAGCTAAGTGGGCATTCGGTGACTTAACCGTTGCTCAAGATGTAGAAGATGCGATGGCAGGAGTGACGCACGTGGTTCATCTTGCAGCACTTCAAGTTCCTTTTTGTCGAGCGAACCCTGCGCTCGGTGCGAGCGTAAACGTAGTTGGCACTGTAAACATTTTTGAAGCAGCGAAAAAACTTGGAGTAAAAAATATAAGTCATGCGAGCAGCATCGCGGTATTCGGTTTAGCCGCAGATTATCCAGACGAAAAACTCTCTCTAGACGCGCAACGACTACCAACAACACTTTACGGTGTCTACAAGACTGCGGCAGAAGACGTCGCGAAAGTTTATTGGAATGAGTATGGCATCCGAAGTGTCGGGCTTAGACCGCACACCGTATTTGGGCCAGGTCGTGACCAAGGCATGACATCGCAACCAAGCGTTGCAATTGAAAAGGCAAACAAGAAAGAAAAATTTCATGTCGAGTACGGCGGTGTGCTCGATTTTCAATATGCACCCGATGTTGCAGCTGCTTTCATTCTTGCGGCGCGAACAAATATAGATGGTGCACCGGTCGTAAATATAAACGGTCACGTTGTCGGAGTATCAGATTTTGTTGAAATCGTTAAAGCCGTTAGCGGTTTTAGCGATTTGACATACGGAACAAATCAACTACCGGTCGTCTACTCTGCGGACGCGCAGGATTGGATCGATATCGCATCTCCCCCACCAGCAACTGACCTCGAAATTGCAATTGCTGAATCTCTAAAAGTGTTTTCCAAGTCAGCCGTATAAAAACAGAAGCAGGGTGAAGCCATGAAGCTCTTAAGAGTCGGACCGAGTGGGAATGAAAAGCCTGTCGTGATTCCAACAGGTTCAACTGAAAGCTACGACGCCTCCAGCATCTTTGCCGACTTTGATCGAGATTTTTTTGAAGCAAACGGTGTTGAGAAATTAAGAGCCGCAGTCAGCGATGGAGAATTGCCAAAAGTTGATATCTCAAATAAGCGAATTGGCGCGCCTTTATCTGACCCTCAAAAAATTGTGTGCATTGGACTCAACTATCGCGAGCATGCGCGCGAAGGAAATATGGAGATTCCAAAAGAGCCAATTATCTTCATGAAAGCGCCAAATACGATCATCGGTCCAAACGATGAAATTATTATTCCACGACTCTCTGCAAAAACTGACTGGGAGGTTGAGCTTTGTGTCGTAATCGGTAAACAAGCGAAATACCTGAACAGCCCGCAAGAAGCACTTGAATACGTCGCTGGTTATGCCGTTTCAAATGATGTTTCTGAACGAGAATTTCAACTTGAGCGTGGCAGTCAATGGGATAAGGGCAAGTCATGCGAGACTTTCAACCCACTTGGCCCGTGGATAGCAACTACCGACGAAGTAAGCGATCCACAAAATCTTAAACTTTGGTTGAAGATTAATGGTGCTGAAGAACAATCAAGCAATACTTCTGACATGATTTTTGACGTCGCCCACCTAATTTGGTACACAAGTCAATTTATGGTCTTGGACCCGGGCGACATGATCAATACAGGTACACCACAAGGCGTCGGCAACGGCAAAAAACCGCCTAGATATTTAAGTGCTGGAGACGTTGTCGAACTTGGCATTTCTGGTCTTGGCGAACAAAAACTTTCTGTAGCCAACAGTAAATAGTTTTATTTGATGGCTTGTTCAGAGCCGATCAGCGCGTAAACGCAACTATTACCGTGGCCGCTGACTGCAGCGGTATAGGTCGCAGTGATATTTGATCCACTTGTTGCGAATTTTATCGATGCGGTCAAGTCTGAATTCAAGCACAGATTCTTGATCTTTATGTCAGATTGACTGGCGCCACTAATAGTCCATACAACTGTCTGCATATCGCTCTCAGTTCGACTTGCTTTGTACGCAGTTGAGATCTTTTTGGCCACCCCAAGTAATCCACCTTTTTGCTGATCAAATCCGCCGAACGCCAACAGCGAATCACCATTTGAAAGATCCAGGCGATCTGGGTCGGCAGCAAAGAAACTAAGCTCGCTCAACTCTGTCCAAGATGCACCGTCATTAGTTGAAGTGCGAAGCTGCATTCCTGAACGCAATTTTGTGGTTGGATCAACTTGATCAATAGCCAAAATTTGCTCAATGACTCCAGAACTATTGCGATAAGTCTCCGGGTTCGTTTGAATATCCGATTGCAGTGCAAGTGTTTTCGAAGTATCAAGTACCCAAGTTGAACCGTCGGTCGAAGTCAACGCGCACATGTGCCGCTTGAACGGTGCCTTGCCTGTTGCCGCCAAGTCATGCGCGTATGCCAAATATCCTGACGCAACTTTCACTACTTGTGGGTCACCCAAGAATCCTGCGGCGACACCATCAGCACTCTTGCACGCTGATGCATTAATGACATTTCCCGCGCCTTTGATGAAATCACTTCCGGTCGCAGATGTGAAACGAGTCATTGCATCGCCTCCACTTGAGACCCAACCCCATGCTTCGTAGCCACCTGATTCTGCAGCCCGAACAGTTACCGGCGAAGTCACATCAATTCGCACTCCCGATTCAAGAGTCCACGTTTTACCGTTGTCAGTTGATATATAGGAGTGAATCTTGTTGTCAAACCCCGCAATTGGTATTTGTGGTTCGTTGCCGTTTTTGAAAAACATCCGAAGTGTGCCCCCGACTTGCAGCAGCGCCGGGTCAGAGATGTTGCCTAGTCCTGCCTGTTGCGAACCAATATATGCGAGCAGCCCGTAATTCAGTGAGACCATGCCAGCCGCCGATGAACCAGTAGTAGTGCCGGTTGTCCCCGAAGTACTTCCTCCACTGCTTGCCGATGACTTACACTTTGCAACTTGGGCAGTCTGCGCTTTAGTCAGTTTTTTCGCCGAAACAATTTTGTTCGCTGCTTTTACGCCGACCGTCTTGTCAAGACA